>NZ_JBFOCL010000026.1:0-103695 GCF_040907785.1 Aeromonas sp. s8
CCATGCCGAACTCAGAAGTGAAACGCGGTAGCGCCGATGGTAGTGTGGCATTCGCCATGCGAGAGTAGGACACTGCCAGGCACCCAATTAAACAGCGATGTGAAGAATCACGTCACTGGCTGCGAGGATGACACCTCACTGACGCGGCAAACAATTTAGCGCAAGCTAACCGAATGCGGAGCGGTAGTTCAGTCGGTTAGAATACCGGCCTGTCACGCCGGGGGTCGCGGGTTCGAGTCCCGTCCGCTCCGCCACTAATTTGAAGGCCTTCCCTACTGGGAAGGCCTTTTTGCTATGGGTGGTTTTTGCCCAGTGGCTCACCGATTTACGCACAGGAACTAACACAAAACTCGCTCTCACGACCGGGCTTTTGTATTTTTAGTGCGTTATATCGCCAATGTCAGGCTTTTACCTGTCGGAAGAATGGCCAGATAGCCGATTATTCCCACCATTTTCTGGCTATATCCGAGCCCTATCAGTTTCATTCACAGCAATTTGAACGACTCTGCAGGTGGTCAACTCAGCCTTCTGCCGCTTGCCGACTACAGGGCGGTTCCATATTGACCACCCCCTCTTCCATTTGCACGTCGATCTTGAAGCCCTGCAGCTTGGCTGGGTTGGGAATACCGAGATTGCCGGATTAATCAGGTACCGTTCAAGCAAAGAGGCCTTCCCGACGGGAAGGCCTCTTTGCTTTATCTATCAACTGATTACCATCACTCGGTCGATTTATCAGGGCTTCTCTTTGTTGCCAATGCTCAGGCCGAGCTTGATGGAGAGGGCTGCCAGTAGCAGCAGCATCATGATCAGGGAGAAGAAGTTGCTGCCAAGCTCTGGGTATTGCACCTTGAGCAGCGCGGAGTGGCCGAAGACACCGATAAAGAAGCAGAGCAGGGTGCAGATGGGAGTGTTGCCCACCATGGGTTCATGGCGATAGTGCTGGAACAGCTGATAGGCCGCCAGCCAGAGGGCAATCAGCGGGAAGAAGGAGAAAGGCACGACCGAGTTGGTCAGCACGGCCAGAGAGGCATCGCCACAGATACCAATCAGCATGGCCATGACGAGCGGTTTTTTCGGGATCATAAGCTGTTCAGTCATATCGTTCTCCATCCTGTGGTCATGGGTGAGGTTCACGGCGCTTCTGGTTTTGTACCTCGGCGCCCATGGCGATCATCCGCAGTTGGCGAATTGTTCGGTCGGAGAGTGCACGGCACTCTTCGCTGGTCATGTCGAGTGCATCGGCACCGGCACTGAAGACGATGGTGACCATGGCTTCTGCCTGGATGTAGGCATCTTCCCGTGGTGCTTCTGTGGTGGCTTCCAGATAATCGGTCAGCTCTGCGATAAAGTGCTGGATTTCGCGAGCCACCGCCTGACGAAAGGCGGCCGAGGTGCCGGAGCGTTCCCGCAGCAGCAGCCGGAAGATGTTGGGGTTGTTCTCGACAAACTCCATAAAGGTTTGCACCGAGGTGCTGATGACACTGCCACCACCGGCAATGCGCTGGCGTGCCTGGCGCATCAGTTGGCGCAGGGTGAGACCTCCTTCGTCAACCAGGGTCAGGCCCAGTTCCTCCATATCGCGAAAGTGGCGATAGAAAGAGGTGGGCGCGATACCCGCTTCGCGAGCGACTTCCCGCAGGCTGAGATTGGAGAAACTCCGATTGGCGCACAGTTGGCTGAATGCAGCATCGATCAATGTACGCCGAGTTTTTTCTTTTTGTTGAGCGCGAATACCCACGAAATCAGTCACCTTCAGCTTAACGAGGACAAATGATAACCCGAAGGCGCCTCAGGATCAGGTTTGTATCCTACTTTTTTACCATTGACCGTGAGGAAATCACCATAGAAAATGGCTAACAGCTGTTCGCTGAAAGGATGCAATGAGATGGCCAGACCCCCCATTATTTTGACTAATACCCTTCTGTTTTCCCTCTCCGGGATAGTGGCGTTGATTGTCGTACCCTGGTACGGCATGAGCCACGGTTACGATCTCTGGCAGTGGGCCAGTTTCCTGTTGTTGTTCTGCCTTAGTGGTCTCTCCATCACCGCAGGCTATCACCGGCTCTGGTCGCACAAGGCCTACAAGGCGCACCTCGCTTTACAGTGGTTGTTTGCCATCGGCGGTGCGTTGGCGCTACAGAATTCGGCCCTGCACTGGTCGGCCGATCACCGCCGTCACCATCGTCATGTGGATGACAACGATAAAGACCCCTACAGCGCGGGGCGCGGTTTCTGCTATTCCCACATCGGCTGGATGCTGCGGGAGCATCAGGGAGATCGCTATGGCGATTACAGCAATGTGCGTGATCTGCAGAACAACCCGGTGGTCGCGTTTCAGCACCGTCACTATCTGACGCTGGCACTGGCGGCTAATCTGGGGCTGCCGCTGCTGCTCGGCCTGTGGCACGGGGATATGCTCGGCATGTTGCTGTTGGCGGGCGTGCTAAGAATGGTGATGACTCACCACACCACCTTCTTCATCAATTCGCTGGCCCACATCTGGGGCAGTCAGCCCTATACCGACCACAATACCGCTCGCGATAACGGCATCCTGGCTTTTTTCACCTTTGGCGAGGGGTACCACAACTTTCACCACCTGTTCGAGAATGACTACCGCAACGGCATTCACTGGTGGCAGTTCGATCCGACCAAGTGGTTGATCCGGCTCGCCTCCTGGTGCGGTCTGGCGGGGGATCTCAGATCCTCGCCGGAGGAGCGTATCGAGCAGGCCCGGCTGCAGATGCAGCTGAAACGGGCACAAGCCAAGTTGCGCAAGCAGGAAGATCGCGAACTGTGGCAGGCGCTGCTGCAGGAGGAGTACGACAAGCTGAGCCAGCAGTTGCAACACTATTACGCCAGTCGCAAGCGGCTGCTGGAGCTGCGCAAGCGCAAGGCGCTGGCGCGCTATGACCGCCTCAGGCTGCAACTAGAGTACCGGGCTCTGCGGGATGGCTTTATCGCAGGTAAACGCAACTGGAGTCGTTTGCTGGCAGGTATTGCATGATGCCGTCCGGTTATCACAGAGACTAAAAGAGAAGACCGCCTGCTGGCGGTCTTCTCTTTGGTATGCGTGTTAGAACGGACTAGTTGGCTTGGCTCTGCTGTTGCTGCAAATGATCCAGTGCCTGCTGCTCCTGCTGGCTGAGACCCAGTTGTTCACAGGCCTGCTCAAAGCTGATCCCCAAATGGCACATCATGATATCGATGGCGGGCAGATAATTCTTCATAGCTTCTTCCATGGTGATCCTCCAGACCCGTCACTTATGCCCTGAACCACTCGGGGCGGCAATTAGACTTTAGGCTTAGTCTGTCCATTTGATCAGCACCCCTGCCACTGGGGTAGGGAATTTGTTACCCTGCATCATGATAAAAACGGTTGCCGTATGACTGCGAGCAACAGGTGAGGAGCAGGGCATGTTATTGAGTTTCTTGATCATCGCTTCAGGTTGGTGGCACATCCGTGCTGCCTACGGTTCAGACAGCCGCCAGTTCTATATCAGCAAGCCGCTGACCATGCTGCTTATCATCGCGTTGGCGTTCGGCTACCAGAGTTATGACCACGATGGCTCACACGCCTGGATCCTGCTCGGCCTTTGTCTCTCGCTGGCGGGCGATGTGCTGCTGATGCTGCCAAGTGATCGCTTCATTCAGGGGTTGGCGGCATTTCTTGTCGCGCATCTCTGCTATATCGTCGGCTTTGCCCAGGGGCCGCTGTTGCTCAATCTGGTGGATGGTTTGCTGCTGTTGCTGATCGCCGGCATGGTATTCGGCCTGCTGTGGGGCAAGCTGGGGGAGATGCGGATCCCGGTCTTCTGCTACATGCTGGTGATCATCGGTATGGCCTGGGTGGCTGCCGGTGCCTGGCACGCCTCTCTCACTGCCGGTTCGGCCGCCGCTCTGGTTGGGGCACTGATGTTCCTCTTCTCCGACAGCATGCTGGCGCTCGATCGCTTCCGCCGCCCCTTTCCCCACGCTCGAGCTTGGGTGATGAGTAGCTACTTCGCGGCGCAATTCCTGATTGCGGGGTCGCTGGCGGGATAACGTCTTCTGGTTGAGTGCAGGTAACAGATAACGAAAAACGGGCATTGGCCCGTTTTTCGTTTTATGCCCGGCGTTTTTCACGCCTCTAGCGGTGCGGCATCCGCAGCCCGTGGGGCGGGGGATTTGAGCAACAGCATCAGTGCGCTGGCGATCAGCAGGAAGATCCCCATGATGTAGAACACCTGGTTGTAGGCCATGATGGCCGCTTCCCGGTCGATGGTATTGGCCAGCATGGCGTGGGCTTGCTGCTGGGCAATCTCGGGGCCTGAACCCTGCGCCATCATGCTCTGGGCCAGTTGCAGCAGATAGCTCTGCCCCTCGATACTGCTGGCGGCCAGAGTGCTGCCAATCTGCAGCACATGGGTGCGGGTATCGTTGTCGAGCATGGTCGCGATGATGGCGATACCGAACGCACCACCGAGGTTGCGCAGCACGTTGAGCAGGGTCGAGGAGGAGGGGATCTCGTCGTGGCTCAGGCTGGCGGTGGCGACCAGGGAGAGCGGCACCATGATGAAGGGCTGCCCCAGCGCCCGCACGATAAGCGACTGGATCAGCTGCGGCCCGGCGTAGTCGGCACTCATGTTGACGTTCATAAAGCAGCTGACGGCGAAGATCAGGAAGCCGAAACTCACCAGATAGCGCGGGTCTATCTTGTGGGTCAGCCTGGGTACCAGCGGTAGCACCAGCAGTTGCGGCAGCCCCATCCACATCAGTACCTCGCCGATTTCCAGCGCGTTGTAGTTGTGGATCTGGGTCATGTAGAGCGGCAACACATAGATAGATCCCATCAACGCCATGCCGAGGATCAGATAGGCGAAGCAGGCCAGCGCGAAGCGCGGGTTGTGCAGCAGCCGCAGATTGACCAGCGGGTGACGGCGGATCAGCTGGCTGATAACGAAGAACACCAGCGCCACCGCCGAGATGACCGCCAGTCGCACGATGAAGCTTGAGCCGAACCAGTCCTCCCGGTTGCCCTCTTCCAGTACCACCTCCAGCAAGCCGAGGCCAAGCGCCATGGTGACAATCCCGATGAGGTCTACCCGCTTGATCACGGCCCAGTCCACTGGTTTTTTATCAAGCCCGTGGGCCAGCATGGCCATCACCAGCAGTCCCGGTGGCACGTTGAGATAGAAGATGTAGTGCCACGACATCTGCTCGGTGAGCCAGCCGCCGAGGGTTGGGCCGATGGCGGGGGCGAAGGTGGCGCAAAGGCCAAACAGCGCCATGCCGGTGGCCCGCTTCTGTAACGGCAACAGGGTGACGATGAGAGAGAAGGCCATCGGGATCAGCGCCCCGCCGGTGAAGCCCTGCAGCGCCCGGAAGACGATCATGCTGGTGAGGTTCCAGCTGAACGAGCAGAGCACGGAGGCGGCGATAAACGCACCGGTGGTCCAGAGTAGGTAGCGGCGCACGCTCAGCCCCCGGCTCAGCCAGCCGCTCAGGGGGATGGCGATCATCTCCGCCACCAGATAGGAGGTGGAGATCCAGGAGCTTTCGCTCAGGGTGGCCGACAGGGCCCCCTGAATATCCTTCAGGGAGGCATTGGTGATCTGGATATCGAGGATGGCCATGAAGGCGCCGATAAGCCCCCCCATGACCGCGATCCAGTTGCGACGTGGAATGGGTTCCATCAGTTGGCAGCCACCACGGGATCAGGAGTGCGGGTATCCACGATCACTTCGGTCGAGAGACCCGGCAGCAGCTTGCCTGCCAGCGGGCCCGGCTCGGGGATGCGGATCTTCACCGGTACCCGCTGCACGATTTTGGTGAAGTTGCCGGTGGCATTCTCCGGTGGCAGCAGGGCGAACTTGGCGCCGGTGGCTGGGGCCAGGCTGTCGATGACCCCCTCGACCGGTTGATCCGGGTAGGCATCGAGCACCACTTCGACCTTCTGGCCCGGCTGCATATGGGCGAGCTGGGTCTCCTTGAAGTTAGCCTCGACCCACACCTGCTGCAGCGGCACCAGGCTGGCGACCTGCATGCCGGACTGGACGTAGAGTCCTTCCCGCAGGCTGCGCTTGCCGATGATGCCATCGGCCGGCGCCCGCAGCTCGGTATAACCTAGCTCCAGCTTGGCCTGCTCCAGTTGTGCTTCGCTCAATGCCAGCTTGGCCAGATTCTGTTTGCGCTCGGCATCCAGTACCAGCAGTCGTTCACGGGCCGCCTGCAGGGCGGCTTGGGCCTCCCGGGCTTGCGCCTGATTGACCTGCAGGCCGGCCCGCACCTCGTCCAGACTGTCTTGCGAGCTGTAGTGGCGCTGGTTGAGCTGACTGATCCGGTTGACCTGCTGGCTGGCGCGCAGCTGTTCGGCATTGGCGGAGGCGACCTTGGCCTCGGCCTGCTGGATCAGGCTCAGTTGTTGGGTGCGGGTGGCAGCCAGATTTTCGGCCGTCGCCTGATTGAGGCGCAGGTCGGCTTCCGCTTCCGCGACCCTGGTCTTGTATTCGCGATCATCGAGCCGGGCGATCAGCTGGCCCGCTTTGACCGGCTGGTTGTCGGTAACCAGTACTTCGCGGATATAGCCGGGCAGCTTGGAGCTGATCCCGGTCACTTCACTTTGCAGATAGGCGTTGTCGGTGCTTTCAAAATAGCGGCCGTGAAGATACCAGTAACCGGCGAACAGCAGACCGAGCAGCGCCAATATCATGGCTGCCAGCAGGGGAATTTTCTTGTGTTGACTCATTTTTGTGATTCCTGAACTTAAGGGGCGCAGGCTAACACTGGTCAACTGTTTCGATTAGTATTGGTTCACGAGATATACAGTTTCACTGGTGCAACAATGGATCTCAATGCCGCGTTAATTCTGGTGCGTATCGTCGACAAGGGCTCATTTACGGGGGCCGCCCGCGAGCTGGGGATGACCAAGGCGATGGTCAGCCGCCGCATCGCCGAACTGGAACAGCGGCTCGGAGTGCGTCTGCTCTATCGCTCCACCCGTCAGCTCACCTTGACCGAGGAGGGGGAGAAGTACTACCTGCACTGCAGCAAGGCGGTCGATGCCCTGACCGAAGCCGAGCTGATGCTGAGCGCCAGCCAGCAGGAGGTGACCGGCACCCTCAAACTGGCGGTGCCCATCGAGACGGGGCAACTGGTGGTCGGGCGCTTGGTCGCCAAGTTTTTGCAGGCCTATCCCGCCCTGCAGGTGGAGCTGGAGCTGACCAACCGGGTGGTGGATCCCATCAGCGAAGGGCTGGATGCGGTGGTGCGGATTGGCGACATGAGCGACTCCAATCTGGCGGCGCGCCGACTCTGGAGCACCGGGAGGCTGCTCTGTGCCAGCCCGGACTATCTGGCCCGCAGCCCGGTCATCGAGCGGCCGGAGGATCTGGCTAACCTCGAGCGGGTGACGGTGAGCAGCGGGTTTCTCGCCTCTCACTGGTGCTTCGAGCTGGATGGTAGAGAGGTGCTGGTTGACCCCCCATCCCGTTTTCGGGTCAATAATATTACCTGTGCCCGGGAGGCTGCGAAGGCGGGGCTGGGGTTGGCCTCGTTACCCGCTATGCTCTGTCAGGATGAGCTGGCCAGCGGCGAATTGGTGATCCTGCTGCCAGAGTGGCAGCAACCCAGGGTGCCGATTTATTTGCTGTTTCCGGAGCGGCAACTGATGCCGCGCAAGTTGCGGGCATTCATCGATTTCATGATTGAGAACGGCGCCGAGTTTGGCATCGACAAGTTGTTGTAAGGGGGAGCTATGGATAACTGGATCAATCTCTATCGCGCCTCACACACCCTGGAGGCGCACGCGTTGAAAGGGGCGCTGGAGGCGGAAGGGGTGCTGGTGCGCCTCAATGGCGAGGGGCTGTCTGGCGCCCTTGGCGAGCTGCCGGTCGACATGTTGCAGGTGACCCTGATGGTGCGGGCCGAGGATCGCAGCAAGGCAGGACGGGTCATCGAGCGTTACCAGCAGCGTCAGGGTAACGGCTGGCTGTGCGGCCAGTGCGGGGAGGAGAACGGCGCCAACTTCGATGTCTGCTGGCGCTGTCATCACGATCCCCACGACAGCTGATCTTTCTTCCGCTAGCGCGGCGGGAACTCGATATCTTCTCCTGCGCTGGCATCGTGATAGGTCGCCAGATCCAGTTCGTTTTCGCTGCGGGCGATTAGCACCGACACCAGAATATCCCCCGAAACATTGACCGTGGTGCGCGCCATGTCGAGGATCCGGTCAATGCCCGCAATCAGTGCCACCCCTTCCAGCGGCAAGCCCACCGCCGTCAGGGTCAGGGTCAGCAGCATCAATCCGGTGCCCGGGGTGCCTGCGGTGCCGATACTGGCCAGGGTGGCGATGCTGATGATGGTCAGATAATCGACCATGTGCAGATCCACCCCGAATGCCTGAGCCACGAACAGCGCAGTCACTCCCTGATAGAGGGCGGTGCCATCCATGTTGATGGTGGCGCCGATGGGCAGCACCTTGGCTGTGATGGCGGGAGAGACTCCCAGCCGCTTCTCGGCGCAGGCCAGACTGATGGGCAGGGTGGAGTTACTGGAGCTGCTGGTGAAGGCCACCGCCTGAGCGTCAACGATGCTCTTGAAGTAGTGCAGCGGATTGAGCCGTGCCAGCAGGAGCAGCAGGGTGCTGTAGACCCCGAGCACGTGCAGCAGGCAGCCGAGGTAGACGGCGCCGATCACCTTGAGCAGCGGCAGCAGCAGGTCGAGACCGTACTTGCCGGTCATCCAGGCCATCAGGGCGCAGACACCGTAAGGGGCGAGCGCCATCACCATCTGGGTCAGTTTGAACATCCCCTCGGCCAGCGATGTGAAGAAGAGGATGGCGGGACGGCCACGGCGACCGCTGGCATTGAGGGCGACCGCCAGCGCCACCGCAAAGACGATCACTTGCAGGATCTTGCCATCCACCATCGCCTGTACCGGGTTGCTCGGTACCAGATGGCTCAGCACGCTGGCCAGGGTGGGTGGTTCCGACATACCGACCCGATCATAGGGGCCCATGTCGGCACCCATGCCGGGTTCCAGCAGCCAGCCCATCATCAGGCCGATGCAGATGGCGATGGCGGTCGAACAGAAGTAGAGGCAGATCGCCTTGCTGCCGATGCGATCGAGGGCCTTGCCCTTGAGCAGCGAGGTGAGACCGGCGATGACCGAGCAGAAAATGAGGGGCACCATCAGCATCTGGATGGTGTTGACGAACAGGACGCCAAGGGGCTTGAGCAACAGGGCTTGCTCTTCAAAGCCGACGCCCAGACCCACCCCTGTCAGCATGCCGATCAGGGTCTTGAGCCAGAGTGGTCGGCGGGTCCAGATCTGCCAGGGCTTGAGAGCCTCTCCATGGAACAGCATGACGCCAATATCCTTATACATTGTCTGCGATGGCCAAAAAGGGGCGCCAGTGTAGCGATCCCTGACGCGGGTTGCCACATTATCGACAAAGCGGTGGCGGTGACCACTCCCCTGACCAGGAAATGCGCAATTTATTGGCCTATATCAAGATCCCTCCGGACGGGGAGATATTTAATTGGCATTAAATATGTTCATTATTGAGGTGAGAGATGTCGCAATCGGTTCATGGTCACGAAGTGATGGAGATGATGTTGGCACAAGGGGGGCAATTTACCCGTGCCAGCCTGAAACAGGCGATGGCCGAGCGGTTCGGTGCCGAGGCCCGTTTTCATACCTGCAGCGCCAGCGAGATGGATGCGGAAGCGCTGATCGACTTTCTGGCTGCTCGCGGCAAATTCATCGACTCGGCCGAGGGTTTCCAGACCCGTGCCGACAAGATCTGCAACCACGGTTAATCCCGCTGCGAGCGCATCATGGCGCTCGCTCAATTCTTCGCCCTTTGCTATATTTCGCCCCCTCTCTTTTCCCTATTCAGGGCGTAGCCCGGGCGTTGTATGGATACTTTCTCTGCCGCAGTCATGCTGTTTCTGATCATGGACCCGCTGGGCAACCTGCCGGTCTTCCTCTCTATCCTGCGTCATATCGATCCCAAGCGCCGCCGCAAGGTGATGGTGCGCGAGCTGCTCTTCTCGCTGGCCATCATGATGCTGTTCCTGTTCGTCGGTCAGCAGATCCTCGGTTTCCTCAACCTGCGGCAGGAGGCGGTCAGCATTGCTGGGGGCATTATCCTGTTCCTGATCGCCATCAAGATGATCTTCCCGAGTGAGGGGGGCGTGACCGGGCTGGCGGCGGGCGAGGAGCCCTTCCTGGTGCCGATGGCGATCCCGATGATCGCCGGTCCTTCTATCTTGGCTTCTTTGATGCTGCTGGCCAATCAGGAGCCGGCCCGGATGGTGGACTGGTCGCTGGCGCTCTTTATGGCCTGGGCCGCCAGCGCGGTGATCCTGATGTTCTACGAGGTATTCAACAAGCTGCTGGGTGAGCGGGGACTCACTGCGGTGGAGCGGTTGATGGGCATGCTGCTGGTGATGATCTCGGTTCAGATGTTGCTGGACGGGGTACATCACTATCTGGCGGTGACCGGTCAGGGCTGACCGGTTTACATACCGAAATAAATGAAACGGGGCTACGCAGAGCCCCGTTCTTTTTTTCCTGCCGAGAGGGCGTGCCGTCACCCGTGAGTGGTCGCAGCGGGTTCCAGTTTGCTCATGATGAGGGAGAGCAACAATTCCCGCAGCCAGCGGTGGCCCGGATCCTCGCTGTGACGCTGATGCCAGATGAGCAGATGGGAGATGCTGTCCAACCCGATGGGCAGCGGCAACTGCAACAGCGGATAGACCTGGGTGGCGTGGCGGGCGTAGAGCCTGGAGAGGGTCACTATCATGTCGGAGTGCATCCCCATCCGCAGCGCCGCCTCGAAGGAGGGCACGGTTGCCTCGATACGCCGGTAGAGATCCTGCTCCGCCAGCTTGTGATCCAGCATCCAGCGGTCCCGTCCCTCGCAGTAAGTCTGCACATGGGGATAACTGAGGTAGTGCTCCAGATTCCAGTTGGGCTCTCGCAGCGCGGGGTGGTGCTGCTGCACCAGACAGGTGAGATCATCGACCGCCAGCACTCGCTGACAGATGCTGTCGGGCAGGGTATCGAGCCGATAATCGGAGCTGATGCAGTTCTCCCGCACCGCGAAGGCGATGTCCACCTGTCCCTGACTCATCTCGGTCAGACTGTTCTCGGTCCACTCCTCGTAACGCAAGCGGATCCTTGGTGCCTGCCGCTTCAGCTCGCTCAGGTAGAGCGGGGCAAACAGGGTGAAGGCGCTGTCCATGCTGGCGATGACGAACTCCCGCTCCGAGCTGGCGGGGTCGAACTCGGGCGGCTGGATCAGGTTATCCAGCGACAGCAGGATGGGTTGCAACTGCTGTTGCAGAGCAAGGGCGCGGCCGGTGGGTTCCAGCCCGTAGGCAGAGCGGATGAAGAGGGGATCATTGAAGGTATCGCGCAGACGGCCGAGGGCTTTGCTGACGGCGGACTGGCTCAGATGAAGGCGGCGTGCCGCCTTGCTGCCGTTGCGCTCCTCCAGCAGCACCTGCAGGATAATCAGCAAATTGAGGTCGATGCGACCCAGTTGTTCCAGCAGCATGATATGAATCCTCTTCAATTCTAAGATGAATTTATACCATTTGTTTTCATATCTTGGCGATCTTATCCTCGAATGGTCTCAGGTTCGCATGAACCACTGGTACAGGATGTAGCGGTTGAGGGGACATGTAGCACAATCAATATGGCGACCTTTGGGTCGCCCTATTTTTTGGCTATGATTTATTTGCTCACTTGCACCTGCCTTGATTTTGCCCAACAATCCCTGCGCTCTATTTTGATACAAGTAACAGATATCTCTTTGTGAGGGAGCATCCCTATGGGACTCGGTGGAATTCATATCTGGCATATGTTGATCCTCTTGCTGGTCGTTGTGCTGGTCTTCGGCAGCAAGCGTCTTGCCAGTGCAGGTGAGGATCTGGGTACCGCCATCAAAGATTTTCGCAAGGCGATGCGTGACGACGCAAATCATCCGAAATAAGCAGTAGGAGTAGAAAATGTCTGTAGACGAGAAAGTTGAACTGAACGAAACCTGTGACAGCTGCGGCTGTTTTGCCGAGATCGGCACTATCATCGGCGAAGGCGACGATGTGATGGATCTGGTGATTGAAGCCGCTGCCGAGGCTGATGCCCGCGCCAAGCTGGCTGCCTATGAAGCACTGGCCAAACAGGTCACTGCCGAAGCTCAAGTGAGCAGCGAACTGACCCAGGGCGCCAACGGCGTGATCCTGAAAGCCCGCCTGCAATTCACCTGCACTGCTGAAAAACTGATTTTCGAAATGCGGGCCCGCTCTATCTGAGTTGTCTGATAACGCGGCAGGTTTGCCTGCCGTGTTGACCCTTCTGCTGTGGGTCGGCGTTCTATAGTTACTCTATCCCACAGACGTTTTTGCCCGGCGCGAGTCGGCCAACAGAAGGCGTAAACATCATGACGCAGCGATGGATCTCTGCCCCCAATCCCACCCTCTATCGTGATCCGTGCTGCCAACAGGCAGCAGGTGTGACGTCAGCACAGGGGCAGCCATCGTGATGCGACGCTGGATCTGGGCTCTGCTGGCCCTCTGCTGTTTTCCCCTGCTCGCGGCTGAACTCAAGCCACAGCGTCTGCCCCAACCCGGTGACCTCGAAAGCATTCTGCAAAAGCACGAACTCAGGGCTCTGGTGGTCTATGAGCGCGGCTTCTACTTTCTCGATCGCGGCGCCCAGTACGGCATTCTGGTCAATCAGCTGCAAGGGTTCGAGCGCTGGCTGAACAAGACCTATCTCGCCAAAGAGAAGGTCAAACTCAAGGTGGTCTACATCCCGGTGCGGCAGGACAAGCTGCTGGACTATCTGACCGAGGGGCGCGGCGATCTGGTGGCGGCGACCATGACGGTGACCCCGACCCGGCGTGAACAGGTGGCCTTCTCCCGGCCGCTCATCTCTTCCATCGAGGAGTGGGTGGTGAGCCAGCAGAGCCTGCCCGCCTTCAGCCGCATTACCCAGCTCTCCGGCAGGCGGGTCTGGGTGCGCGCCAGCTCCAGCTACTACGAGAGTCTGCGCCAGCTCAACTGGCTGTTTCGCGAATTGGGGCTGCCCCCCGTCTATATCGAGACGGTGCCCGAATACCTGCAGGATGGCGATCTGCTGGAGATGGTGGCCGCTGGCATTATTCCCCTGACGGTGACCGACAGCTACAAGGGGCGGATCTGGCTGGGTGGCATGATCTCCGGCCTCAAGGCCCACAAGCTGATCCCCCTGCGCAGCAACGGCACCAGTGCCTGGGCGCTGCGCAAGAACAGCCCCGAGCTGCTCAAGGCGGTCAATGGCTATCTGGCGAGTGTCAGCCGCAACAGCCTTTACAGTGACATGACCCTGCGCCGGTTGCTGGTTCGCAGCGATCAGATGAGCAATATCCTGGCGCCGGATCCTATGGGGCGCCTCGCGACCATTCGCAAGGTGTTGGAGAAGTACGCCAATCAATACGATCTCGACTGGCTGATGCTGGCGGCGCTTGGCTACAAGGAGTCCGGCCTCAATCCCAAGGCGCGCTCGCCCAAGGGGGCCGTGGGCCTCATGCAGTTGCTGCCCAGTACGGGGCGGGAAGTCGGCATCAACGGCGCCAGACTCACCACGCTGGAGGGAAATGTGGAGGCCGCCTGCCGCTACATGCGGTTGATCCTCGATACCTACTTCAATGATCCCAAGCTGGATCGGCTCAACCGCCACCTGTTTGCCCTCGCCGCCTACAACGCCGGGCCAAACCGGGTGCAGGCGCTGCGAGGCAAGGCGGAGAAGTTGGGGCTCGATCCCAACGTCTGGTTCGGCAACGTGGATCAGCTGGTGGCCAACGAAGTCGGACAGGGGCCGATCAACTATGTCGGCACTATCTACAAGTACTACGTGGCCTATCGTTTCAGCCTGCCCCAGATCGAGGGCAAGGCTGCCGCTATCGAAGCGGCTCAGCCCTGAGCCGGTTGACCGGCAGGGTCGCCTGCACGGTCGGCAATTGCCAGCCACCGTCCCTGTGTTGCAAAAACCAGTGGGCGGGGCCGGTGGCCGGGATGAGATCTGGCTGGCTGAGCTGGCCCAGATAGCGCAACATCGGGGTATCATGCAGTTCCATCAGCAACTCCTTTTGAATATGTGAAGAGGCTCGCCAGCGTTATGACACCCGGCCATGACAGCAGGATGACACCATGATCCCCGGATCCTTTGCCCTGATCGATGATCCTCGGTTGGCACTCAAGGTGCGCTGCCACTGGATCCGCCATGCCCGCGAGCGGATCCAGGCGCAGTACTACAGCTGGGAGGAGGACAGTAGCGGCAAGTTGCTGCTGAGCGAGCTGCTCCACGCCGCCCGGCGTGGCGTCAAGGTACAGCTGCTGGTGGATGATCTCTATGCCGGTGACAACCGCTTTCTGGAGATGGTGGCTCACTACCCGGGGATCGAGGTGCGGCTGTTCAACCCCTTCTGGCTGCGTGGCTGGCGCCCGCTGGCACTGCTGCTGGAGGGGCTGCTCAGCTTTCGCCGCATCAACCACCGGATGCACAACAAACTGCTGCTGGTGGATGGCAAGCTGGCGCTGATTGGCGGGCGCAACATCGGCGATCGCTACTTCGGTCTGGATCCGCAAGCTCCCTTCGTGGATCTCGATCTCGCCTGTCAGGGGGGGCTGTGCCAGCAGATGGCGCAGGGGTTCGAGCAGTTCTGGCACAGCCGCTGGAGTCACCCCATCCGCCATCTGCTGCGCCGCGAGCTGCTGCCCGCCGAAATAGAGGTGGTCAACGACTTCCTGTTCACCATGACGGATCCGGCGGTAGCGACGGTCTACGATCTGCCCGCGGCGCTGTTTGACGAGAGCGATGTGCCGCTGCAATGGCATGAGGGGCGGGCCGAGGTGTGGTTCGACCGTCCCGGCAAGGGCCTTATATCCCGTCCCACCACTGCCCGTCAGCTCTGGCGCCAGCTGGCTGACAATCCCGGCTCGCTGGGGTTGGTGACCCCTTACCTCATCCTTACTCGCGGGTTCCGGCACCGTCTGGCGCGGCTGCGCCAGCAGGGGGTCGCCATCGACATTCTCACCAACTCGCTGGCCAGCACAGATGTGCCGCTGGTCTATGGCGCCTACCAACGTTATCTAGGCTGGTTGCTGCGGCGCGGGATCCGGGTCGCCGAGTTTAACCATGGCCACGGCAGCCTGCACGCCAAGCTGATCCTGCTGGGAGAGGAGCGGGCGCTGTTTGGCAGCCTCAACCTTGATCCCCGCTCGCTGTTTCTCAATACCGAACTGATGCTGCATTTGCATTGCCCGCCGATCTGCGAGGCGCTGCGAATGTGGCTGGCTCGCTGGCAGGAGCAGGCCGGTGGATTGCCGCGCAAACCCGAAGGGTGGTCAAGGCGGCTGATAGCCCGCCTGAGCGACTGGTTGCCACTGCGCCGTTGGCTGTAAGGTGGCACATTTTTTGTGCGAGATCTCGCAAAGCCTTGTAAGCCATTGCTGATACCCTTTGCGGGTGAATAACCACGCATGAATCTATCTTGCTGTTTTATAACGATTTAGTGGTGATGATAAGGCTGTTTTTTGTACTCTGATGTGAATGGAATGGGCATAAAAACGTTTTTTATTTTGTTTTTATGCGTAATATTTCAGTTGCAAGGACAAACACGGCGGCTTGTCTGCCGTGTGGACGAAGGTCGTAACGGGTTGCTGGCCAGTTGCATCGCTGCAATTGGCGCTCACTTCAGATGGGTCGCGAACTATCGGGAAGTGAAACAGAGACCCGGCGTGGCCGGACTCCAATATGGAACATGCTATTTGCGAGGGGGTGACATGGACATGTCACCCCACTTTTTTGGCCGCTCGCCACCGTTTACCTTTTTCCATGACTGTTGCTCATCGCAAGAGCCGCAGAGGGCAAGGCAATAAAAAGAGGGCCGCAATAGCGGCCCTCGGTCTCATCTGCCCGGTGGGTTAACCGGCCTTGACGCTGCGGCGACGCTGCAGCCAGACGATCGCCCCGAACAGCAGGAAGCCCGGGATCCACATCCACTCCTTGGTCCAGCGCTCGGTCGGCGCCTTGACGGTGAGGATCTCCTGATCGAACTCCAGTCCCATGGTGGCGGCCGGGCTGCCAAAGGCGACGTTGTCGATCAGCGTCTTGCCATCCTGCTCATAGAGGCTCAGCCCCAGATTGGCCAGCCGCTCTTCGCCATTTGCCCCATCCGGTACGGCGACCAGCAGGGTGAACTTGCGTGGCTTGCCCACGGCATCTTCACCGAGGATCCGCAGCCGCAGGGTGCTCTCCGCCTCCACTTCACCCATGGTTTGGGCCAGCTGGGCAGGCGGGGTCTCGCGATAGGGGTCGTGCACCATGTCCATCCAGAAACCCGGGCGGAACAGGGTAAAGGCGACCAGCAACAGCAGCACGCTCTCGTACCAGCGGCTCTTCACCAGGAACCAGCCCTGGGTGGCGGCGGCGAAGATCAGCATGGCGATGGTCGCCACGATGAAGATCAGCACCCCGTGGGCGAAGTCCACATCGATCAGCAGCAGATCGGTGTTGAAGATAAACAGGAACGGCAGCGCCGCGGTACGCAGGCTGTAGTAAAACGCCGTGATCCCGGTCTTGATGGGATCGCCCTTGGAGACAGCCGCTGCCGCGAAGGAGGCCAGCCCCACCGGCGGCGTCACATCCGCCATGATGCCGAAGTAGAAGACGAACAGGTGCACCGCGATCAGCGGCACGATCAGCCCGTTTTGCTGCCCCAGCGTCACCACAACTGGCGCCAGCAGGCTGGAGACGACGATGTAGTTGGCAGTGGTCGGCAGCCCCATGCCGAGGATCAGGCTCAGCAGGGCGGTGAGCAGCAGCATCAGCAGCAGGTTGCCCATGGAGAGGAACTCCACCAGATCCGCCAGCACCAGACCGACCCCGGTCTGGGAGACCGCACCCACGATAATCCCCGCGGTGGCGGTGGCAATGCCGATACCGATCATGTTGCGGGCACCGGCAACCAGCCCTTCCCGCAGATCCACCACGCCATCAGCGACGGTGCCGTAGTCGTGCTTGCCGTCCTTGCGCAGCCAGTTGAGCAGCGGGCGCTGGGTCAGCAGGATGATCACCAGCATCACGGTACCCCAGAAGGCCGACAGCCCCGGCGAGAGGCGTTCCACCATCAGGCACCATACCAGTACCACCACCGGTAGCAGGAAGTGCAGGCCGGAGAGCAGCACGGCGCGGGTGTTGGGCAGCTCGGTGAGCGGCTTGTCGGGATCTTCGGCAGGCAGCGGTTCATTGCTGGCGGCGATCTTCAACAGGGCCACATAGGTGGCAGCCAGCAGTACCGAGATCCCCGGCAGAGCGTAGTCACCCAGTGCAGGTTTGAGCCAGCCGAGGCCATAGTAGACCGCCAGTGACAGGCCGCTGATGAGGGCCGCGCCAAAGGCAAAGCCGGTCAGGCGACGCAGCCAGGGTTTGGGTTGATGGTTGCCGATGGGCTGCATGCCCAGTTTCAGCGCCTCCAGATGGACGATGTAGAGCAGCGCTATGTAGGAGATGGCGGCAGGCAGGAAGGCGTGCTTGATGATCTCCACATAGGGGATACCCACGTATTCGACCATCAGGAAAGCCGCAGCCCCCATCACCGGCGGCATGATCTGGCCGTTGACCGAGGAGGCCACTTCCACTGCCCCCGCTTTCTCTGAACTGAAGCCCACCTTCTTCATCATCGGGATGGTGAAGGTGCCGGTGGTCACCACGTTGGCAATTGACGAGCCGGAAATCAGACCGGTGAGGCCGGAGGCGACCACTGCTGCCTTGGCTGGGCCGCCGCGCAGGTGACCGAGCAGGCTGAAGGCGAGCTGGATAAAGTAGTGACCGGCGCCGGCCCGCTCCAGTAGGGCGCCGAACAGCACGAACAGAAACACGAAGCTGGTGGAGACGCCAAGGGCGATGCCGAACACCCCTTCGGTGGTGATCCACTGGTGGTTGGCCAGCGCGGTGAAACCTACCCCGCGGTGTGCCAGCAGTCCCGGCATCCAGGGGCCCGCCAGGCTGTAAACCAGAAAGACGATGGCGATGACCGCCAGTGCCGGCCCCAGGGCGCGGCGAGCCGCTTCCAGCAGCAGCGGAATGCCGATGCAGGCGGTCACCAGATCGGCGGTGGTGAGGGTGCCGGGACGCAGCGCCAGTGCTTCATACATCACGAACAGGTAAGACGCGGCGCCTGCAGCGATCAGACCGAGGGCGATATCACCGAGGGGGACCCGATCCCGCGGCGAGGAGCGAAATGCCGGGAACACCAGAAAAGCCAGCAACAGGGCAAAGGTGAGGTGAATGGAGCGGGTTTCGGTGTCATTGAGTACGCCAAACCCCACCATGAAGGGGAGTGGCGAGGCGATCCAGAGCTGGAACAGGGACCAGGCCAGCGCCAGCGCTGTGATGAGCCAGCCCATGATGCCCAGCGGCAGGCGAGCGCCCACATCTTGAGCGATCAGTTCCTCGGTAGAGAGTTGTTTATCTTGCATAGGGTTAACTTGTGCCAACGAGTACAACAAGAGCGACACCCGCCCCCGCAATCAGGCGGCAGACGGGTGTCGAAGAGAGTGACAAAGGCCCCGGGGCCTTCAATCAGAGCCAGCCGCGCTCTTTGTAGTAGCGGGCAGCCCCTTCATGCAGCGGTGCAGAGAGACCTACCTTGATCATGTCGGCCTCTTTCAGGTCGGCAAAGGCAGGGTGCAGGCGCTTGAAGCGATCCAGGTTGTCGAACACCGACTTGACCAGCTGATAGACCACTTCCGGATCGGTTTTGGCGCTGGTGGAGAGCACCGCTTTGCCACCGATGGAGGGGGTCGGCTTGTCGCTGCCCTTGTAGATGCCGCCCGGGATCTCGGCCTTGCTGTAGTAGCTCTTCTCGGCCAGCAGCTTGTCGATGTCGGCGCCGGTCACAGGTACCAGTACTGCATCTGTGGTGGTGGAGGCTTCCTGAATGGCACCGTTCGGGTGACCGACGAAGTAGCTCATGGCGTCGATGTTGTTGTCACCGAGGGCGGAGGCCTGTTCGGCCGGTTTCAGCTCGGAGACCAGACCGAAGTCACCCTTCTTCCAGCCTTTGACCGCCATGATCTCTTCCATGGTGTCACGCTGGCCGGAGCCCGGGTTGCCGATGTTGACGCGCTTGCCTTTCAGGTCGTCGAAGCTGGCGATCTTGGCATCGCGGCGAGCCAGGATGGTGAACACCTCGCTCTGCAGGGAGAAGACGGCGCGCATGTCGTCCATGGCCCCTTCGGCCTGGAACGGTGGCAGTCCCTTCATCGCCTTGAACTGGTGGTCGGATTGCATGATGCCGAAGTTGAATTCACCGCTGCGGATGCCGTTGACGTTGGCAACACCACCGCCACTTGCCGGGGCGTTGCACTTGATCTGGTGATCGGCGGCGCCGCGATTGAGGAAGCGGCAGATGGACTGGCCAGCGACATAGTAGACGCCGGTCTGACCGCCGGTGCCTATGGTCACGAAGCGCTCCTGCGCTTGTACCGGACCACCGAACGAGACACCGACCAGAGCCGCCGACAGGGCGCATGCCAAAGTTAATCCTTTCATTTTTTCTCCCTTTTCTTTGATTTTGTTTATCCGATCCCCGGATAAATTGATGGCAATCCCGTTCTGCGCCGGGCTTGCCCGCTCTTCTCGTTGCGCGAAAGCGGGGGGGTGATTCCCCCCTTTTCCGGCAGTCACCCTCATCCTGTGGTGAGGCTACCGACCTCCTGTCGGTCGAAGATAAATTGGCCCCTGAGGGGCCAAATAAAAAGTTGCAAGCACTCCGATTAAGCACATTCACCCAACATAAATCAAACGAAATGGCAAAATAGCGGAGTTAAATCTTGAGAAACATGACCTCGATCATTCATTTTCTTGCCGAAGATTAATTTGATATGGAGGGAAATGGAAGAGGGAAAAACTACGAGAGGATTCTTATGCGGCCCTTGAATGACAAGGGCCGGAGTCATGAGAGATCAGTTGGCCGGGGTGGCCAGATCCAGGATAAAGGCGTATTCCAGCGCGATATCCTCGTAGGCTTTGAAGCGGCCCGACTTGCCGCCGTGGCCGGCATCCATGTCGGTGTTCAGTAACAACTTGTTATCATCTGTCTTCAGTTCGCGCAGCTTGGCGACCCACTTGGCGGGCTCCCAATACTGCACTTGCGAGTCGTGCAGCCCGGTGGTGACCAGCAGGTTGGGGTAGGCTTGCGCCTTGACCTGATCGTAGGGGCTGTAGCTCTTCATGTAGTCGTAGTAGCGCTTCTGGTTCGGGTTGCCCCACTCGTCATACTCCCCGGTGGTGAGGGGAATGGACTCGTCCAGCATGGTGGTGACCACATCGACGAATGGCACCTGCGCAACCACGCCGCGATAGAGTTCGGGCGCCTGATTGATGACGGCCCCCATCAGCAGGCCGCCG
This sequence comes from Aeromonas sp. s8, assembly GCF_040907785.1. Classification (NCBI taxonomy): domain Bacteria; kingdom Pseudomonadati; phylum Pseudomonadota; class Gammaproteobacteria; order Aeromonadales; family Aeromonadaceae; genus Aeromonas; species Aeromonas sp. s8. The sequence goes on from NZ_JBFOCL010000026.1 coordinate 20,443, forward strand.
GCGCTGCCGCCCATGGCGTAGACCTGATCCCTGGCACCGTAGCCTTGCTCAACCAGAGCCTTGGTGACATCGATAAAGTCATTGAAGGTGTTCTGCTTTTTCAGCAGTTTGCCATCTTCGTACCAGTGACGGCCCAGCTCTTCACCACCCCGGATATGGGCGATGGCGTAGACGAAGCCTCTGTCCAGAAGGCTCAGGCGCGAGCTGCTGAAGTCGGGATCCATGCTGGCGCCGTAGGATCCATAGCCATAGACCAGCAGCGGATTCTTGGGCGCATCGGCCTGCTCTTTCTTGAACTTGTCCTTGCGATAGACCAGCGAAACCGGCACCGATACACCGTCGCGGGCGGTCACCCAGAGCCGCTCGCTGGCGTACTGGTCGGCCTTGAAGCCTGCCACCGGCTGCTGCTTGAGCAGGGTGCGCTTGCCGCTCGCCATATCCAGCTCATAGGTAGAGGCGGGGGTGGTCATGGAGGAGTAGCCATAACGCAGGGCGCTGGTATCCGGCTCCGGGTTGTAGGCGAGCCAGGTGACATAGGCGGGATCGTCGAAGGCGATCTCCTTCTCGTCGCCGCTCTGCCAGTTGATCTGGCGCAGTCGGGTCAGCCCCTTGTTGCGCTCTTCCAGTACCAGCCAATCCTTGAACAGGGCGTAGCTCTCCAGCAGCACGTCCGGATTGGGGGCAATCACCGCCTTCCAGCGATCGACCGGGCTCTCCTTGGTCTCGTAGAGGCCGAAGTTCTTGCCATCCTTGTTGGAGCGCACATAGAAGCGGCCGCGGTAGTGATCCAGGCTGTATTCGTGATCCACCTGGCGGGGCAGGAACAGGCGGGGGGCGTGCTCCGGCTGGTTGGCATCGATCAGCCGCGCTTCGCCGGTGGTGGTGCTGGAGAGGGCGATGACGATGAAATCTTCCGAGGTGGTGGCGTAGAGGCTGATGTAGAAGGAGTCATCCTTCTCTTCATAGACCAGCTTGTCCGTGGCCGGATCCGTACCGAGCGTATGGCGATAGACCTGATAGGGCAGCAGGGTCTGCGGGTGCTTGCGCACATAGAAGACGGTCTTGTTGTCGTTGGCCCACACCAGATTGCCGGAGGTATTTTCCAGTTTGTCGGTGGCCCACTGGCCGCTCTCCAGATCGAGGAACTGGATCTGGTACTGACGACGGGAGAGGAAATCTTCCGCCACCGCCAGCCAGCGGTTGTTGCGGCTTACCTCAAGGGCGCCGAGGGCATAGAACTCGTGCCCTTCAGCCCGCAGGTTGCTGTCGAGCAGCAGGCTCGCCTGCTCTTCACCGAGCTTGGTGCGCGAGTAGATCCCGTACTCCTTGCCCGGCTCATAGCGGGTCTGGTAGCGGTAGCCATTCTTCACATAGGGTACCGACTCATCCTGCTGGGGGATGCGGGCGACCATCTCTTTGTAAAGCTGTTCGCGCAGGGGTTGGGTCGGCTTGAGCATGGCCTCGGTATAGGCGTTCTCGGCCTTGAGATAGTCCAACACCTCGGGCTTCTGCCGCTCGTCGTCACGCAGCCAGTAGTAGTTGTCGATGCGGGTATCCCCGTGTTTTTTCAGAGTGCGGGGATGTTTGGCGGCCACGGGCGGCTGGATTGGATGTTCGCTTGTCAGCATGGCGGGCTCTTCATTGGCATAAGTGGGGGGGAGAACTGTCAGAAAGGCTAGCAGCAGAACTCCTCGGGAAAAGGTAAACATGTCGCATCCTTGGCGCTGGAAAGGGTTGGTAGACCTGAGCATCGGCTCCATGAATTGGCGTTAAATCTGCCCCTTGTTGCCGGTGGTTGCAAGCAATCCCTTGTTATTGCAGGAAATGTAATCAAAAAAAGCCGCTATCTCGCGATAGCGGCCCTCTTTCTGGCCATGAGCGGCAAGAGTCCGCTCAGGTGTGCCTCACATGATATGGGAGTGCCCTCTCATGGCCAGTTTTCGTCAGCCGGGGTAGCTCGACCAGCGGTTGGTCGCGCCCTCGTTGCTGATACTCAGTACCTCATAGGGATGGCCAGGAATATCCATGCCCGGCGCACTCTGGGGCATGCCCGGAATGGTCAGGCCACGGATTGCCGGTTTTTCCCTGAGCAGCTTCTGCACATCGGCGGCCGGTACATGCCCCTCGATCACATAGCCATTTACGATACCGGTATGGCAGGAAGCCAGTTCCGGCGCGATACCGTATTGCTGCTTCACTGCGCCGAGCTGTTCGGTTTCGATGACCTCCAGTTCGAAGCCATTCTGCTCCATGTGCTCGTTCCAGCTTTGGCAGCAGCCACAATATTTGGATTTGTAGACGGTCATCTTCTCGGCCGCGAGAGCCGAAAAGCTGACGGTACCGGCCAGCATGGCCAGTAACAGGGGTTTGTACATCACTCACCTCAGATTGAAAGAAAAGATGCCCGATACGGGATGCGTTTCAGATCTGGGTGCGTGGGGGACGTTCGAGCCGCTCGCACGGGGCGTCCGGCATAAAGAGAGAGGGGGAGGCGAAGTCGGGGGTATCCGGTTCCAGCACGGCGACCGTCAGGCTGTCGCTGCCTACCAGCGTCATCGAGAGGGCGGTGGTAAAGCTGCCGCAGGGCATCGCTTTTTCCAAGGTACGCTCGCTCTGGCTGCAGTGGGTAGTCAGGGTACAGAGGTCGGTTGCGGCCCGGCTGCCAAACGACATCAACACCAGCACCAGACTCCACAAGGGGAGCCAGCGACGGGCGTGAGCGAGTTGGCGACGGGTGAGAACCATGGAATGACTCGGAAATAACAAGGGGCACATGGTAACCCTGTGCCCCGGGGGAGGGTCAAGCCCTCCCCATGGTGTCAGTCAGCCAGGATTAAGGTTGCTGACGGGTGGCCGCCAGCACGATCTCGCGCACGCAGACGTTGGCAGGCTGGTTCCAGGCGTAGAGCACGGCATCGGCGATAACTTCCGGCGCAATGACGCCACCCATCTGATCTTTCCAGTCGTGGTAACCGGCCTTGATGCTCTCGTCAGTGGTGTGGCTGAGCAGCTCGGTCTCGACCGCACCCGGGGCAATGGTCACCATACGCACGCCGACATCGGCCACCTCTTCGCGGATGTTCTCGGTCAGGGCGTGCACGGCGAACTTGGTGGCGCAGTAGGCGGCATGGTTCGGGAAGGTCTTGCGACCGGCGATGGAGCTGATGTTGATGATGGTGCCGCTGCGGCGCTCCTTCATGCCTGCCAGCACTGCGTGGACGCCGTTCAGCACCCCCATCACGTTGATGTTGAGCATCTGCTGCCACTCGGCGGGATCCTGCACATCGGCCTGACCCAGCAGCATGACACCGGCGTTGTTGACCATGCAGCCGACTGGGCCAAATTTGGCTTCTGCCTGCTGGACGGCGGCCTTCATGGCAGCGGTGTCGGTTACATCGACCCCGATGCAGAGGGTATCGGGCAGGTTCAGTGCCTGCATCGGCTCGACCCGGCGGGCCAGCAGTAGCAGCGGATGACCGGCGGCAGAGAAGGCACGGGCGATGGCGGCACCGATCCCGGCGGAGGCACCGGTGATCACGACGAGAGATTTGGACATGGGTCTTTCCTTCTGATTCAAGAGTCGGTTTGAGCAAACAGGTGGCTGGCCAGCACGGAACCCAATCACTATAGTCACTGCATCTATAAGTGATAAATATTGTTTTCCGCTGGTTATCATCTGAAAAAACTATGGTTGGTTTATGCTGGACTTGAGATTGCTGCGTTTCTTCATCGCCATCTATGAAGAGAAGAACATCACGGCGGCGGCCGAGCGCTGCCACGTCAGCCAGCCCTCCCTCTCGGCGGGGCTGCGCCAGCTGGAAGAGGCGCTCGGTGACAGCCTGTTTGTCCGGGGCAAAAAGGGGGTGGTGGCGAAAGATCCGGCCCACTATCTCTATCCTCACGCGGTCAAGCTGGTGGAGGAGGCGCGCCGTTTGCCAGAGCTGTTTCGCCAGAAAGCGACGCGTGCGAGGCTCAATATCGCCATCATGCCGGACTTGAGTCGCCGCCGGGTGGCCGGGCTGTTGCAGCAAGTACAGCGCGTGTTGCCGCAACTGGATCTCACCCTCTCCGACTACACTACGCCCGCCGACTGCCGCTTGACGCTGGATGCCTTGCGCCGGGAGGACGAGATCTTCCTGCCGCTGTGGGAGGAGGATTACGTGCTCTGCGTACCGGTCGACCATCCCCTTGCCAGTCGCGAAAGGATCGAGCTCGCCGAGCTGCAACATTATGATTTTATTGAGTGCCCGCCCTGCGAAGCCCATCAGCAGACTATCGGCCTGCTGGCCTGTGACCGGCTTACCCTCAATCTGGTGGCCAAGGCCGAGAGCAAGGGGCTGGTGATGGCGCTGGTGCTGGCGGGAGTCGGCATCAGTTTTCTGCCGGACGGGCTGGTCGAGGATGAGGCGGGGCTCTGTACCCTGCCGGTGAGCGGGCCGCGGATGTTTCGCCGGATTGGGCTCTGCTATCCCGCCCACCAGACCCTCAATCCGGCGCTGCGGGAGCTGATCCCCGAGTTGGCAGGCTATGGCGCTTCCTGATAAGGTCGCTCTCCTGTGCACCTTTACGATGCAGCTCCCCAGACTCCCCTTTTCTGGTTACCTCGCCTTGCACCGCAAGGCTTTGTTCGGGTGATGTGGTCATGAAACGCATTCTGGTTATTTTTTCCCATCCCGCGCTGCAGAGTTCGCGGGCCAACAAGCAGCTGTTGCAGGCGATTGAGGGGCTGGAGGGGGTCACGGTTCACGACCTCTATCAGCACTATCCCGACATGTTTATCGATGTGAAGCGGGAGCAGGCGCTGCTCTGTGAGCACGATATCATCGTCTTCCAGCACCCGTTTTACTGGTACTCCTGCCCGGCCATCATGAAAGAGTGGATGGATCTGGTGCTGGAGTATGGCTATGCCTATGGCCCCGAGGCCCACGCCCTCAAGGGCAAGCAGTGGTTGAGCGCCATCACCACCGGCGGGGCGCCGGAGTCCTACTGCAGCGAGGGTTACAACAGCCGACCGCTGCTCGATTTTCTGCTGCCATTTCAGCAGGCGGCCACCTTGTGCGGCATGAACTGGCTGCCCCCTTTCGTGCTGCACTCCTTTCACAAGATCAAGGATCCCGCCGCCCTGCGCCGCTGTGGTCAGGACTATCGCCAGCTGCTTTGCGCCCTGCGTGACGATCAGCTGACTCCAGAGCAACTGGCCGGGCGCCCCTATCTACGCGACTTGCTGGAGGTACTCTGATGACACACGGGCAGTTTGTTGGCCGAGCTCATGAGCCGGATCAGATGTTCATGCGGAGGGCCGACTGATGGGCCACGGGATCCTGTTTGATGCCTTTATCTATCTCTCCGCCGCCGTTATCGCGGTGCCGCTGGCCAAACGCTGGGGGCTGGGCTCGGTGCTCGGTTATCTGCTGGCGGGGATCATCATAGGCCCCTTTCTGCTGGGGCTGGTGGGGGAGCAGAAGGATGTGATGCACTTCGCCGAGTTTGGCGTGGTACTGATGCTGTTTCTGGTCGGTCTTGAATTGCGTCCGGCCCTCTTGTGGCAGCTGAAAGGGCCGATCCTCGGCACCGGTGGCCTGCAGGTGCTGCTCACCACGGCGGTGCTGACCGGCGTGGCGCACCTGATCGGTCTGCCGCTGCAACAGGGGCTGGCCATCGGCCTCATTCTGGCGCTCTCCTCCACCGCCATCGTTCTGCAGAGCCTGCAGGAGCGCAAGCTGATGCAGAGCGAGAGCGGTCGCTCCGCCTTTGCGGTGCTGCTGTTTCAGGATATTGCGGTCATTCCGATCCTGGCGCTGCTGCCGCTGCTGGCCATGGCGCCGGTCGCCAGCAATGGCGGCTCCGAGCTGGCGGGGTGGCAACATGGTCTGCTGGTGGTCGCGGCCATCTCCGGTATCGTTCTGGGCGGTCATTACCTTATGCGGCCGGTATTTCGTGCCATCGCCCAGTCCCATATGCGGGAGATCTTCGTCGCCGCCGCTCTGCTGCTAGTGATCGCCATCGCGGTGCTGATGGAGTCGGTGGGGCTCTCGCCCGCTCTTGGCTCTTTTCTCGCCGGTGTGGTGCTGGCCGACAGCGAATATCGCCACGAGCTGGAGGCCGACATAGAGCCGTTCAAGGGCTTGCTGCTCGGCCTGTTCTTTATGTCGGTGGGGGCGGGGATCGACTTCGGGCTGTTTGCCGAGCACCCCTTCCTGATACCCACTCTGGTGGTTGGCCTGATGGTGCTCAAATGGCTGGTGTTGATGGCGCTCGGCTTCATCATCCGCATCTCGCCGAGTCAACGCTGGACCTTCGCACTGGCGTTGGCGCAGGGGGGCGAGTTTGCCTTCGTGCTCTTTTCGTTTGCCGCGCAAAACCGGGTGCTGCCCGGTGAGACCATCTCGCTGCTGACGCTGGTGGTGGCGCTCTCCATGGCGCTGACCCCGCTGCTGCTGATCCTCAACGATCGGGTGATCCAGCCCTGGTTCGATTACCGTAACCAGAGCGACGCACCGCAGCATGAGCAACCTGAGCTGGTGGAGCATCCGGTGATCATCGCAGGCTTCGGCCGCTTCGGTCAGATCGTGGGGCGTCTGCTTCATGGTCACGGCATCGGCACCACCATCCTCGAGCAGGATGCCAGCCAGATAGAGACCCTGCGCAAGTATGGCTATCAGGTCTTCTATGGCGATGCCAGCCGGATCGATCTGCTCCATGCCGCAGGGGCGCACAAGGCGAAGCTGCTGGTGCTCTCCATCAATGATCCGGCCACCTCGCTGGCGGTGATCGAGATGGTGCAGAAGCACTTCCCGCACCTGAAGATCCTGGCGCGAGCGCTGGATCGACCCCATGCCCACGAGATCCTGCGCCACGGGGTCGAGAGCGTGCACCGGGAAACCCTGGGCTCGGCAGTCGATCTGGGGGTGGAAGCCCTGACCCAGCTCGGTTTTCGGGCCAACCAGGCCTGGCGGGCGGGGCAGACCTTCAAGCAGCACGATAACTGGCTGTTGCGCGAGCAGGTCAACTATCTGGACGACGAACACACTTATATCAACAAGAGCCTGCAATACCGGGAGATCCTCTCCGATCTGTTGCAAGACGACGAGGAGGGGCAGGAGCGTATCCATGCCCACAACTGGAATAGCGGGCTACCCGACGACGACAAGGAAGCAAAATGATTGCCTATTACCCCATGTTCAAACACCTGCATATGACGCTGGCGCTGGTCAGTCTGCTGCTCTTTATCTATCGCTGGAGTCTGGCGCTGGCCGGCAGCGATCGGTTGCAGCAGAAGTGGCTGAAAATCCTGCCGCATATCAACGATACCTTCCTGCTGCTGTTTGGTGTGTTGCTGGCGGTGGCCTTGCAGTTGAGCCCTGGCCAACAACCCTGGCTGATGGCCAAGCTGATTGCACTGGTGCTCTATATCGGTCTGGGTGTCATGGCGCTCAAGCGCCCGGCCCGCGGTCAGAAGCTGGTGGCCGGTGTGGCAGCGCTGGCGGTATTTGGCTACATGGTCGGTGCGGCCATCACCAAGTCAGCCTGGTCGTGGCTGATGTGAGCAAAAGGGGAGAGTCATGCTCCCCCCCCCTGAAATCATATTCTAAGATGAATTAATTAATCGGAGTTTTATGCTAACAATAAATCGCAGCATAGAACTTTCATTTGAGGGATTTTTGGCTAATTTTAGCCTCTGCCGGCTCCTTTTTTGAGTGTATTGTTTTTGTAAATCAATTGGTTAGTGTGTTTTGTATGAAAATGGCGACAGTTGTCGCAGTAAAACTTGCGACATAGACTGTCGCAAGTCACGACTAGCATACAGTCAACGCTAAACCAGTGAAGGCAAGCACCATGAGCAAGAAGCTGTTACGACAACTGACCTTGGCGCGTTGCATCCCGCACCGCCCTTACAAGCTGACCGCCAGCCAACTCCAGGTAAAACTGGAAGAGGAAGGCATCCACGTCAGTCTGCGTACCGTGCAACGGGACCTGGAGGAGATGTCCGGCATGGGACTGTTCGACCTCACCTCGGACGAGCGCAGCAAACCCCATGGCTGGTGCTTCGAGCGCCACGGCCTCAACGACTTTGCCAATATCATGCCGCTCTCGCTGGCGGTGGCCCTGAAAACCTGGAGTGATCAGGCGAGCCAACTGTTGCCGGCGAGTGTACTGACCGAATTGAACCCGCTGGTCGACAAAGCGAGCCAGGTGATCCGCGACAGCCAGAGCGAACTGGCCGAACGCTGGCTGGAGAGTGTCCACCAGTCACCGCGTCCGTTTGCCGGCAACCCGGAGATCCGCCGAAGCACCCTGATCCGCGATGCGCTCTGGCGTGGTCGCAAGTTCAGTGCCGAGATCCAGCGCGTGATCAAAGAGCGCACCGTATGGCTCTGCTACGACCGTATCAACCCGCTCGGCATTCTCAATCAGCCGGACGGTCCGATCCTGCTCTGCACTCTGTCCGAGCTGGATCCCAAGGTCTACGGCATCCCGTTTGACCATATCAAGAACGTGGAGCTGACCAACTTCAGCGCCACCCAGCCGAAGGATTTCAATATCCAGAAGCTGATCCGCGATCAGGGCTATCAGGATGTGAGCGGCCCGATCCGCTTCGTCGGCCGGATCGATGCCAACAGCCAGTCGCTGGTGGATAACCAGATCCCCGGCAATAATCCGCGCATGACCCGCTATGACAAGCGCAGCGTGGTGGTGGAGACCGAAGTGCAGGATACCCCGGAGTTTCGCAGTTGGTTGAACAACATCGGCGGTGAACTGGAAGTGCTGGCACCGGAATCGCTACGCAAGGCCTATCTCAATCCGGCCAACCGCTTGAGCTGATTAAAAAATTGGAATGTTGAAGAGTCGAGCCTGGTCTCGGCTCTTTTTTTGCGGTTTTTTTAAGCATATTTATTCAACTAATTTTTAAGTCTTAACGTCAGGATTGAACCGTTTTCCTGCCCCGTTTTTGGGGGCGAAACCCGTGTAAGAGATCTGCCATAGCGACTGTAAGAGGCTGGCGCTTTGAGCCGTACGCGAAGCCATGCCAGAATGATCGAGCTTTCCAGTGAAACTAAATAACTAACTGATATTAAAGGGTTAGTTTTTAAGTTCGTTTTTTGAGATGGGAGCTGCATCGGATCTTTATCATCGGATGGCCCTTGTTCGGGGGGCGCATTTCCTTAGTATGGGTCTCACAAGGACGGAGCTGGTCCGGCAGGATGCAGGACAGCGCATAAAGATGGAATAGTCCGCAGGATGTGGACAAGGGACACCTCAGGATGAGCTCGATAATCAGGATGATTATCGTCACGGATGAATAAAGGAACACCGCGGGATGCGGCAGGACACTCTCGGGATGGGAGCAGAACGAACGGAACCTCGTTCTTCAGGATGAACAGGACCTCGCCGGATGCGAGAGGAATACTTCAGGATGAAGTGAGATAACCCGGATGGTTATCTGTCAGGAAGACGCAAGGAACCCCACAGGACGTGGTAATGGACACCTCCAGGATGGAGACAGGGAAGCAGTTCAGGATGAATTGCCAGGCTAGGAACGCCGCAGGACACGCCAACGGATTGGAAAGGGGATATTCCAAAGGATTAGGATAACGTCAGGGATTGCAGGGAGCATTGCAGTTCTACGGACAGGACGACACGACTCTAGGGGACGGCTACCGCCGTCCCCTTTTCTTTTATTGTTTGTCCGAGAGATTGCCGCGCTGGGCGGCGTTGACGATCTCTTGCAGGCGCTGACGAATGTCGACCATGCCAAACACGCCAAATATCAGCACAGTGACAAATTCGGCCTTGGTGACAGCGAAGTAGCGTTTGCAAGCTGCCTTGATCATGCTGGCCTGCAGCCAGTGCAGCAGGGCGACGATCACGCCGCAGACCGGCAGAAAGCCGTTGAGTTTGCCGGGCAGCGGGGCAATCAGGCTCACCAGCACGCCAAACCAGAAGAACAATATCAGCCCCATCGCCAACAGATTAAAGACTCGCTTCATTGTTTACCTCTCTTAGATAGAGTTGATAGCAGACCTGACCTGCTTGTTTGTCCTTGAGTAACTGCCAGTTGGCGGGCAGCGCCAGATCGGCCATCTCTTTTTCCCGTTCCAGATAGATGAGGGCGTCCGGTGCCAGCCAGCCGCGCTGCTCCAGCAGTTCGCACACTTGCGGCAGCAGCTCGCGGCGAAACGGCGGGTCGAGGAACACCAGATCGAACGGGGTGGCCGGGCCTTGCAGCCAGCTCACCGCATCAGACTGGATCACCTGACCCTGACTGCTGCCGAGGGCGGTCAGGTTCTTCTTGATCTGGTCGGCGGCCCCTTTGTCCATCTCGATCAGGGTCACCTGCTCGGCATAGCGCGACAGTGCCTCCAGTCCGAGTCCGCCGCTGCCGGCAAACAGATCCAGGCAGCGGGTGCCGCGAATGTGGGGGGCCAGCCAGTTGAAGATGGTCTCCTTGACGCGATCCGTGGTGGGTCTGAGCCCCTCCACATCCTTGACCGGCAATTTGCGGCCTCGCCACTGGCCGCTGATGATTCTTACAAAGCCCGATTTTCCTTGCGGGGCGGGACTCTTGCTCGGGTTGCTACGGCTGGATTTCACTCTGGGCATCGCGTTTCATCGTCAGAAAATAAAGTGGTAGTATAAGGCGGTTCATTTTTATGCCGACCCGCCAAGGGACGGCTATCTTAGCAGTCAGCCTTTGATGTGAGTATTTTTAGATGGCAAAAGGTTTGTTTTCCTGGCTGGGTTTCGGCCGCAAGAAAGAAGAGGCTGAGGCTGTCCAACCACAGACACCCCAAGCCACCCCCGTTACCGTTGAGCCCGAGGTCACTGCTACCCCCGCTCCCGTTTCTGATACCACTGTTTCCGATAGTACGCCGGCCGTTGCCCCCGAAGTGCCTGCCAGCGCACAGAATTCCGTTTTGCAAGATGATTGCTGCCTGCCGACCGAGCTGGACGATCACGGCCCGCTGGTGGTGGAGGAGTGCGCCTCCGATCTGGAGCCGGTGATCGTCAACGAAACGCTGATCGCCGAAGAGGAGCGTGCCGCTGAAGCCGCTCGCACTGCCGCAGAGGCGCAAGCCGCTGAGGTCAAGGCAGCCGAAGAGGCTCGTATTGCTGCCGAAGCTCGTGCTGCGGAAGAGGCTCGTATTGCTGCCGAGGCTCGCGCCGCGGAAGAATCTCGCATTGCCGCCGAAGCTCGCGCTGCAGATGAGGCTCGTATTGCTGCCGAGGCTCGCGCTGCAGAGGAGGCTCGTATTGCCGCCGAAGCCCGTGCTGCGGAAGAAGCTCGCATTGCTGCCGAAGCCCGCGCCGCAGAAGAGGCCCGCATTGCCGCCGAAGCTCGCGCTGCGGAAGAGGCCCGCATCGCCGCCGAAGCTCGCGCCGCGGAAGAATCTCGCATTGCCGCCGAAGCTCGCGCCGCGGAAGAAGCTCGCATTGCCGCCGAAGCCCGCGCTGCGGAAGAGGCTCGTATCGCTGCCGAAGTCCGCGCCGCGGAAGAGGCCCGTATCGCTGCCGAGGCGCGCGCCGCGGAAGAAGCTCGCATTGCCGCCGAAGCTCAGGCTGCTGAAGAAGCCCGTATCGCCAAAGAGGCCCAGCGAGCGGAAGATATGCGCCTGGTCGCCGCGATGGAGGCTGAGGCCGCCGCCCTGGCAGCCCTGCCGCTGGCCGCCAAGGTAGACGATGACACCCAGGACAAACCGCAGCGGGAGGGCTTCTTTGCTCGTCTCAAGCGCAGTCTGGTGCGCACCAAGGAGAATATCGGCTCCGGTTTCTTTGGCCTGTTCCGTGGCAAGAAGATCGACGACGAGCTGTTTGAAGAGCTGGAGACCCAGTTGCTGACCGCCGATCTCGGCGTCGACACCACCACCCGCATCATCGAGGGGCTGGTGCAGCACGCGGATCGCAAGCAGCTCAAGGATGCCGAGGCGCTCTACGGCCTGCTCAAGCAGGACATGGGCGAGATGCTGGCCAAGGTCGAGCAGCCGCTGGTGATCGACACCAGCAAGAAGCCTTATGTGATCCTGATGGTCGGCGTGAACGGCGTCGGCAAGACCACCACTATCGGCAAGCTGGCCAAGCAGTTCCAGGCTGAAGGCAAGAGCGTAATGCTGGCGGCGGGTGACACCTTCCGTGCCGCTGCGGTCGAACAGCTGCAAGTTTGGGGTCAGCGCAACAACATTCCGGTGATTGCCCAGCACACCGGTGCCGACTCCGCTTCCGTCATTTATGACGCCATCGAGGCCGCCCGCTCCCGCGGGGCTGACGTGCTGATCGCCGACACCGCCGGTCGCCTGCAGAACAAGAGCAACCTGATGGAAGAGCTCAAGAAGGTGGTGCGGGTGATGAAGAAGCTGGATGAAGAGGCGCCCCACGAGATCATGCTGACGCTGGATGCCGGCACCGGCCAGAACGCCCTGAGTCAGGCCAAGCTGTTCAGCGAGGCGGTGGGCCTGACCGGTATCACTCTCACCAAGCTGGATGGCACGGCCAAGGGCGGCGTCATCTTTGCGGTAGCCGACAAGTTCCAGATCCCGATCCGCTATATCGGGGTGGGCGAGGGGATCGACGATCTGCGTCCCTTCGTTGCCAACGACTTCATCGAGGCGCTCTTCAGCCGCGATGAATAAGTCCGGCCGCGATGAGTCAGCTCAGCCGTGATGAGTAAGTGTTCCATACCCCGACTCCGGTCGGGGTTTGTCAATTTCAGGGAACCGTTATGATTCGTTTTGACAAGGTCAGCAAGGTATACAGCGGCGGCCATCAGGCGCTGCAAAAGGTCAGCTTTCACCTGCGCAAGGGGGAGATGGCTTTTCTGACCGGGCACTCGGGGGCGGGCAAGAGTACCCTCCTCAAACTGATCAGCGTGATGGAGCGTCCGACCGATGGTCGCGTCTTCTTCCATGGCGACGATGTCAGCCATATCCAGCGCAGCCAGATCCCCTATGTTCGCCGCCAGATCGGGATGATCTTTCAGGATCACCGCCTGCTGATGGACCGCACCGTGTTCGACAACGTGGCGCTGCCGCTGGTGATCGATGGCTACAGCCATGCGGACATCAACAAGCGGGTGGCGGCGGCGCTGGACAAGGTAGGGTTGCTCGGCAAGGAGCGTTACCAGCCGCGCATGCTCTCCGGTGGTGAGCAACAGCGGGTCGGCATCGCCCGTGCCATCGTCAACAAGCCGCCGCTGCTGCTGGCGGATGAACCGACCGGCAACCTGGATCCCCAGCTCTCCATGGATATCATGCGGCTATTTCAGGAGTTCAACAATTTTGGGGTCTCGGTGCTGATTGCCACCCACGATCTGGGGCTGATCGCTCGCATGCGCTATCGCACCCTGACCCTCAAGGCGGGTCGCATGTATTCGGCCGGGGAGGAGCTCTGATGGCTATCGTTCGTCATAAACAACCGCCGCTGCGCCGTCTGATGATGTACGGGGTTGATCATGTGCGGCAGGCGTTTGCCAGTCTCGGGGAGTTGTGGCGCAATCCGCTCGCCTCACTGATGACGCTGGCGGTGCTTGGCGTCAGCTTGGCACTGCCCTCCTGTTTCCATGTGCTGCTGAAAAACGCCGAGGTGGTGGAGGGGAGCTGGCAGAGCAGTTCCCAGATCTCCCTTTACCTGCGCAAGGATCTGCCGGAGCAGAGCATTCTCGATCTGCAGCACCGGATCCTGCTCTATCCCGAGGTGGATTCGGTCACCTACCTGAGCCGTGACGATGCGTTGCGGGAGTTTCGCGAGATCTCCGGCTTCGGCGATGCGCTCGATTATCTGGACAGCAACCCGCTACCGCCTGTGCTGAGCGTCATTCCGGATCCACGCTGGCAGAACCCTGAAGGGGCCGCCGAGCTGCTCAGCAAGCTCAATAACGAGGTGGGGGTCGAGCAGGGCAAGCTGGATCTGCAGTGGCTGACCCGGTTGCAGGGGATCATGAACCTGCTGCGCCACACCATTACCGGTATCGCGGTGCTGCTACTCTCCGCCGTGTTGCTGATCGTCGGCAATACCCTGCGTCTCAATATCCTCAACCAGCGTTCCGAGATTGAAGTGCTCAAGCTGGTGGGGGCGACCGACTCCTTTATTCATCGTCCCTTCCTCTATACCGGCATCTGGTTTGGGGTGATCGGCGGCATGCTGGCCTGGTGGCTGACCGAAGTGATGGTGATCTGGAGCGAAGGGGTGGTGAAGGAGCTGGCGGGCTTGTATAACAGTAAATTCCGGCTGGTTGGCATGGGGGCGGTAGACGGGATCAATCTGATCTTGCTGGGCGCCCTGCTGGGGCTGATTGCCTCCTGGTTCTCGGTCCATCGCCACATTCGCGACATCGAACCATCCTGATTACTTTGTCATCAAAGTAAATCGCTGGATTTTGAGAGGCGGATCAAGTAAAAGAGGGGCCGTTTCTGGCTTGGCCCCCATAGTCAGAGTATTCTGAATAACAATGATCTTCCGGATCTTCGCTAGATCCAGTGAACCTTCTGATTTATAAGCAGTCTATTAAAGCTGAAGCATTTATACGGGTGTGGCCCCTCTGCCTTGCTCGTCAGACTTGGCAAGCATGTGAAGGTTGCGAGCTCCGCAACAATGGACTTAGCATGCTACTTTTCGGGGGTCCTTCATTGTGACCCCCTTTTTTTGACTGTTCATTCATGATTCATCCTGCAGGCTTAAGATAAGCCGGTCTAAAACTGGGCATGTTCTTTGATACACGCCGCAGAATGGCATCCGGTCAGTAGACAGACCCTCTCAGGGTGTTAGACTGATTCGATTGAAAAGTAAGAGGTAACAGATGGGAACTTCATTGCAGCGCACTATGGCTCTGATTCCGCAAGGTAGTCTGGAAGGCTATATCCAGGCAGTAAACTCTATTCCTGTGTTGAGCGCAGAGGAAGAGCGTGAACTGGCTGAGCGTTTGCAGCAGGATGGCGATCTCGAGGCTGCCCGTCAGCTGGTTATGTCGCACCTGCGCTTTGTCGTTCATGTCGCCAAGAGTTATGCCGGTTACGGTCTGCCTCAGGCCGATCTGGTTCAGGAAGGCAACATCGGCCTGATGAAGGCGGTCAAGCGCTTCGACCCGACGGTCGGCGTGCGTCTGGTCTCCTTTGCCGTGCACTGGATCAAGGCCGAAATCCACGAATATGTCCTGCGCAACTGGCGCATGGTCAAGGTGGCGACCACCAAGGCCCAGCGCAAGCTCTTCTTCAACCTGCGCAAATCCAAAAAGCGTCTGGGCTGGCTGAACCACGAAGAGGTTCAGGCCGTGGCGGCCGATCTCGGCGTCTCTGCCGCTGACGTGACCGAGATGGAAGCGCGGATGGCCAACTACGATCAGGCGTTCGATCTGGTGGGTGACGATGAGGAAGAGGGCGGTTTCGCTCCGGTTCACTATCTGGAGGACAAATCCTCCGATCTGGCCGCGACCATCGAGAACGACAACTGGGACGATCATGCGACCCGTCGTCTGAGCTCGGCCCTCGCCACCCTGGATGAGCGCAGCCAGCACATCATCCGCGCCCGCTGGCTCGATGATGACAGCAAGACCACTCTGCAGGAGCTGGCCGATACCTACGGCGTCTCTGCCGAGCGTGTGCGTCAGCTTGAGAAGAACGCACTCAAGAAGCTGAAAGATGCCATGGAAGCCTGATGCTTCCTCTCATAAAAACAGGGCCTGATGGCCCTGTTTTTGTTTCGCAGGGATCTGGTCGGCCTTGCTTTGGTTACCCTTGAGTGTGTTATGTTGCCGCCACTGCCACATTAGGGAGAGCAGAAGTGAAACTGTTGAACGACCTGTTTACCAACAACCGTGAGTGGGCCGAACGGATCAAAGCCGAAGATCCCGCTTTCTTTGCCACTCTTTCTGCCCAGCAGGCCCCCGAATACCTCTGGATTGGTTGTTCCGACAGCCGGGTCCCCGCCAACCAGCTGATGGGGTTGCTGCCGGGGGATGTCTTCGTCCACCGCAACGTCGCCAATCTGGTGGTACATACCGATTTCAACTGCCTCTCCGTGCTGCAATACGCGGTAGAAGTCCTCAAGGTGAAGCACATCATTGTCTGCGGTCACTACGGTTGCGGCGGCGTCAAGGCCGCGATGCAGAACCAGGAGCTGGGGCTCATCGACAACTGGCTGCGCAACATCAAGGATGTCTACTTCAAATACGGTGAAGAGCTCGAGGCCATCGAGGATGAGCACGAGCGCTTCGACTATCTGTGCGAGCTGAACGTGGCCGAGCAGGTTGCCAACGTCTGCCACACCACCATCATCCAGAACGCTTGGCGCAAGGGGCAGGAGCTGGCGGTGCATGGCTGGATCTACGGGATCAAGGATGGCTTGCTGCACGATCTCGATCTCTGCATCAGCGGCCCGGATCAGATCCCCGATGTCTATCGCGCCTGGCCGGACATGCGTCCGCCCCACCGTCGGCGCTAGGGAGCTTCATGGTGGCGCCAGCTCTCTATCTGCAGATCAAGCAGCACATTCTGGACGGGATCCGCGAACGCCACTATCAGGCGGGGGACAGGATCCCGACCGAAGCGGCCCTGTGCGAGCAGTTCACCGTGAGCCGGATGACGGTCAACCGGGCGCTGCGGGAGCTGGTGGCTGAGGGGTGGCTGGTGCGTACCGCCGGTTCCGGTAGCTTCGTGGCGGACAGGCGCACCGAATCGCCGCTGCTGGCTATTCGCAATATTGCCGACGAGATCGCCGAGCGTGGCGGCCAATACAGTGCCCGGGTTATCCGGCTGCAGCGACTGGCCGCCGACGAGAAGGTGGCGGTACAACTGGGGCTGCGGGTTGGCGCCCCCATCTTTCACAGCCTGATCGTCCATCAGGCCGATGGGGAGCCGTTGCAATTGGAGGAGCGCTTCGTCGATGCCGGGCGCTTGCCTGGCTATGGCGAGCAGGATTTTACCCAACAGACCCCCAACCGCTATCTGATGGATGTCTGTCCCCTCTCCGAGATGGAGCACGTGGTGGAAGCCGTGTTGCCCAGCGCCGGTGAGGCGGGATTGTTGCAGATCCGCGTAGATTCCCCCTGTCTGTTGTTGCACCGGCGTACCTGGTCGGAGGGGCATCTGGTCTCCTACGCCCGTTTGCTCTCCCCCGGTTCCCGCTACAAGCTCAGCTCCAAGACTCAGCTGGAGTAAATGTCTATACAACTCGATTTTGCAAAGCCCACCTCCTGGTGGGCTTTTTTGTGCTTAAACTCTAAGTTTGATGCTGTTATCAGGATGTGAATTTCGCTCTTCCTTTCGTCATAGAGATCGACTATAAGAATATGTATATACATTTGAGGTCGCTATGAACAAGGAACTGTTGAACTGCGAGCGGGTCTGGCTCAACGTGACGCCCGCCACCCTGAATGATGAGCTGGCCGACTACGGCCTGCTGCCGCTCCACGCCATCGGCGTGCAGGATGGCAAGATCCACGCGCTGGTGCCGATGACCGAACTGAAGGGGCCGTATCCTGCTCACTGGCAGGATATGCGGGGCAAGCTGGTCACCCCCGGCCTTATCGATTGTCACACCCATCTGGTCTTCGCCGGTAGCCGTGCCGAGGAGTTCGAGCTGCGCCAGCAGGGAGTGCCCTATGCCGAGATCGCCCGTCGGGGCGGCGGCATCATCAGCACGGTGCGTGCCACCCGTGCCACCAGCGAAGAGCAATTGTTCGAGCTGGCGCTGCCGAGGGTGAAATCCCTGATCCGCGAAGGGGTCACCACGGTGGAGATCAAGTCCGGCTATGGCCTGACGCTGGATGACGAACTCAAGATGCTGCGGGTGGCCCGCCGACTGGGAGAGGCGTTGCCGATCCGGGTCAAGACCACTCTGCTGGCGGCCCATGCGGTGCCGCCTGAATATCGCGACGATCCCGACAGCTGGGTCGAGACCATCTGTCAGGAGATCATTCCGGCTGCCGCCGAGGCGGGTCTGGCCGATGCGGTGGATGTCTTCTGCGAGCACATCGGCTTCTCGTTGGCCCAGACCGAGCAGGTCTATCTGGCGGCGGATCAATATGGCCTGCCGGTGAAGGGGCATATGGATCAGCTCTCCAATCTCGGTGGCAGCACCCTCGCAGCCAACTTTGGCGCCCTCTCGGTGGATCATCTGGAGTATCTGGATCCGGAAGGGATCCTGGCGCTGGCCCACCGTGGCGTGGTCGCCACCCTGCTGCCCACCGCCTTCTACTTCCTCAAAGAGACCAAGCTGCCGCCGGTTGCCGCCCTGCGCAAGGCGGGTGTGGCGATGGCGGTCTCCTCCGACATCAACCCGGGTACTGCCCCCATCGTCTCGCTGCGGATGGCGATGAACATGGCCTGCACCCTGTTTGGCCTGACCCCGGTGGAGGCCATGGTCGGGGTGACCCGTCACGCCGCCAAAGCGCTCGGCGAGCAGGATCGCCTTGGCCAGCTCAGGGTCGGCATGGCGGCCGATTTTCTGATCTGGCACTGCGCCCATCCGGCCGAGCTGAGCTACATGGTTGGCGTCGATCAGCTGGCAAGTCGCATCTTCAACGGCGAGGAGACCCTTCATGGATAAGTTCAACCTGGTCGATATGTCGCTCTGGCAAGGGCGGCAGGATCCGGAAGATGGCGAACTGGCCCTGCGCTGGCATGACAAGGTGCAGCCCTGGACCGCCGGGGCACAAGAGGCTGCCGGTGTAGTGCTGCTCGGGTTTTCTTGCGATGAAGGGGTACGCCGCAACAAGGGGCGTGTCGGTGCCGCCGGTGCGCCGCAAGCGGTGCGCAAGCTGCTGGCCAACACCGCCTGGCATCTGAGTCGCCCCGTCTACGATGGTGGGGATGTGAGCTGTACCGATGGGGATCTTGATGCCGCCCACGGCCGTCTGGCTGAGCTGGTCGCCGCTGCGCTCGAACTGGGCCATTTCCCGCTGGTGCTGGGGGGCGGTCACGAGGTGGCCTTCGGCAGCTGGAGCGGCCTCAACTTGCATCTGGCGGGTCAGGGGCGAGTCGGCATTATCAATTTTGACGCCCACTTCGACCTGCGGATGAAGCAGGAGCTGGCGAGCTCCGGCACCCCCTTCTTCCAGATCGCCGAGCAGTGCGCCGCTCAGGGCACACCGTTTCACTACGCCTGTCTCGGGGTGGCCGAGACCGCCAATACCCAAGCCCTGTTTGCCCGTGCCAAGGCGCTGGGTGTGTGGCATGTGCTGGACGAGGCGATGACCCAGACCGGGTTGCCAGTCTTGCTAAGCGGACTGGATGCCTTTATCGCCGATTGTGATCACCTCTATCTGACCATCGATCTCGATGTGCTGCCTGGCTCCGTGATGCCGGGAGTGAGCGCCCCCGCCGCCCGCGGCGTGGAGCTGGTGGTCATCGAACCGCTGATCGCCCATATCCGGGCCAGCGGCAAGCTCAGGCTCGCTGATCTGGCCGAGTACAACCCGACGCTGGATCAGGACAACCGCAGTGCCCGCGTGGCCGCGCGACTGGTTCATCTGTTGACCCGTTAACCCCTTTGGCCGCACATCGCCGAAGGCACCCTATTGATACAACAAGGAGTGTGTATGTCTGTACAACAGCAGGATCCCCGTCATGATCCGAACCGCGTGATCCGTGCCCCGCGCGGCACCGAACTGACCGCCAAGAGCTGGCTCACCGAAGCGCCGCTGCGGATGCTGATGAACAACCTGGACCCCGAGGTGGCCGAGCATCCCCAGTCGCTGGTGGTCTATGGCGGCATCGGTCGCGCCGCCCGCAACTGGGCCTGCTTTGACAAGATCGTCGAGGTGCTGACCCGGCTCGAGGAAAACGAGACCCTGCTGGTGCAATCCGGCAAGCCGGTCGGGGTGTTCCAGACCCACAAGGATGCGCCGCGGGTGCTGATCGCCAACTCCAATCTGGTGCCGCATTGGGCCAACTGGGAGCACTTCAATGAGCTCGATAAGAAGGGCCTGATGATGTACGGCCAGATGACTGCGGGTTCGTGGATCTATATCGGCACCCAGGGGATCGTGCAGGGCACCTACGAGACCTTCTTCGCGGTGGCTAATCAGCACTTCAACGGTGAACCCAAAGGGCGCTGGATCCTGACCGGTGGTCTCGGCGGCATGGGCGGTGCCCAGCCGCTGGCCGCCACCATGGCCGGCTTCTCGATGATCGCGGTGGAGTGCGACGAGACCCGCATCGATTTTCGTCTGCGCACCCGTTATGTGGACAAGAAGGCTCACACTCTGGATGAGGCGCTTGCCATGATCGAAGAGGCCAAGCAGAGCGGCAGCGCCATCTCCGTCGGTCTGCTCGGCAACGCCGCCGACGTCTTCGCCGAGCTGGTGGCCCGGGGTATCACCCCGGATGTGGTGACCGACCAGACCTCCGCCCACGACCCGGTGCACGGCTACCTGCCGCAGGGTTGGAGCGTGGCAAAGTGGCGCGAGCTGCAGCAGAGTGCCCCGCAGGAGGTGAATCTGGCCGCTCGTCGCTCCATGGCCCGTCAGGTGGAGGCGATGCTGACCCTGCAAGAGCGCGGCGCGGCGACTCTGGATTACGGCAATAACATCCGTCAGATGGCGCTTGAGGAGGGGGTGAAAAATGCCTTCGACTTCCCCGGCTTCGTCCCCGCCTATATCCGCCCGCTGTTCTGCGAGGGGATTGGGCCATTCCGCTGGGTGGCCCTCTCCGGCGATCCGGAAGATATCTACAAGACCGATCAGAAGGTGAAAGAGCTGATCCCCGATGATCCTCACCTGCACAACTGGCTCGACATGGCCCGCGAGCGCATCGCGTTTCAGGGGCTGCCGGCGCGGATCTGCTGGGTCGGGGTCAAGGATCGGGTACGCCTCGGTCTGGCCTTCAACGAGATGGTGAAAAACGGTGAGCTGAAAGCCCCCATCGTCATTGGCCGCGACCATCTGGATTCCGGCTCGGTGGCGAGCCCGAACCGCGAGACCGAGTCGATGATGGATGGCTCAGATGCCGTCTCCGACTGGCCGCTGCTCAACGCCCTGCTCAACACCGCTGGCGGCGCGACCTGGGTTTCCCTGCACCACGGCGGCGGGGTCGGCATGGGCTTCTCCCAGCACTCCGGCGTGGTGATCGTCTGTGATGGCTCCGATGACGCGGCTCGCCGCGTCGGTCGGGTGCTGCGCAATGACCCGGCCACCGGGGTGATGCGCCATGCGGATGCGGGCTACGAGATTGCCATCAACTGTGCCCGCGAGGCGAAACTGGATCTGCCGATGATTGACGGCGCCAACGGTGTCAAAGGAAAGGTGTAACACCATGTTTGAATTGACTATTACCCCGGGCAAGCTGGATCTTGCCACCCTGCGCCGCGTCAGCCGCGAGCCGGTACATATTGCACTGGATCCGGCTGCGTTGCCGGCGATCCACGCCTCTGCCGCCACTGTCTCCCGGGTGATTGAGCAGGGACGCGTGGTGTACGGCATCAATACCGGCTTTGGCCTGCTGGCCAATACCCGGATCCCGGTGGATCAGCTCGACGAGCTGCAGCGATCCATCGTGCTCTCCCACGCTGCGGGCATTGGCACCTATATGGATGACGCCACCGTGCGGTTGATGATGGTGCTCAAGCTCAACTCGCTGGCGCGGGGTTTCTCCGGCATCCGGCTGGAGGTGCTGGAGGCGCTGATGAAGCTGGTCAACGCCGAGGTTTATCCGCTGGTGCCGAAGAAGGGATCCGTCGGCGCTTCCGGCGATCTGGCGCCGCTGGCCCATATGAGCTGCCTGCTGATCGGTGAAGGCAAGGCTCGTCACGACGGGCGCGAGATCGATGCGAGCGAAGCGTTGCGGATCGCCGGGCTTGAGCCCATCGCGTTGGCACCGAAAGAGGGGTTGGCGCTGCTCAACGGCACCCAGGCGAGCACCGCCTTTGCGCTGGAAGGACTGTTCCACGCCGAGGATCTGTTCGCCGGAGCCATCACCATCGGTGCCATGAGCGTGGAGGCTGCCCTTGGCAGCCGCCGTCCGTTCGATGTCCGCATCCACGCGGTGCGCGGTCAGCGTGGCCAGATTGATGCGGCTACCTGCTATCGACATCTGCTGGGGGATCTCAGCGAGATCGGCATGTCCCATCACAACTGCGAGAAGGTGCAGGATCCCTACTCATTGCGCTGCCAGCCGCAGGTGATGGGTGCCTGCCTGACCCAGATCCGTCAGGCGGCCGAGGTGTTGGTGTGCGAAGCCAACTCTGTCTCCGACAACCCGCTGGTGTTTGCCGATGACGAAGAGATCATCTCTGGCGGTAACTTTCACGCCGAGCCGGTGGCCTTTGCGGCCGATAATCTGGCGCTGGCCATCGCCGAAATCGGCTCGCTCTCCGAGCGGCGGATGGCACTGCTGATCGACTCGCGGATGTCCGGCCTGCCGGCGTTTCTGGTCAACAATGGCGGGGTCAACTCCGGCTTCATGATCGCTCAGGTCACCTCGGCGGCGCTCGCCTCCGAGAACAAGACCCTGGCCCATCCGGCCTCGGTAGACAGCCTGCCCACCTCCGCCAATCAGGAGGATCATGTCTCCATGGCGACCTTTGCCGGCCGCCGGCTGGCGGATATGGCGGAAAACACCCGTGGCATTCTGGCAGTCGAACTGCTGGCGGCGGCGCAGGGGCTAGATTTCCGTGCTCCGCTGCGGGCCAGCGAGGGGGTGGAAGTGGCCAAGGGGCGGCTGCGCGCTCATGTCCCCTTCTACGACAAGGACAGGTACTTTGCCCCTGATATCGAGGCTGCAGCCGCGCTGCTGGGGCGTGCCAGCTACAACGATCTGATCCCGGCCGGGGTGCTGCCCAGCCTGTAAGCCATGATCCCCCTTCTCCCCTGGCGGGAGAAGGGTATGGGATGAGGGGGAAGACGCTTCACTGGTGTCCGTGAGATCCCGGAGCAGATAACAAAAGACCGCCCATCGGGCGGTCTTTGCATTTCTGGTGTTGGCTGGATGTGGTTATTCGTGCTCGAACATCAGGAACAGATAGACCACGAACAACACCAGATGGGTCGCACCATGGAGCACATTGGTGCGGCCGCTGCTGAAGGTCACTTTACAGACCATCAGGGTCGTGACCAGCAGCACCATATCGGCGGGGGAGAGGCCAAGGCGTACCTCCTGACCCAGCATGGAGCCGATAAAGAGCACGGCAGGCACGGTGAGGGCGATGGTGGCCAGCACAGAGCCGAAGTAGAGGTTCATTGCCCGCTGCAGCTGGTTGTTGAAGGCGGCTTTGATGGCGCCGACTGCTTCGGGTGCCAGCACGATGCAGGCGACGATAAAACCGCCCAGTGCGGCGGGTGCTTCCATCACATGCACCCCGTAGTTGATGGGGATGGCCAGGGTCTTGGCCAGCAGGATCACCACCAGCAGGTAGGCGAGCAGCAGGATGGTGTGATAGACGTTGCTCTGCAGCGGGCCGTGGTGCTCCTCGTAATCCTCGTGATCGCTGTCGACGAAGAAGTGGCTGTGGCTGCGGGTCTGGATCAGCAGAAAGACCCCGTAGAGCAGGATCGAGATGATGATCAACATCCACGACATGGCGCGCGACATACTGCCGATTGCACCACCCTCGGTGAAGTTGGGCAGCACCAGACAGAGCAGGGCCAGCGGGATGATGGCCACCAGATAGGATTTCACCCCGTCCAGATTGAAGCTCTGGGTGTGGTACCGCCAGCCGCCAAACAGCAGGGTGAAGCCCACCAGACCGGTACTCACCAGCATCACTACCGCAAACATGGTATCGCGGGCCATGGTGGGGTTGGGCTCACCGGTCAGCATCACCGAGGAGATCATCACCACCTCCAGCGAGATGACCGAGAGGGTGAGGATCAGGGTGCCGAAGGGCTCGCCCAGCTTGATGGCGAGGGCATCGGAGTGGCGCACCACCGAGAAGATGGCCCAGGTGACGATGGCCAGTAGTGCCGCCGAAACCGGAAGATAGATCCCGAGCGGAGTTGTCTCTGTCAGCAGGTCACTGCCCAGGGTCTTGAAAAAGAGCAGGGTCAGCAGGCCAACGGGCAGGGCAATCTCTTGCCGGATAACTGTCTTCATAGGCAATGGTTCTCTATTGGGGGTCTTGACGACCGGATGACATAAACAGGCTGCACGGTTATCGGTTGCGCAATAACCGGCTCCTTATGATAAAGGTTGTTATCCCCGTCAGGGCAGATCATTTTGTTGCTGAATGTAAATAAGGGGTGGCAGGAGGCGGTTCGACTTCACCATGGCGCCGGGCTAAGGCCAGTAGGGGGATTTACCCGCCTGGTGGCCGGAGCGCTACCGCCAGCATCAACCTGATGATGTCGAGCCGATGACCAAACTGTTTCGCGGCCAGATCCTGCCATATCTGCGTTAGCTGGCCTTCTGGTGTTGCAACTGCCACTCCCGTTGCCAGTGGGTCAGTATCTTCAGCGGCATGGGCTTGCCGAAGAAGTAGCCCTGGATCAGATAGACGCCGTGCTGGCTCAGATAGTCGACCTGCAACTGGCTCTCGACCCCTTCGGCGATCATCTCCATGCCCGATTCCCGACCGAAGACGATGATGGCATCCAGTACGCTGCGCTTGAGGTCGTTGGTGCCTATGGTATCGACGAACATCTTGTCGATCTTGATTTGGCGGATCCCCAGGCTCTGCAGGTAGGCAAAGCCGCCGTAGCCGGTACCGAAATCATCCAGCTTGAAGTGATACCCCATCTGTTGCAGCAGGGTGATCTCCTCGGTGGCCGCCTTGATGTCGAGGATCGGCTTGCGCTCCGTCAGCTCGAAGGTGAGCCGGGTGGGTGAGGGGTTTTGGCTGTGAGCGAGCAAGGTGCGCAGCAGGGGCTGCTCGATATGGGCCGCCACCAGATTGACGCTGACCCACTGCTCCGGTGCCAGCTGCGGCAGGTCGGTGATCACCTGCTCCAGCAACTGTTCGGTCATCGGCAGGATCAGTCCCTGCTCCTCTGCATATTCGATAAAGGTGCCCGGGGGGATCAGCTCGTTTCCCCGCTGCCAGCGCAGCAGCGCCTCGAATCCCACCACTTGGTGGGTACGGGCATCCACTATCGGCTGGTACAGGGGAATAAATTCCCTGCGTATCAATCCTGTTTGCAGCAGTCCCTTGAGGGAGCGCCGATAGCTGCGCAGCAGCCAGTATGTGACGCTTAACAGGGCGCCGAGCGCGATACCGAACCAGAGACCGTAGTGATTGAGTTGGTCATGGGCATATTGCTCCAGCGCTTTACCCGCCCAGACCGTCTGTTTGGTGAGTTCATTGGGATCGAAGAAACTCAGGCTGATATTGCTCTCTTCCTGTTTGATCTCCTTGTCGCCACGGGGAAAGTGGACTGTGCTTGCATCGGCATCCTGTCGGCTGAACTCCAGATAGAAGCAGTGGCTGCAGGGGTGTTGCAGCAGGTCGTGGCTCCAGCTGTTATCCAGCACCCAGTAGGCGAGGTTGTCGCCGGATCGGTAAAAAGCCACCAGCTCCTGCTCGGTATTGTATTTGGCCACGGTGGCGGTAATCCCCAACTTGCCAAACTTCTGCCCGCTGTTCTGGAGCTCTTTGATCAGCGGGATCTCCACCCCCAGGCTGGAGCAGCTGTTGCCGGAAGCGAGCTCCAACCCTTGCAGTCGGATATGAGCGCTGTAGAAGCGCGGATCGCGCAGCAGCTCCATGTCTTTGGCGCCGCAGTTGAACTCAAATTGTGCCAGTTGTTTGTTGATGGCAGCATCCAGCTCCCGGTGGCGTACGGCCATGGCTCCCTTGAGCTCGGCAACCTTCTCTTCCAGCATATGAAAGGCCATCGGCTTGGCAAACCACAGGCCGAGAAACTGGCTGCCCACGACAGGCAGGACGAACAGCAACAGAGCGATCCAGACGGGTGATTTACGCAAAGGAAGTACCTGCCAGTTTCATGAGACACAAATGGACTTTGCCATCATAGAGCATTAGTGCAATCAATTTGAGTCCGAGTTGTCACACTTGTTGATTGATTTTTTAACTGCATGATTTTAAATGTGTTTATTATTAACTTTGGCTAGATTCAATCGCTGACCTGTCATAAATGACAATTGCTCAGCTTATCCGAACTGCATTAGAGTAGCCCTGCGGTTTGACTCACCGTGTGTTCAATACTCCTGTATCTGTTTTTTGTCAGTAGCACAGAGTGTTAGTTTTGATATGAGTGTTCCTTTTGGTCCCCTTTGAGGGACCATTTTTCTGTCTGTCATCCCGCCCTTTCCCGCGTCTGCAGCCCGTCATCCTTGGTATTCTCCCTCTGCTTTGGGTTATGCTTGCCCGCTTAAATTGCAGAAGCGGGATCTTCATCCATAGCTGTGGCCCGATCGCCGCTGCTACCATGAGGCGACATGGATGATGCTGGGCATACGGAAAGGCGCATGAAACTCACTACACAGCTTGTCTCATTTATCACCCTTTGCGTGATCGCAGCCATGGCGACCGTGCTGATTGGCGGGGTGTTCAGCTTTCGCGAGCTGGGCATGGAGTTGCAGCAAAAGAAGGTCGATGCGCTGGTCGAAGTGATCGACAAGCAGCTCGATGTTGCTCACGATATGGAAGATATGAGCCACTGGCTGCCCACCCTGCTGCGGGCTGCCCATGTAGTCGAGCTGGAGGTGCGCCAGAATAACCAGCGGGTCTACTGGTTCCGCGATGTGCGCAATCCGGTCGACGAGCAGCTGCTGGTGCCATACAGCCACCCCCTGCCCCATCAGGCCGGCATGCAGGCCAACTTCAAACTGGAGCGCCCCTTCAAGGAGGCGGAATACTCCATCAAGGCAATGTCCGGCATCTCGCTGGGGATCTTTATCGTGGTGTTCGGTCTCTGGTACTCCATCCGCTGGCTGCGCCAGCAGTTGCGCGGGGCCGAGCTGCTGGGCATTCGTGCCCAGCTGATCCTCGATGACAAGCTCTCCAAACTGAGTCATGACCCCGGCGAAGAGTGGCCGGTGGCCGCCAGTCAGGCCCTCGATCATCTGCTCGCCGAGCTGGCGGATGCCCGCAAGGAGCGCAGCCGCTTCGACAACTTCATTCGCAGCAACGCCTTCGTCGACAAGATGACCGGCATCGGCAACCGGCTGTTTTTCGACAACCGGCTGGAGAGCGCCATCATGGAGGCGAGCGTGATGAGCGGCGGCGTGCTGCTGATCGATCTCGCCTGTCTGGAGGAGCTGGAGGCCGATCAGTTCGAGCTGCTGGGGCACGATTTGATGATGGAGGCGAGCGCCACCATAGGTGCCTTCGTGCGCAAGCATAACGGCGCCCTGCAGGCCCGCTACGCCGGTCAGGTCTTTGCGGTGTTGCTGCCCAATATGTCCGAGAGCGAGATGGTGGATAGCGCCAGCCAGCTGCTGAAGAGCCTGCAACGGCTGCATTGGCCGCAGGAGGTCAATCCGGAGACTGCGGTCTATCTCGGCGCCGTCTGTTATCAGGCACAAGACAGCCTGCTCAAGGTGCAGGAGGAGGCGGAGCTGGCCCTCAAGAGCGCCCGTCTGCAAGGGCACAACGGCTGGTTCCTCTACGAGAAGCAGTTGGATGAGGAGCAGAGCAGCAAGGGCACGGTACGCTGGCGCACCCTGATCAGCCGCCGTCTCGAAGAGCACGGCATCGAATTTTACACCCAGCCGATCCAGCAGGATCGGGGGCAGGTGGTGTTGCAGCAGGAGCTGCTCACCTATCTGCACGATGAGCAGGGGCGTGCCCTGCAGGCGGGGATCTTCATGCCGATGGCGGAGAAGGTGGGCTTGTTGCTGCAACTGGATCGGCTGGTGGCGGAGCAGACCCTCGCCCTGCTGCGCCAGCGCTCCGAGCAGAGCTGCCCCATCAGCCTGACCCTCAGTGCCCAGAGCCTGCTCAACCGCGAGTTCCAGCGCTGGCTCTTCTTCGCCCTGTTTCAGCTGCCGCGCAGCACCAACGAGCGGTTGATCCTGCAACTCTCGGAATCCCAGGTGACCCGCCACTTCGAGGCGCTCAAGCGGCCGCTGCGCTCCCTGCGGATGCTGGGCTGCCAGCTGGCCATCGATCATGCCGGTCAGGATGTGGTGAGCACCCAGTACATCAAGGAGTTCGAGATCAACTTCCTCAAGCTGCACCCCAGCCTGGTGCGGGAGATCCATGCCCGTCAGGTCAACCAGATGGCGGTGCGCAGTCTGGTGGGGGGCTGCGCCAACACCCGCACCCGGGTGCTGGCAGTGGGGGTGGAGAGTGGCGACGAGTGGAAGATGCTGCGCCACCTCGGGGTGCATGCCGGGCAGGGGCCCTGGTTTGCCGAGCCCCAGCGCCTGGTGCTGGAACCGGCTGGTGATTGAGATAAACGAGAGAGGGTCGCCTTGGGGCGACCCTCTGTTGTTTGCGGTACTGTTTGCGGTTGCCGTCAGGCGGGGATCACAGTCGCCCCTGCTCCCGCAGCCCGGCGAGCCCTTGCATGCCGCCAGTGTGGATAAAGACTATTTTGCTGCCGGTGGCGATGCGGCCCGCCGCCAGTTCGCGAAAGAGCCCCCACATCGCCTTGCCGCTGTAGATGGGCTCAAGGGGCAGATCGGTCGTTGCGCTGAAATTCTGCACCCACTGCCAGAGGGCCGGGCTGAATTTGGCGTAGCCACCATCGTGGTGATCGAGCGCGATGCGCCAACCGGGGATGCTGGCTGCCGCGGGATGGAGGCGACACACCTCGTCAGCGATAAAGTCGCCTCCTTTCAGTACCGCAATGGCGAGGATCTGCTCCCGATCCTGCTTGCCAGCGATCAGGCCCGCCAGAGTGCCGCCGCTGGCGCAGGGCAGTACCCAGAGATCCGGTGAGAAGGGCACTTCGCCTACCAGTTCCGCCACCCCGGGGATGGCCAGCGGGCTGCTACCCCCTTCCGGCACGATCAGGGTATCGGGAGCATCGAATTGGGCCAGCCAGTCGGGATCCTGCCGTCGCCGGTAACTCTGGCGGTCGACGAAAACGAGATCCATGCCCCAGTGCCGGGCATCCCGAAGGGTAGAGTTACTGACGGCGTCATATTCGCCCCGTATGATACCGGTAGTACGAAGACCAGATTGGCACCCCGCTGCCGCCAGCGCGTGGATATGATTGGAGTAGGCGCCGCCAAACGAGAGCAGATGCCGTTTGTCGTGCTCTTTGGCATGCCGCAGGTGGTACTTGAGCTTGCGCCACTTGTTGCCGGAGATGGCCGGATGGATCAGATCATCCCGCTTGCACCACAGCTCGACGCCATAGCGGGTCAGCAACGGATGGTGGAGGCGTTGCAGGGGGGAAGGGAGGATGGCTTGACCCTCTGACTCGGCGGAAAGGCTGGCTTGCAATGGTGAGTCCGTCTTTTAATCTGGAGGCTAATCTGCTGTTTATGTTAATATTTCATACATTTAATCAATATTGATGGGCGGGCTTACATGAAACAACTGTTCAGACGGTCGACGCCAAGCCGCCAGGTCGGGCTCTTGCTGGCCAATGACAGGATCATGCTGGCTGCGGTGGGCAATCCCCCCGTCTTCGCGACGCGCACCATCAACGGCCCACAGGAGTGGGCAGTGGCCATGAACGAGCTGTTCAGCCGTCACGGGCTGGCCAAGTCTACGGTGCGGGTGGCCCTCGCCGCCAGCCTTTATCAACAGATCCAGATCGACAAGCCTGCCGTGCCTGACGCCGAGATGGCGGGGGCGCTCCCCTGGGCCATCAAGGATTATGTCAGCGAACCCGTGCTGCAACTGGCGATGGATTATGTGGACTTGCCCACCCCGCCTGCCGGTCGCCCGCGCATCAATGTGATCTGCTTGCCCAAGAGCCGGGTGCAGCAGCTAGCCGATGCCATCAACGGCATCGCGACCCTGCAATCCATCATCAGCGACGAATTGGCGCTCACCTCTCTCTATGACGCTGACGAGACGGTGCGCATGCTGCTGTGGCAGCCAAAGGGGCAGGATCTGCAACTGCTGGTCTTCCATCAGGGCGGGCTCTGCTTCTCCCGCCAGCTGCGCGGTTTCACCAGCCTGACTGGCGAACATGAGCCGGACAGCATGCTGCTCGATTCATTGGCGCTGGAGATCCAGCGCTCCCTCGACTATCTGGCGGGCCAGCTGAAATTGCCCGAGCTGGGGCAGATGCAGTTTGCCGTCGCCTCGCCCTTTATCGGTACCCTGGTGCGCCACATGGAGCAGACCTTTGGCTTTGCCGTCTCCGCCATGGCCAACAAGGCGGTCCTGGCCGGCGTCGAATACCTGTCGGCCTATGCAGCCGCCATCGGGGAGGATGCGTGATGAAACGTCAGATAAACCTCTATGGCGCCGAGTTTCGACCCAAGCGGCAGTGGGCCAGCCTCAATCAGATGGCGCTGGTATGGGGCTTTGCGCTGCTGCTGATCCTGTTGACGGGTGTCGGTTACGGCTGGCAGCAGCAGCAGGTCAGCCGTGCGCTGGCGCAGCGCTCTGCCGAGCTGGAGAACAAACGCAGTGAGGCGCAGCGGCTCGATGCCGAGCTGGCGCGCCATCAGGCGGATCCCCGGCTGCAACAGCAACTGGTCAACAAGCAGGATGAGCTGACGGCCAAGCAGGGGCTGATGCGCCAATTGGGCAGCCTGACCCTGCAAAAATCCCAGGGCTATGCCAGCGTGATGGCGGATCTCTCCCGCATTCGCAACAGCAACCTCTCGTTGCAGCGCATCGAGATCAACGAAGGGCGGATCAACCTCTCCGGCTTTGCCGGACGCAGTCAGGATGTACCGGCCTGGGTCAACCGCTTCAAGCAGACCCCGAGTCTGGTAGGCAAGGAGTTTGGTGAACTGACCCTCGGCCGTGACAAGGAGGGTCGCCTGACCTTCCAGTTGAGCGGCATTGCGCGGGAGAAACCCTGATGAACCTGAAAACACAATGGCAGGCATGGGGCCAGCGTATCGCCGTGTTGAGCCAGCGGGAGCGGGTGTTGATCCTGCTGACTGGTCTGGTGCTGCTGGGCGCGGCCGGACTCTACGGCTGGCTCGATGGCGCCGATACCCGCCTGCAGCAGGATCGTATGGCCCTGAGTGCCGCCGAGCGCGACCTCGAGATCATGGAGCTGGAAAACCTCGGCAAGCAGGCCCGGCTCAAGCGGGATCCCAATCAGGGAGTTCGCGACCAGCTGGCGCAGGTCGAGGCGGATCTGGCCCGGATCGACGATGAGCTGAAGGCCCAGACCGTCGATCTGATCCCGGCGCACGAGATGCCGCTGGTGCTGGAGGCGCTGCTCTCCCGCTCCGCCAACCTTCACATGCTGGCCCTCAGTTCGCTGGAGCCGACCCCGCTGATGGCGGGAGAGCAGAAGGTCAATCTCTACAAGCATGGTATCCGGCTTCAGCTTGAAGGCGGCTATTTCGATGTGTATCAATATCTTAAAGCGCTGGAAGCCTTGCCGCGTCACTTCTACTGGAAGCAGTTCGACTATCAGGTCAAAGCCTATCCCGGCGCGGTGGTGGAGATGGAGATCTACACCCTGAGTACCAGCAAGGAGTTTATCCGTGGCTAGAGTGTTTGCGTTGTGCTGTTGCCTGTTCAGCTTGCTGGTACAGGCGGAGCAGGTCGAAGTATTGCAGGATCCCACCGCGCCACTGGCGGATGTGGCGGTTGGCGCCCGTGCGACCGGCGAGAGCAGCGCCGGTTTGCCGAAGCTGCAGAGTGTGGTGCTGGGCAATGGCCCGGCACTGGCGGTACTCAATGGCAAGAGTTATCGGGTCGGGCAACAGGTGGACGGCTATACGCTGGTGGCCATCAATGCCGATGCCGTGGTGCTGGAAAAGGCGGGAAAACGCCATGCGCTAACACTGTTTGCCAGCAAGATCCGGGTTTGAGTCGTGCTTGCCTCTCGAGAGGTGAATCGGCTTTATCGAGTTTAATTGCAAGTCAGGGTGCCCTAATTACATGAAAAAACACCGTCTCTGTCTGATCACCGTGGCCATGATGGCTGCAGGCTGTACCACGTATCAGCACCCCGAGCCGACCCAGGCCAAGGATGCCCTCAAACAGGCCATGAACGAACAGCAGAAACAGGCTGCCCCTCTGACCGCGTTGCCTAAATCGGTGCAAAGTGAATTGCTGCAGCTGAACCGGCCGCAGATGCCGGTCGGCATGCCGGAGAAGCGGCTGCGTATCGCGGCTCACGACGTGGAGGCGGTAGAGTTTTTCGGTTCCCTGTTCAAGGGCTCCCGCTACAGCGTGGCGGTTCACCCCGGGGTGGCCGGGCTGGTCTCCGTCGAGCTCAAGGATGTGACTCTGCCAGAGGTGCTGGCTGTGGTGGGCGACATGTACGGCTTCGACGTGCAGCGCAAGGGCAATGTCTTCCATATCTATCCGGCGGGTCTGCGTACCGAAACCATCCCGGTCAACTACCTGATGATGTCCCGTCGTGGCCTCTCCCGCACCTCGGTCAGCACCGGCGGGGTGACGGCCAATGACAGCAATAACAGCAGCGACAGCAGTTTTGACAGTGCATCGAACAACAACAGCACCAATAACTCCTCCAGCAACAACTCGAACGGCGACAGCAGCAATGGCACCCGTATCGAGACCGATACCAACAGCGACTACTGGACCGATCTGCGCGACTCCCTGCAGACCCTGATTGGCACGGGTGATGGTCGTGCGGTGATCACCAGCCCGCAGGCGGGTCTGGTCACCATTCGCGCCTACCCGAAAGAGCTCAAGGCAGTGCGTGAATTCCTGAATCAATCCGATAGTCACCTCAAGCGGCAGGTGGTGCTGGAGGCGCGGATCATTGAAGTTGCCCTCAACGAAGGGTATGAGCAAGGAGTGGACTGGAGCGGTCTCTCCGCCAGCTGGGATGGCAACAAGGGGATTACCGGTGGCGGTTCACTGGCCAATACCCAGTTACCCACCACCCCTAATCAGATCTTCACTGCACTGGGTGGCGGCGCCGGTTTCAAGGTCTCTGACGGCAACTTCAATGTAGCGGTCAACCTGCTCAAGACTCAGGGCGATGTGAATACCCTCTCCAGCCCCCGTGTCACCGCGACCAACAACCAGAAGGCGGTGATCAAGGTGGGGACGGACGAATATTTCGTCACCAATGCATCGACAACAACCGTGAGCACGACGAGCGGTGATCGAACAACTCCCAATGTAGAGTTGACCCCTTTCTTCTCAGGTATCTCTTTGGATGTAACACCACAGATCGATGAAGAGGGGAAGGTGCTGCTGCATATCCATCCCTCCGTTATCGATACTGAAGAGCAAACCAAGACCATAAAGGTGACAGACAGCGATACGCTGGTGTTGCCGTTGGCGAAAAGCTCCATTCGAGAGTCCGATACCGTGGTGCAGGCCAATAACGGTGACATTATCGTTATCGGCGGCCTGATGAAGACCGACAAGCAGGAGATCGTCAGCAAGGTGCCGCTGTTGGGGGATATTCCCTGGGTGGGTGAAGCCTTTACCAACCGCCGCGAGAGCACCAAGAAGGTGGAGCTGGTGATCATGCTCAAACCGACCGTGGTGGAGAAAGATACCTGGCAAAACGAGCTGCAACGCTCCTCCGAGCTGCTCGACAAGTGGTATCCGGCCAAGGGCTGACCCATGACACCAGATACGGTCACCCTTATCCCGAACGGCCTGTGCTGCCTTGCCAGCACAGGCTGCTTGCTCGCTGTGGCAGGCGAGGTCTCATGTACCTGACCCACTTCGGCCTGCAGGAGGCACCGTTCAGCCTCACTCCCAATACCGGCTTCTACTACGGCCTGCCGCCTCACGAAGAGGCGCTGCAGGTGCTGAACTGGGCGCTGGCGCAGGGGGAGGGCTTTATCAAGGTGACCGGCGAGGTGGGTACCGGCAAGACCCTGCTCTGCCGCAAGCTGCTCAGCGAGCTGGGCTCGGAAGCGCGTCCGGTGCGGCTTGCCTGGTTGCCCAATCCCCACCTCACTCCGGCCGAGCTGCGCATCGCGCTGGCGCTGGAGCTGGGGTTGGCGGTAAGGGATCAGAGCGAGCTGGATCTGACCGATCGCATCCATCGTCACCTGATCAGCCTGCACCAGCAGGGCAGTCGGGTGGTGGTGCTGATCGACGAGGCGCAAGCGCTGCCGGACGAGACACTGGAGGCGATCCGCCTGTTCGGCAATCTCGAGACCGAATCGAGCAAGCTGCTGCAGATCGTGCTGTTCGGCCAGCCGGAGCTGGATGCCAGACTGGCCAAGCCGCATCTGCGCCAACTGCGCCAGCGGATTGGCTTCTCCTACTGCCTTCGGCCGCTGCGTTTTGACGAGACCCGCGCCTATCTGGAGCACAGATTGCAGGTCTCCGGTTACCGCGGGGCACCGCTGTTTGCAGGTCGAGCCATGCGTCTGTTGTGGCGCGCATCGCGAGGGATCCCGAGACTTATCAATATCCTGGCGCAGAAGTGCCTGATGCTGGCCTATGGTCAGGGTGTGCGTCAGGTCGATAGCCGTCTGGTACGGCTCGCCATTCGCGATACCGACGATGCCAGCCGCTTTGCGCCACGGCGCTGGTGGCCCCTGTTACTGTTGCTGGGGTGCGCCCTGGCTTATGGAGTCTGGCCATGAGCGTTATCAACCAGATGCTGAAAGATCTGGATCGGCGCCAGCAAGGATCCGAAGGTGCTGCCGTCTATATTGCCCCTGCGCGCCAGCAGGGATGGTGGATGTTGCTGTTGACCTTGATCTGCGGTCTGGCACTGGGGATCCTCGGTTGGCGAACCTGGATCTACTGGCAGCAGACCCATACCGTAACGGCTGCCAGTGAAGTGATCGCCCCCGATGTGGTGGCAAGGGCCGCCTCGCCAGTCAGCCAGCCCGAGCCGGTCGAGGTGGCGGCCGCGCTGCCGCTGCCAAGTCAGGACGAGGTGAATGATGAGGTTGGGGAATATGACTCTGGCGACACGACCGACGGTGCGCCCTTTGATGCCTCCAGCGATGTTGACGAGACGGAGCCGACCGATGAAGAGCTGCAGCCCGAGCTTTACGCCGAACTGGCGGCAGAGCAACAGGCCGTCGCCAGCGCACCGCGCAAACCGAGTGTATTAAAGATCGAGACGGTCGAGCTGTCGGCCAAGGAGCTGGCGGCGCTGGCGGAGCGCAAGGCGACCACCGCCATGGCCAAGGGAAGCCTGCGGGATGCGCAGGACAACTACTATCAGGTGCTGGCCCACGATCCCTACAATCAGGGGGCGCGCGAGCAGCTGGCGGGGCTGCTCTACGGCGAGGGCCGCCTGACCGAGGCGCGTCAGCTGCTGGAGGAGGGGATCCGGCTCGATCCCCAACAGGCCGATTTTCGTCTGCTGCTGGCCCGCCTTGCCATCAGCGAGGGGCAACAGCAGCAGGCGCTTGGCTGGTTGTCCGGTTATCAGCCGGATCTCGCCAGCAACATGGACTATTACGCGACCTGGGCCGGGTTGACTCAGGAGCTGGGCCAGAATGCCGATGCGGCGGCGCTCTATGTGAAGCTGCTGCGTCAGCAGCCGGATCAGGGCCGCTGGTGGCTTGGCCTCGGCGTGGCCGAGGATGGTCAGGGTCACAGCCAGCGGGCGCTCGATGCCTATCGCAACGCCCTGTTGCACGGCAACCTCGGCGAGGCATCGACCAACTGGCTGGAACAACGAATTGGCCAACTAACCCCTTGATAAACAGCAGGTTCGATTAGCTAAGCCTAATCGGATGCGGCAACGGGTGTGAAGTAACAGAGATCGGAGCAAACATGGCACAACCCAGACTGAAAATGCGCCTCGGCGACCTGCTGGTACAAGAGCAGATCATCTCTGATGATCAGCTGCAGCTTGCCCTGCAGCAGCAGCGTCAGACCGGCCGCAAGCTGGGCACCACCCTCATCGACCTCGGCTTTATCAGCGAGGTGCAGCTGTTGCAGTTTCTCGCCCGCCAGCTGGATGTGCCCTTCTTCGATCTCAACAACCTGACCATCGACGCCGCTGCGGTGCCACTGCTGCCCGAAGTGCAGGCGCGCCGTTATCGGGCACTGGCGGTCAACCTTACCGACGACAAGGTGACGGTGGCCATGTCGGATCCGGCGGATCTGAGCGCACTGGATGCCGTCGCCGCCCTGCTCAGCCCGCGCATCATGGTGCTGGCGGTGGCGCGGGAAGGGCAGCTGCTGGAGTATTTCGACCGCCTCTATCGCCGGACCCGCGAGATCGAGAGTTTCGCCGAACAGTTGCAGGAGGAGTATCAGGACTCCGGCTTTGAGCTGGGCTCCAGTAACCTAGGGGCCAACGACGAGGGGGAGGCGACGGTGGCCAAGCTGCTGCGCTCCCTGTTCGAGGATGCGGTTCAGGTGGGGGCGTCGGATATCCACATCGAGCCGGACGAGAAGGTGCTGCGCATTCGCCAGCGGATCGACGGTATCCTCCACGAGAACATCCTCAACGAGGTGCGCATCGCCCAGGCGCTGGTGCTGCGCCTCAAGCTGGTGGCCGGGCTCGATATCTCCGAGAAGCGGCTGCCGCAGGATGGCCGTTTCAACATGAAGGTGCGCGGCCGCGATGTCGATGTGCGGATGTCCACCATGCCGGTGCAGTATGGCGAGTCGGTGGTGATGCGTCTGCTGGATCAATCCTCCGGCATTCTGTCACTGACCGAGACCGGCATGCCGCCGGAGATCCTGACCCGTTTCCGCCGTCAGCTCAAACGCCCGCACGGCATGATCCTGGTGACCGGCCCGACCGGGAGCGGCAAGACTACCACCCTTTATGGCGCCCTCTCCGAGCTCAACCAGTCCAGCAACAAGATCATCACGGTAGAAGACCCGGTGGAGTATCGTCTCTCCCGCGTCAATCAGGTGCAGGTCAACCCCAAGATCGGTCTCACCTTCTCCAACGTGCTGCGCTCTACCCTGCGTCAGGATCCGGACATCCTGCTGGTGGGGGAGATGCGGGACAACGAGACGGTAGAGATCGGTCTGCGTGGCGCCATCACCGGTCACCTGGTGCTGACCACCCTGCACACCAACGATGCGGTGACCAGTGCCTTGCGCCTCATCGACATGGGGGCGCCCGGCTATCTGGTGGCGAGCGCCCTGCGGGCGGTGGTCGCCCAGCGGCTGGTGCGGCGGGTATGTGAGCACTGCGTTGAGGAGAAGGCGCCCGACGAAGGGCAGGCCACCTGGCTCACCGTACTCTCCGGCGAGGCGCCCGGCCAACACACCTATCACAAGGGCCGGGGTTGCCAGAGCTGCAACTTTACCGGTTATTCCGGCCGGATCGGGGTCTACGAGCTACTGGAGCTGGATCAGCCGATGATGGATGCCCTGCGCCGCAACGATGCGGAAGGGTTCGCCAAGGCGGCCCGTCAACACGAACACTACCGGCCGCTGGCCCTCACCGCCCTCGATTATGCCCGTCAGGGGATCACCTCGGTGGATGAGGTGTTGCGACTGGCCGAGGATTTGGGGTAAGCGATGGCTAACTTTGCCTACAAGGGGCGTGACAGCCAGGGCAACGCCACCAGTGGCGTGGTCGAAGCGGCCAACGAGATGGCGGCCGCCGAGCAGCTGATGCGCCGTGGCGTGATGCCGACCGAGCTCAAACCGGGCAAGGCCAAGTCCGCCGCCATCGACTGGTCACTGTTGCTGGAAGGGGGCGTCAAGCTGGACGAGCTGGTGATCTTCAGCCGCCAGATGTATGCCCTGACCCGGGCCGGGATCCCGATCCTGCGTGCCATCGCCGGGCTGGAGGAGGGCACCCACAGCAAGCCGCTCAAGCGGGCGCTGCACTCGCTGGGGGAGGATCTCGGTAACGGCCGCCCGCTCTCCAGCTCGATGCAGGCGCACCCCAAGGTATTCAGCAGCCTGTTTGTCGCCATCATCCATGTGGGTGAGAACACCGGTCAGCTGGAAGAGGCCTTTTTGCAGCTCGCCAACTATTTCGAGCTGGAGCTGGAGACCCGCAAGCGGATCAAGACCGCGATGCGCTACCCCAGCTTCGTGATGATCGCCATCGGTATCGCCATGGTGATCCTCAATATCATGGTGATCCCGGTGTTTGCTGGCATGTTCGCCAAATTCGGGGTGGAATTGCCGCTGGCTACCCGCATTCTGCTCGCCACCTCGCACTTTTTTGTCAACTACTGGTGGCTGCTGCTCGCCATTCTGGCTGGGATGGTGTTCGGCTGGCGCCGCTGGGTCGCCACCACCAAGGGCAAGCTGACCTGGCACCGCTGGCAGCTCAAGTTGCCGATCGTCGGCACCATCATAGAGCGCTCCCTGCTGGCCCGTTTTGCTCGCAGTTTTTCCATGATGCTCAAGGCCGGGGTGCCGCTGAACACGGCGCTGACCCTGGTGGCCGATGCAGTAGATAACGCTTATATGGCGGGGCGGGTGCGGGATATGCGCGCCGGTATCGAGCGGGGCGAGAGCCTGCTTCGCACTGCCAGCAGCAGCGGCCTGTTCACCCCGCTGGTGATGCAGATGATCGCCGTGGGGGAGGAGACAGGTCAGGTCGATGACCTTCTACACGAAGCGGCCGAGTATTACGAGCGGGAGGTGGATTATGACCTCAAGAGTCTCACCGCTCGGATCGAGCCGATCCTGATCGGGATCGTGGCAGTAATGGTACTGATCCTGGCACTGGGTATCTTCACCCCCATGTGGGACATGATGCGCGCAGTTCGCGGCAAGTAACTCGGCATCTTCACGCCTGAGTGGTGGGACATGATGGGAGCTGTAAGAGGCAAGTGATCGGTGGAGTCGAGGGCTGGATGAGCAGACAGACGCAGCAAGATGATCGCTGGCTGACCGGATATCGGCGGATCGCCGTGATCATCCTGCTGATGGTGATTGTGGCGACCCTAGTGCGCAGCTATCAGGGCCACCGGGAAGAGGCGCAGCAGCTCACCCTCACTTTGCTGGGGGAGCAATTTGCCGAGCGGGCACAGCGTTTGCACGGCATTTGGCTCGATGAGCGGCGCCCGCAGACACTGCATGTTGCCGGCAAGGGGTGGCAGTTTGACGCCCGGGGTTGGCCTCTGGGGCTGGTGCCGCTGCAATCCCCTTCGGAAAATTGCCGTCAGTTGTGGCTGGCACTGATGGGTGAGACGAAGGGGGGCATGCCTCCCCTGCAGGTTCTGGCCCGCCCCGATGGCAGTGGTTGCGAGATGGGGTGGGATGGTTATTGGCTGGTTTATCAGTTTTCTGATGGGCGGGTGATGAAAAAGCCTTGAATGAAACTAATCATATGACCCAACTACATGATTTTTTTGGGCCTGCATGAAATAATGTAGGGCATTACGGAGGGAGCATGACAATGAAACCAATGGCACCAACAATGCCGGAAAACGGGATGAGGAGACGGTCTGCCGGCTTCTCCCTCATTGAGCTGGTGATCGTTATCGTGATCCTGGGGATCCTGGCGGTGACTGCGCTGCCACGCTTTCTCGATGTGACCGATGAAGCGAAAAAGGCCAGCGTGGAGGGAGTCTCTGGCGGTTTTGCTACCGGCGTTTCGCTGGTGCGTGCTCAATGGGAGGCGGAAGGTCGCGCCAAACAGGACAGCCTCAATACCGTGCTCTATGACGGCAGCCGCTTCTATCTGACCACTCCGACCGATACCCAGATCAGCAACGGCGAGCTGTCGCCCGGCTATCCCATGGATACCGTTGCAAGCGGTAATCCCGATGTGGATCCCGCTAATCTGACCGCCGAACGTTGTCTCAATATTTGGGAGGGGTTACTGCAAAACCCGCCCAAGGCTACGGCCAGCTTCAATGAAGTGCGCGGTAGCGGCAATGACCTGAAATACTATGCCACAGTGAGCAGTAATGGACTGGATTCGGTCTGCCGTTACTATTTGGTCAATAGTTTGAGTAAGGGCAGTGATGGCAAGTATCAGGATCCGCAAGGCAAGACTGATGCATTTATGAGTTTCAGTTACCGCCCGGCATCCGGTCAGGTGACCACAAATATTAATTAACAGAGGAAAGTGAAATGAAAAAACAGGCGGGTTTTACCCTGATCGAACTGGTTATCGTGATCATCATTCTGGGTATTCTGGCGGTTACCGCTGCACCCAAGTTCCTGAATCTGCAGGATGATGCACGTCAAGCTGCTGCTGATGGGGTTAAGGCATCCTTGCAAAGTGCGGCCAACCTAGTTTACAGCAAAGCTGCAATTCAGGGGATCGAAAAGTCTTCTGCTGCTGTATCTGTTGCGGGAACTACTGTTAAGGCTAAGTTTGGCTATCCGACAGCAGATACCATCGCAAGCGCAGTTACCTTAGATGGATGGGATGAAGTATCTGCATCCAAAGGGACCTTCAAGCCTGCTGCTGCAGGCAATAACGCTAATTGCCAAGTCAAATACAATGAGGCATCAGAGAATGATCCCTTTAGTGTTGATGTCAGTGGTTGTAGTAACTGATTGTTCGACCAAGCGAGGCTTCGGCCTCGCTTTCTCTTTTCCCTGATGAGAAGTCCCATGCCTGCAACCAAGGGCTTTACCCTGATTGAATTGGTACTGGTGATCCTGTTACTCGGGATTCTGGCCGCCTTTGCCGTGCCCAAATGGCTGGGCAAAGGCGGCTTTGAA
Source organism: Aeromonas sp. s8 (assembly GCF_040907785.1). Classification (NCBI taxonomy): domain Bacteria; kingdom Pseudomonadati; phylum Pseudomonadota; class Gammaproteobacteria; order Aeromonadales; family Aeromonadaceae; genus Aeromonas; species Aeromonas sp. s8. The sequence goes on from NZ_JBFOCL010000026.1 coordinate 60,937, forward strand.
ACTCAAACCGTACGTGACGAGTTGCTGACCCGCTTGCGGCTGGTGCAGACCGTCAATATGCATGAGCCTGCCAACCGCTGCACCCAGCTGGTGGTTGCCTCCCCCCGTTTTGCCCACCGTACTTATGCTGCGTGTCCTGCCAGCGATGATCTGAGCAGTGGCTGGACCGACAATCTGCGCACCCGTGGTCGGCTGGTGACCCCCTCTGCCGGTATGTCTATCTCCCTCAATAACAGCAACAACTTCGTGCTGCGCTTCGATCAGATGGGCAGACCGCTAGGCAGCTGCGCCACCGGTTGTACCTTGCTGGTGAGTGATGGTCGCGAAACCAGCCGTATCCAGATTGAGTCAGAGGGATATATCCATGAGATCCCTTAAGCGTGGTTTCACCCTGATTGAGCTGATCGTTGGCATAGTGCTGCTGGCGGTGGCTTTGACCGGTATTTTGGGGTTGCTTATCAATCAGGCGCCACAGGCGGTAGACCCGGTGCAGCAGGTACGCGCCGCCCAGCTGGCCCAGCGCCTCTCCGGCGAGATCTTGCAAAAGTCGTTTGATGAACATTCGGATCATAACGGTGGTCGTTATCGTTGTGGCGAGCAGGTGGCAGGGGTGACCATCTCTTCCTGCTCCACCAGTTATGGTCCGGATGGCGAGCCCGCATCCTATGCCTATAACGATGTGGATGATTTCGATACCGCAGGTAGCTGGGTGGATGCCAACACCCTGACCCAAACTGAGGTGGGAGTCAGCAGTGAGGAGTATCGCAACTATCAGGTGAAAATTGCGGTGAGCGGAGCCGATTTCAGCGACGGCACCTTCAAGAGTTGTGCCGCACCCTGCTCTGTGGGCAAGCGTATTGATCTGCAGATCAAGCTACCGGATCAGAGCGTGCTCGACTTCTCCTTCTATCGGGGGAATTACTGATGGATCGCTCTGCTATCAGGTGTTGCCTGTCTACCGGAATATCCGCGCCCCTAGCCAACTCCGGCGCCAGATTAAGCCTGGCGGCCAATCGAACCGACCGTAAACCTCGGGGTAATCGTGGCTTTACCCTGGTCGAGCTGGTGATGGTCATCCTGCTGCTCGGGATTATGGCGACCTTTACCAGCCAGTTTATCGGTATCGGCAGCCAGATTTATGGCGATGCCAGTAGTCGTGAGCAACTGATGAGCGATGCCCGCTTCGCCATGGAGCGGCTTAACCGCGAACTGCGCGATGCGGTGCCGGGATCGGAGCGGATCGAGACGACTGGCGGGACATGGGACGACACCGGTGCCTGTTTGCGGTTCTGGCCCATCAGCACCTCCAGCCGCTATTTGGCGCTTAACCACGCCATGTCGGGGAGCACGGCCACCCTTGAGCTGGTGATGGCGACCCCGGCTTCTGCTGCCAATCCGCTGGATGTGGATGCCACCGCCGTTAAAAAAGACGATCAGCTGATCGTCTTCCCCGTGCCGGACAAAAATGTCGGTTCGCTTACGGCAGGCTGCGATTATGGCCGTTGTGTAGCCAGGGTTACCGATGTGCTGACGCCCGTATCCGGAGCGCAAACCATCCGCTATACCAGTGCCGAGAGTCTGACGGGACTCTCTCCAGGCAGCCGGGTCTACTTTGCCAATCAGCAGGTACGTTACTGTGTGGAAGGAAACACGCTGACCCGCGCTACCGCGCCCATTGGGGGACCCTTACCTGCACAGGGCGTGTTGATGGCGGATTCCCTTCGTATTGGCACCTTCTATCGGGAAACCTCGGCGTTTAACGCCGAAGGGGAGTTTGGCATGCGCTTTGTCTTCGAGCGCAAGGGGGAGTCGGTCACCTTCAACCACAAGATCGAGGTGTTCAATGTGCCCTGATCCACAGGCTTTCGGACGGATGCGAGGCAGTGCCTTGATGATCGCCCTGTTTGTGATTGTGGTGATGGCGCTGCTGGCGGCTGCAATGGGCCGTTTTCTGGTCGATAGCGGCGAGAAAAATACCGTGGAGGTGCGCAGCGTGCGGGCCCTGCTGGCCGCCCAGAGCGGGCTGGAAGTGGCGCTCTATCGGTTGTTCCCCAAACGCACGCTTGCCCAACCGAACCCACCTGCGGTCTGCCCGGCAAGCAGCCCACTGAGCTTTGCCAGCACGCCCGGATTGACCAACTGCCAGGCAGTGGTTCGTTGCGCCACGGTGCCGGTGACCTATAACGGATCTGTGACCAATGGCTATCGTCTCGAGAGTGTCGGAACCTGTGGCAGCTCGGAACTTAACAGTGCCAACCCTGATTTTGCCGTGAGCCGACCCCTGATGGTTGAAGCTTATGATGGAGGAACGCCATGAATCGTGATGGCGATGATGTCGGTTGTGTTAGTCACTTCTGGCTGGAGTGGTTATCGCTGTTTCAGTGCAAGTCATTCGCCTGCACTTTGTACTGACGATCGATATTGCGGCAGATGATACAAGTGGAGAGGAAAGTGATGGATTTTAAATGGCTGGTTGGTTTATTACTTTTCTGCGGTACAGCTGTGGCGCAACAATATAATTTATCCATCAATCAATACCCACCATGTAATACCACATGGCAAAAGTCAGGAAATGTTTACACCTGTACTGGTGGTAATGGTCAGGTAACATTAAACGACGGTGATGTGATTGTCGCTAGTCAAGATTCAACGCTGAGTGCAGATGCCGGGATTTCTCTCACGAATAACAAGATTGGCAGTGCCTCAAGTAGAATAAACCTTAAGGCTAGTTTTGGTGGCATTGTATCTCAAGGATATCAAAACACCATATATGGTGATATTTTAGCTGGTGGCTCAAATATTACACTGAACAATATCTACTTATACGGAAGTATTACTACCAGTGGGAACGTGTCGCTAAACTCGGGAGTTGTTCAGGGAAATATCACCAGCAGCAGTAACTCTGTCAGTGTGACTAATGTGCAGTTATCAGGAGATATCAATGCAAATAGCTCGGTGACGATATCTGGCGGAACTTATAGTGGTAATATTACCATGAGCTCAAATAATCCAGTGACGTTCAACTCAGTTAATATGACTAGTGGAAGTGTCTCTGGGGCTAGCTCTTTTAATGCAACAGGTAGCCAACTGGGATCTCAGGGAAGTCCTGTCATTATCTCGACCACATCAAATAATATCACTGTTACCAATTCTACGGTTTATGGCAATCTGACTGCTGCAACAAATAATGCCGGTGGGGTGGTGAATGTCAACAATAGCTCTGTGACTGGTACTTGCTTACCAGTATCAAATCCGGTAAATGCTTGTGTCCCGGCACCTGTTGCCTTGTATCAGCTTGAAGAGAGTAAGTGGACTGGCGTTGCAGGAGAAGTCAAAAACGCTGTTGCTGATGTGCTACATGGTCGCGCAATGAGGGGGGCGAAAACTAATACTGTGTCGCCTGCATTACCTGCAAACGCGAATAATCTTGGCACTTGTGGTTATGGTGAGTTTACTGGCAGCAGTAATCAATACATTGAAGTGCCACATGACGCTCGCCTGTCATTTTCCAATCAGTTAACTGTTTCTGCTTGGGTATATCCGGTAAGTCGGCCATCGGCTGGAAATTTGTATTCTATCGTGTCAAAAGATGGCAACTACGAGTTTCATCTGGATAGTCAAGGCAGAGTGTTTTGGTATTGGGAAAGAAGTTCTGGCGTGAGCCGGACACTGACATCAAACACCAGAATACCGTTAAATACGTGGTCTCATATAGTCATTCGCTATGATGCAATGGCTGCTAATAATCAACGTCAAAAAATATATATCAATGGCGTCGCTGATACAGCTAGAAGTAATGATGCAAACTCATTAAGAGCAAATACACAAAATTTGGAGATTGGCCGAGATTATATTGATAGTCGCAGCTTTAATGGCCGAATTGATGAGGTTGCTATTTATGGTTCGGCCCTGTCTGACACTCAGATAGCTGAGTTATATAGTCAACGTCATCCCTGTGGTGGCTCGACATTGATTTGTGAGACCGATGACTTCTCCCAGCCGCTCGGTGATAGGTGGGCCGTCAAGCAGAGTGCTGGCGGATTTATACCATCCATTACGGCAGACCGACGTTTACGGATGACCCAAGCCAGCACGGGGCAAGCAACCTCCGCGACTTATCAGCGGTTATTTCCTGCTGCTGGCAATCTGGTGACGCTGACATTTAATCACTACGCCTATGGTGGCACGAGCACTGGGGCAGATGGCATGACAGTTGTGCTTTCTGACGCGTCGGTGACGCCACAGCCAGGTGCTGCTGGGGGGCCCTTGGGTTATGGCCATTATCAACCGAGTAACTCACCTGGATTTGCTGGCGGTTGGCTCGGTTTTGGCTTGGATGAATATGGCAACTTCTCATCATTTGGGGGGGGGGGAAGTGTGGGCTATCGCCCGCAATCGGTTGTCGTGCGTGGCTCGGGATCCAATTTTTCCGGATATAACTATCTGCGAGGCACCTGTAATAACGGAACTACCAATGTTAATACCAGTTGCTTGAGTCCAAAGGTAGATGGCAACGGTAGCGCCAACCATCGTTACCGTCTGACGATTGATTCACGAACCAGTGGGCGAGCGATTGTCAAAGTAGAGCGTGATACGGGAAGCGGGTTTATTTCTCTTATCGATTCGTTTGATGCGCTGGATCCTGCATTGGGGCAAAGTCCGTTACCGCAAGACTTTTATGTGTCATTGACAGGTTCTACAGGTGCCCTGACCAATATTCACGAACTCGATAACGTAGAAATATGTGCGCTGAAATCAAGAGAGGTAGGCGTTCAGGTAGATCATTTCGAGTTGCAGTATTCGGGTCAACCTCTGACCTGCAATCCGGAAGAGATCACTATCAAGGCGTGTGCAAATCCAGATTGCAGTCTGCTGATTACCGAACAAGTTGCTGTTTCCTTGTTGCCACAGAGCCTCCAGGATGGTGGTTGGTACCCATTGTCTGGTGCCAACAATGTGAGTGGCAATACGGTGACCTTTACCGGTGGAACGGGCAAAGTTTTGTTGCGTAACAATACTCAGACCCAAGTTACGTTGGGCGTGAGCAATTCCGTTCCTGCTGTCAAACCACTCAGTGAAACCTTGTGCAAGGCTGGGGCCGGTACGCCCAGTGCGGCAGCCTGTACCCTGAACTTTGCCGATAGCGGCTTCTTCTTTGATGTGCCTGATACTTATTCCAACCAGCCTCAGGATGTGACTATCAGTGCGGTCAAAAAAGACGACATTACCAAGCAATGTGTGCCCGGATTTACCGGCGTGAGATCTGTCGGCTTTTGGGGAACGTACAACAATCCAAATACCAATAGCTTTGGTAGCAAGATCTCCATCGATGGCAACGCTATTGCAACTTATGCCGGCAGTGTTCCTTCACCAACGCCAACCACCCTTAACCTGACTTTTGATAATCAGGGTAAAGCGACCTTGAAAAAAGTGACCTACCCGGATGCGGGTCAGATGCAGCTTTCAGCCAGTCATAATGGCAGTGGTGAGACGGCGGGTCTGGTGATGACGGGGTCCGACACGTTTGTGGCACGTCCTGTCGGCTTGTGTATAACCCCTCCGCAAGGGGTCTGCGCGGCTGGTGATAGCAGCTGTCCGGTCTTCAAAAAAGCGGGGGATACGTTCCAGGTAGATATCAAGGCGATGGCCTGGGAGTCGGCCAATGATGGAGATATCTGTGCAGGGAATCTGACTACGCCCAACTTTGCTTTGACTAACATCGCTCTTGCTACTCAACTGGTTGCCCCGATTCCCGGGCAAAATGCGCAGGTCGGTACAGCGAGCTATAACCACTCTAACGGGATGGGCATCAACAATCTCAATAAGGTCTCCCAGTCAGTCAGCGAGGTGGGAGTGTTCCGGATGACGGCGACGCCGCCAGCCAATGGCTACTTCAATTACACCATCCCATCAGCCCAGAGCCAGCCGGTGGGCCGCTTCGTACCCTGGGATTACAGTTTGAGTAATGGCTTTATCACGCCTGCCTGCAATGCCTTTACATACATGAGCCAGCCCTTTGCCAGCGGTTTTGTCCTCACTGCACGCAATCTGCAGAAAGGGACGACACAGAACTATCAGGGGGCGTTCGCTAAAGGGGTTGCTGAGATGGTGGCTGCCAATGCTCTGGATGGGGTTGCGCGAGACAAGCGTATTACACTATCTCCCTCGCTCAGCTGGGCAAGTGGTATTGCGAGCGTTAATCAGCAGTCACCTTTGGGGCTGAATACCCGCTTTGATCGTGCAGCGAGTCCAGAAGCACCTTTCGCCACGTTGAGCTTTGGTATCAAAGTCGATGATAAGGATGGCGGCAATACACTGTTGGCTAATCCAAATATGAATACTGCTGTTGCTGGGACATGTTCCGGATCGGGGTGTAATGCGGTGCTGCTGGGTACTCAAAAGCTGTTGTACGGCCGCCTGCAGGCTGGTACGGCGGCGGGCCTGGCCTCGGCGCCGCTGGCCATTCCACTGCAGATGCAATATTACGAAGGGGGCAACTGGCTGCAAAACAAGGAAGATCAATGTACCCAGCTCTCTTTGGCCAATCAGGGGTTCATTTTTCTTAATCCGAGTCACACCTTTGATGCGGCGACTCGCGAGCTGAATCTGGGGGCGGGTCGCAAGATCAAGCTGGGGTTGGGCAGTTCGGCACCGGGTGGGGATGCTGCACTGGCGAAAGACGGGGAGATCTTGTTCCACTTTGCCAAGCCGGACATCTCGGTGCGCATCCCCTACAAGGTCGAATTGGCAAAACAGCCGTCGCAGCCCCTCTGGTTGTCTGACCCAACGAGTGCCAATGACGGCAACCTGCAAGGTGAGGCCATTTTCGGCTCCAGCCGGGGTAATGACAGAATTATTTATCGGCGCGAAGTATTGCATTGAATGATGTGTGAGGGGGGCTGGCTCAACAGCATCCCTCTAAATCCTTGTTTATTAGTATTTGCAAGCGTGTGCGAGTGAGTGATGACTCGCATTTTTGTCGCGCCTGATTGATTGGCGACAGTTTGAGCGCTTGCCCATTGGGGTGGGCATTGGTAAAGTTAGCCGGTTTTCTGCACCTCCAAATTCTTAGGATTTCCCGTAGCCATGTTCAAAAAGCTCAGAGGCGTCTTTTCCAACGATCTGTCGATCGATTTGGGAACTGCCAACACCCTGATCTATGTAAAAGATCAAGGGATCGTCCTTAACGAACCCTCAGTTGTCGCCATTCGCCAAGAGCGCGGGAACGCCAAATCGGTCGCTGCTGTCGGTCATGCCGCCAAGCAGATGCTGGGCCGTACCCCGGGCAACATTTCCGCAATCCGCCCGATGAAAGATGGCGTGATCGCCGATTTCTACGTGACTGAGAAGATGCTGCAGCACTTCATCAAACAGGTTCACGACAACAACTATTTCCGCCCCAGCCCGCGTGTGCTGGTGTGTGTACCGTGTGGCTCCACTCAGGTTGAGCGTCGCGCCATCAAGGAATCCGCTCTGGGTGCTGGTGCCCGTGAGGTCTACCTGATCGATGAGCCTATGGCTGCTGCCATCGGTGCCGGCCTGCCGGTATCCGAAGCGACCGGCTCCATGGTGGTTGATATCGGTGGTGGTACTACCGAAGTGGCCATCATTTCCCTGAACGGTGTGGTCTACTCCCAGTCCGTCCGTATCGGTGGCGACAAGTTTGACGAAGCCATCATCAGCTACGTTCGTCGCAACTACGGCAGCCTGATCGGTGAAGCGACTGCCGAGCGCATCAAGCACGAGATCGGCTCCGCCTATCCGGGCGAAGAGGTGCGCGAGATTGAAGTCCGTGGTCGCAACCTCGCCGAAGGTGTACCGCGCAGCTTCACTCTCAACTCCAACGAAATCCTGGAAGCGCTGCAAGAGCCGCTGTCCGGTATCGTGGCTGCCGTCATGGTGGCGCTGGAGCAGTCTCCGCCGGAACTGGCTTCCGACATCTCCGAGCGCGGCATGGTGCTGACCGGTGGTGGTGCGCTGCTGAAAGATATCGACCGTCTGCTGATGGAAGAGACCGGCATTCCTGTCGTCGTGGCCGAAGATCCCCTCACCTGTGTGGCCCGTGGCGGCGGCAAGGCGCTGGAGCTGATCGATATGCACGGTGGCGATCTGTTCCACTACGAATAAGACCCAAAGCCGGCCAGCGTGCCGGCTCTTTTTTGACGACCCATGAAACCCATTTTTGGTAGAGGCCCTTCGCTTCAGTTACGGTTGTTTCTCGCCGTCATCATCTCCATCGCTGCCATCGTCGCGGATTCCCGCTTCGGTGTGTTTACCCATGTCCGCGTCTACCTCAGTTCGTTAGTCAGTCCCCTGCAATACATGGCCAATGCGCCCGGTACCCTGCTCGACACCATGTCGACCCAGGTGCAGACCCGTGCCGATCTCATCGAGCAGACCAAGCAGCAGGAGCAACAGCTGTTTACCCTGCGTGCCCGTCTGCTCAAAATGGATCAGCTGGAGCACGAGAATCAGCGGCTGCGTGAGCTGCTGGGTTCGCCGGTGCACAAGGAGTCCCGCAAGATGGTGGCCGAGCTGCTGTCGGTGGATTCCGACCCCTTCAGCCATCAGGTGCTGATCAATAAGGGGGCGCTGGATGGCGTCTACAACGGTCAGGCGGTGATCAACGATCAGGGTGTGATTGGTCAGGTGCTCCACGTGGGCTCCACCACCAGTCGCGTGCTGCTGATCACCGACTCCAGCCATGGCATTCCGGTGCGGGTGCTGCGCAACGACTTGCGCGCCATTGCCTCCGGCAGTGGCGAGCTCGACAAGCTTGAGCTGCGCAACCTGCCGCGCAACACCGATATTCAGGTGGGTGACCTGCTGGTCACCTCCGGTCTGGGTGGCCGCTTCCCGGAAGGTTATCCGGTGGCGACTGTGACCCGCTCCGAGTATGTGGAGGGCAAGCCGTTTGCCCAGGTCGAGGCCAAGCCGCTGGTGGAGCTGGACAGACTGCGTTATCTGCTGCTGCTGTGGACCGACAAGAAGCCTGAAGTACACGATGAGGATGGCGAACGGGCGGCTCCCGCTGCGTCCGCCGCAGGAGCCACCCGCTGATGCTAGAACCCGCCAGCGGCAGGATCTGGATCTGGATCTCGATCCTGCTGGCCTTGAGCCTGTCGATCCTGCCGCTTCCTTTCGAATTTGACCCCTTCCGTCCGGACTGGCTGGCCATGGTGCTCATCTACTGGGCACTGGCTTTGCCGCATCGGACCAACGTCGGCACCGCCTGGGTGGCGGGCCTGCTGCTGGATGTGCTGCTTGGCAGCACCCTCGGCGTGCGGGCGATGGCGATGGCCATTACCACCTATCTGGCGGCCTTCCAGTTCCAGAAGATCCGCAACTTCTCCCTCTGGCAGCAGGCACTGATCATCGGTGGCCTCTCGCTGGTGGGTAAAATGACGGTATTCTGGGCCGAGCATCTGTTCAGCCAGGCCAGTCTCAACTTCTCCTACTTTTGGTCGACGTTGACGACGATGCTAATATGGCCCTGGGTGTTTCTGGTGCTGCGCAAGGTGCGGCGCCGCTTCAATATCAGGTAAATATGAACAAAAACAACGAACCACAACTCTATCTCGCCTCGGCTTCTCCCCGTCGCCGTGAACTGCTGACCCAGATTGGCTACCGCTTCGAGGTGCTGAAACTGGATGTGCCCGAGCAGCGGGAAGAGGGTGAAAAGGCGCAGGATTATGTCTGCCGTCTCGCCCGTGACAAGGCGATGGCGGGCGTGGCGTGTGCGCCGACGGCGTTGCCGGTGCTGGGTGCCGACACCATAGTGGTGCTGGGCGACCGGGTACTGGAGAAACCGTCCGATCTGCTTGATGCCAAAGATATGCTGGAGTCCCTCTCCGGCAAGGTGCATCAGGTGATGACGGCGGTGGCGCTGGCCAGCAAGGATCGTTGTGACGTGCGTCTGGTCACCACCAACGTGGCGTTTCGCAAGCTGGACGAGGCCGAGATCGAGGCCTACTGGCAGACCGGTGAGCCCTGTGACAAGGCCGGGGCTTATGGCATTCAGGGTATTGCCGGCAAGTTTGTCAGCCGCATCGAAGGGAGCTATAGCGCCGTGGTCGGCCTGCCCCTGCTGGAGACAGACCTGCTGATCAAGCATCATCTGGAACAGCTCAAATAATTTCCCGTCAGCTGTGCTCTGCTGCGTTTCTCCCTTGCGCGCGTTGTACCGGATTGGCTCTATAGAATTCAAAACTGGAACAGGCAAGGTTACTTATGTCGGTAGAACTGCTGGTTAACGTTACCCCCTCCGAAACCCGGGTCGCTCTGGTCGAAAACGGTCTGCTGCAGGAAGTGCATGTAGAGCGTCAGGCCAAGCGCGGCATTGTCGGCAATATCTACAAAGGCAAGATCAGTCGGGTGCTGCCCGGTATGCAGGCGGCCTTCGTCGATATCGGCATGGACAAGGCAGCTTTTTTGCACGCCTCTGATATCGTCCCCCACACCGAGTGTGTGGCGGTGAAGGAGAAGGAGCAGTTCCAGGTCGGTAACATCGCCGAGCTGGTGCGTCAGGGGCAGGACATCATGGTGCAGGTGGTGAAAGATCCGCTGGGTACCAAGGGTGCCCGTCTCACTACCGATATCACCCTGCCATCCCGCTATCTGGTCTTTATGCCGGGCAGTGCCCACGTCGGTGTCTCCCAGCGTATCGAGTCCGAAGCCGAGCGCGAGCGCCTCAAGCGCACCGTAGCCGGTTATGTGGACGAGCTGGGTGGCTACATCATCCGCACCGCTGCCGAAGGGGTGGGGGAGCAGGAGCTGGAGCAGGATGCCGCCTTCCTGAAACGGCTGTGGCGCAAGATCCTCGAGCGCAAGCAGAAGTATCCACCCTGCAAGATCCTCTACGAGGATCCCAGTCTGGCGTTCCGGGTAGTGCGCGACTTCGTCGGTGCCGAGCTCGACAAGATCCGCGTCGACTCCCGCCAGAGCTTCGATCAGCTCAAGCGCTTCACCGAGGAGTACGTGCCTGAGCTGGCCAGCAAGCTGGAGTACTATCCTGGCGAGTCGCCGATCTTCGATCTCTACGACGTGGAGAACGAGATCCAGCGGGCGCTGGAGCGCAAGGTAGAGCTGAAATCCGGCGGCTACCTCATCATCGACCAGACTGAAGCCATGACCACGGTGGATATCAACACCGGCGCCTTTGTCGGCCATCGCAATCTGGAAGAGACCATCTTCAACACCAACGTCGAGGCAACGGCGGCCATCGCCCGTCATCTGCGCCTGCGCAACCTCGGCGGCATCATCATCATCGACTTCATCGACATGCAGTCGGAAGATCACCGCCGTCGGGTGCTGCACAGTCTGGAGCAGGCGCTGTCAAAGGATCGCGCCAAGACCAACGTCAATGGCTTCTCCCAGCTCGGTCTGGTGGAGATGACCCGCAAGCGCACCCGCGAGAGTCTGGAGCATGTGCTCTGCTCCGAGTGCCCCGAGTGCAAGGGACGCGGCCGGGTCAAGACGGTGGAGTCGGTCTGCTTCGAGATCCTGCGGGAGATCATCCGGGTCAATCGTGCCTATGATGCGGATCAGTTCACCGTCTACGCAGCCCCGGCCGTGGCCGACTACCTCCATGGCGAGGAGTCCCACAGTCTGGCGGAGCTGGAAGTGTTCATCGGCAAGCAGGTGCGGGTAGTGAGCGAACCCCTCTGTGGTCAGGAGCAGTTCGACGTGGTGATGATGTAATTGGTCTATCGCTGGCTGAGTCGGGGCTGGTTGGCCCTGGGGGTCCTGTTCGTACTGATGGCCATGCTGGTCACCTTGGTACGGGTCGGGGGCCCTTTGCTGAATCAATACCGGGAGAGTCTGATCCACACTCTGCTGGGTGATTCACAACTCAAGGTCAGCGTGGAGCAAGTGGGGCTGGACTGGACACAGTCCGGGCCCGCCCTCGAACTGCAGCAACTCGCCATCGCCCCAGATTCGGGGCGTTTTACCGTACAGCTCGGCAAAGCCTGGGTGCATCTCGACTTCTGGCGCACCATTAACGAGCTAAAGCCGGTGTTTGGCGAGCTGATCCTGAGCGATGGCGATATCACCATCGACTTGCGCCAACCGGCTGACGACAGCCCCTCCGGCGATCCCCAGCAGGGCGCCCTGCTGCGCTTTCTGCTGACCCAGCTCTCTACCTTCGATGTGCACAACACCCGCCTCAGCGTCACCACCTCCCTCGGTGATCTGCGCGCCCTCGACATCGCCCAACTGCGCTGGCAGAACCGTGGCAAGCGCCATCAGGGGGTCGGCAAGGCTTACCTCATCAACGGGGTGGGCGAGAGCACCCTCGATCTGATTCTGGATGTGGACGCCCCGACTGCCCGGCTCGATCGCCTCAAGGGTCAGCTCTATCTGGGGGCCCGCCAGCTCGATATCACCCCGACCCTGGCCAAAATCCATGCGGGCGAACCCAAGGTTGCCGGTCAGCTCGACTTTCAGCTCTGGAGCGAGTTTGACAGCGGCAAGCTGGGCAATACCCTGCTGGCATTTGGCAACAACTACCTGATCTGGAAGGATCCCAAGAAAGGGGATATGCACCGTTTCGGCCTCGATGGTGGCAAGATCCAGCTGCGCCGTGAGGGCACCGACTGGCAACTGGCGAGCCATAACGTCACCTTCAAGCTGGATGGCAAACCCTGGTTGCAGAGCCGCTTGCAGCTAGAGCGGATCGGGGATCGGGTGCAGGGCTATCTGCCCAGCATAGAGTTCGACAAGATCACCCAGATCAGTCAGCTGGTCTCGGCGCTCTACCCCACACTCTGCGAGACCCTGCGCCAGACCAATCCGCAGGGTTCGGTGCAGGATCTGACGCTGCTGGCCAACGCCGACTGGCAGGATCTCTCCCTCAGTGGCCGCTTCAGCAAGGTGCGCCTCAAGGCCTGGCAAGATATACCCGGAATGCAGGATCTCAACGGCGAGTTCTGGCTTACCCCGACCGGCGGTAGCGCCAGATTGGCGCTGGCGAACGACAAGGTGGATCCCGCCCGTCACTTCAAGATGCCGATCCCGGTCGACCACTTCTCGGCCCGCCTCGATTGGTGGCGCGAAGCACAGGGCTGGGTGCTGTACGGGCAGGATATCGCGCTGGATAACCCGGATCTGACCCTGGCCAGCCGTTTCCGCCTCGATCTGTTCGAGCACCCTTTCCTGGCCCTGACCGGCCGCATCGATGTGAAGAATGCGGGCCATGCGGATCGCTACTTCCCGCTGCAGGCGATGGACAAGGGGCTGGTGGATTACCTGAGCGGCGCCATCAAGGGGGGCAAGGCCAAGGGGGCCGACCTGCTCTGGTATGGCGAGTTCAGGGACTTTCCCTACGACAACGGCAAGGGCATCTTCCAGGTGGCGGTGCCGCTGGAGCAGGCCACCTACGAGTTCTTCCCCGGCTGGCAACCGCTTACCGACCTGCAAATCGATCTCTTGTTCCAGAATGCCGGTCTCGATATGCGCAGCCGATCCACCAAACTCGGCAAGGCGAGCTCCGACTCGGTGCATGCCTGGATCCCGGATCTCTCCCCCGGCGCCCACCTCTATGTGGATGCCAAGGTGCAGGGGGAGGGCAAGGCCATCAGCGACTACCTGCAGGACTCCCCGCTGGGCAGTTCGGTGGGACAGGCGCTGCGGGAGATCGAGATCCGCGGCCCGATGGCCGGTTCGGTCAAGCTCGATATTCCTCTCGATGGCGAGAGCGAGGTCAAGGCGAGCGGCGATGCCACCTTCAGCAACAACAAGGTGCGGGTCGCCAGTCTGGATCTGCCGCTGGAGAAGGTGCAGGGGCGCCTCGAATATGACAACGAACAGACCCGTTTCAGCAACCTCAAGGCGAGCCTGTGGAACCAGCCGCTGACCCTCGACTATCAGGGGCGCCAGCATCCGGATCACTATCAGGTCGACCTCGATTTCAAGGGGCAGTGGGATAGCCGCCGCCAGCCTGCAGCCATCTCTTCATTCGGCATTCTCAACGGCCGCAGCAACTGGGGCGGCAAGCTCGGGTTGACCCTGCCCGACAGCAAGCCGCTGCGCTTCCAGCTGGCGCTTGACTCCAACTTGCAGGGGATGGGGCTGGATCTGCCGCTGCCGCTTGCCAAGAGCAGTGCCAGTCGGCTGCCGCTCAAGGTGATCGCCCGTGGCCGGGATGGCAGCGCCGACATTCGTGCCGTACTGGGGGATGATGTGGATATGCAGACCCGACTGGTCTACGGCGAAGGGGTGCCTTATCTCAGCCGGGTGCGGGTCGATGTGGGTCAGCCGGGCGCCCGGGTAATGCGCGATGCCCCCATGCTGCTCGCCATCAACCAGCAGGAGGCCGATGTCGGTGGCTGGCTGGCCAGACTCAAGCAGTGGTTGCCAGCGCAGAACCAGACTGGCAATGCGGTGGTTGGCCCGGCCTTCCTGCCGCAGGAGTGGTGGGTGGATGGACAGCTGGCTCGCGCCTATATCGGCAGTGCCACCCTCAAGGCGGCGCGTTTCACCGTGGGGCCGACCAATCAGGCGACCGAGGTGATGATCGACAGCCCCGATGTGATGGGGGTGATCCGCCTGCCCGCAGTGGCCAATCGCCCGGTGGATGCCAAGTTTGCCCGCATCTACTGGTCCGGCAAGAGTTCGGATCTCAGCCCGGATCCCGATGCCAAGCAGGACAACGCCATCATGGCATCCATCCCCTGGTTGAAGGTGAGTTGTGTCGATTGCCGCTTTGGCGAGCTGCCTCTTGGTGAAGTGAAAGGGGAGCTGGTGCCCGGCGCCAACAAGGTGACCCTCAAGGGGCTGGATGTGCGGCTGGCGGGGAGTCAGCTCACCGGCAGCGTCGACTGGCTGGCCGATGGCAACCGGATGGAGACCCGCGCTCGTGGCAAGCTGACCAGCAACAACAGTGAACTGCTGCTCAAGCGGCTCGGCTACACCTCGCCCATCGGCGATGCCCCTGGATCTCTCGCTTTTGATCTGAACTGGCAGGATGTGCCCTATCGCCCGAGCCTGCCGACTCTGGGGGGAAGTGCCAACTATCAGCTGGAGGGTGGCACCCTGCGGGAGGTCAACGACAAGGGGGCGCGACTGCTCTCCCTGCTCAGTCTCGACTCCCTGCTGCGCAAACTGCGGCTCGATTTTCGCGATGTGTTCGACAAGGGCTTCTACTTCGAATCCATGTCCGCCTCTGCCACCATCAAGCAGGGGCAGGTCAGCAACGATGATTTCTATATGAAGGGGGCGGCAGGCAACCTGCGCGGCGAGGGGATCGCCGATCTGGTGCGTTGGCGGCTCGACTACGAGCTGAGCTTCTCCCCCAATCTGGGGGGCACCCTGCCGGTGGTGGCGGCTTTCTCCATCACGCCGGTCACGGGTCTCTATGTGCTGGCCCTCTCCAAACTGCTGGAGCCGGTAGTGGATGTGGTGACCCGCATCGATTTTCGCATATCGGGCCCGCTCGACGCACCCAAGCTGATCGAGGCGGGGCGAGATCGCGCGCGCATCAAGCTCAACCAGCAGCAGAAAGAGGCGGTTGACGCCGTTGCTCCCAGCCTGCCGACTCAAGAGGTGACCCCTTTCCTGCTGAGCCCCAAACACGCAGGGCCCGCTCAGCGCTGAACGAGCGGCCCGGCACCATCACAAGGAGTGAGCCATGATCCGACATATCCTGTTGATCGCCTTCAAGCCGGGCACCCAGCCTGCCCGGATAGATGCGGTGCGTACCGCCTTTCTCGCCATTCCCCATCAGGTCAGCGGCGTGACCGCCGTGGAGTGGGGGGAGAATGACAGCTCGGAGGGGAGGGATGATGGCTTTACCCACAGCGTGCTGATGACCTTCGCCGATGAAGCAGCCCGCCAGCGCTATCTGCCCCATCCTGATCACGATGCCCTCAAGGCCATCTTCCGCCCGGTGCTGGAGCGCATCATAGTGCTGGATTACACCCTGCAGGCGGGGGATGCTGTCACCGTCTAATGGCCCAAGCGACAAGGAGAACGTCATGTGGTTAGCCGCAATACAGCTGGTATCTGGCCGTCACTGGCAGGATAACCGGGAGCAGATCGCCGCCGAACTGACGGCCTTGCCCAAAGAGCGGCCGCTGCTGGTGCTGCTGCCGGAGAACTTTGCCCTGTTTGGCGAACGGCAGGGTTATCTGGATGGGGCCGAGGCCATAGGTAAGGGCCCGATCCAGCAGCAACTGGCTGAATGGGCCCGCGATTATGGCATCTGGCTGGTGGCCGGGGCTATGCCGACAAGAATGCCGACTACCATCGCAGATTCCGACCATATCCACACCAGCTCGCTGGTGTTTGACCCAAGTGGCGAGCTCAGGGGCCACTACCACAAGATCCATCTGTTCGACGTGGATGTGGCGGACAATCACGGTCGCTATCGGGAATCGGAAACTTTCAGTCCCGGTCAGGAGTGCGTGCTGGTTGATTCCCCCTTTGGTCCCCTTGGCCTCTCGATCTGTTATGATTTGCGCTTTCCCGAGCTCTACCGTCAGTTGGCCCGTGCCGGTGCCCGCGTGCTGCTGGTGCCTGCCGCCTTTACCGCCGTGACCGGCGAGGCGCACTGGGAGCCGCTGCTGCGGGCCCGCGCCATCGAAAACCAGTGCTACGTAGTCGCGGCCAATCAGGGCGGCACTCACGAAACGGGGCGCCAGACCTGGGGCCACAGCATGGTGATCGACCCCTGGGGTCGGGTGCTGGTGCGCAAAGAGTCCGGGCGCGGCACAGTGCTGGCGAAGATGGAGCCCGGGCTTATCGACGAATTGAAACGCACCATGCCAGTGCTGCAACACGCCCGTTTGCTCTGATGGTGTGGTGAAAAATTGAAACGCAGCCGTTTGCCCGTGCTGGAGCATGCCCGTTTGTTGTGATGGTGTGGCTTGTTGCCAACCCGTCGGCAAGACGATTTAAAACAGCTCGTTACGAGAGTGGAGAAGAAGATTGAGTCTATTGAGCCAGGTTAGTGCCTCCCTGTTGGCCCCGAACGATCTCGACGAAGGGCGCCTGCAGCAGCTGCTCGGCAGCCTGATGAGCCATCAGGTGGAGTTCGGCGATCTCTATTTCCAGCGCAGCTGGCACGAGTCCTGGATGCTGGAAGATGGCATCGTCAAGGATGGCAGCTACAACATCGATCAGGGGGTCGGGGTGCGCGCCGTCAGCGGCGAGAAGACTGGCTTCGCCTACTCGGACGAGCTGAGCCTGCTGGCGCTGCAACAGTCGGTGACTGCCGCTCGCGGCATCGCCGCAGCCGGTGCTCACGGCAAGGTGAAGGCGTGGGCCCGTACCGAAGCGAACCTGCTCTATCCGGCCATGGATCCGCTGCAGACCCTCGACAAGCATCAGAAGATCGCCCTGCTGGAGCAGATGGACAAGTTCGCCAGAAGTCTGGATCCCGCCATCAATCAGGTGATGGCCTCCATCAGCGGCGTCTACGAAGAGGTGCTGGTGGCCGCCACCGACGGCACCCTGGCCGCGGATGTGCGTCCGCTGGTGCGTCTGTCGGTGACTGTGATCGCCGAGAAGGGCGATCGCCGCGAGCGTGGCAGTGCCGGTGGCGGCGGGCGCTTTGGTTACGACTGGTTCCTCGAACTGGATGGGCTGGAGAGCCGCGCCTTTGGCTATGTGCGTGAAGCGGTGCGTCAGGCGCTGGTCAATCTGGAAGCCATCGACGCGCCAGCAGGCACCATGCCGGTGGTGCTGGGCTCCGGCTGGCCCGGCGTGCTGCTGCACGAGGCGGTAGGTCATGGTCTGGAGGGGGATTTCAATCGCAAGGGATCTTCCGCATTTGCTGGTCGCATCGGCGAGCAGGTGGCCTCCAAGCACTGCACCATCGTCGATGATGGCACCCTGCCGGGTCGGCGCGGCTCCGTCTCCATCGATGACGAGGGGACGCCGGGCGGCTACAACGTGTTGATCGAGAAAGGTATCCTCAAGGGTTATCTGCAAGACAAGCAGAACGCTCGCCTGATGGGGGTGCCACTCACCGGCAACGGGCGCCGCGAATCCTACGCTGCCATGCCGATGCCGCGCATGACCAACACCTACATGCTGGCGGGCCAGTACGATCCGGCCGAGATCATCGCCTCGGTGAAGAAGGGGATCTATGCCCCCAACTTCGGCGGCGGTCAGGTGGACATCACCTCCGGCAAGTTTGTCTTCTCCGCCTCCGAGGCTTACCTCATCGAGGATGGCAAGATCACCGCTCCCATCAAGGGCGCGACCCTGATCGGCAACGGCCCCGAGGCGATGAGCCAGGTCTCCATGGTGGGCTGCGATCTTGCGCTGGATCGCGGGGTCGGCATCTGCGGCAAGGAGGGGCAGAGCGTGCCGGTCGGTGTCGGCCAGCCCACCCTCAAACTGGACCAGCTCACCGTGGGTGGCACGTCGTAGGTTTGGGTTAGCCGCGCAGCAGCGTAACCCGATGCATTCAAACCCCGGCTCTTGCCGGGGTTTTGCTATTCAGGGGATCGCAGACAACAAAAAGCCCCGGTCGGTGGACTGGGGCTGGCGGGTTATTCGGTATCAGTTGACGGATATGGCGCGGGCGTCGATGAAATAGCGAGCGTTACCCTGTTTGTCGATCTGGATTTTGGCAACCAGCTGCTCTTGATCTTTATATTCCCAGCGTTGCTCGATCTTGGCGAGGGATGGGCTCGCAATCCCAACCACGTTCAGGTACTCGTGAAACAGGCTATGGCTCCCTATTTCGGTCAGCATCTTGTCCATCTGCATACTCTCCTGAAGTTGAGTGGGTATTCATCAACAAACCTATCAGCGTCCATCTGAATACAGTCTGTATGAAAAACAAACTAACTCATTTGTGTGTCAATAACATGATCAGGAACAAGATCAGTGCAGATCGTCAGGGACTTTTTGATACCGTTTTCAATCAGAGCTGGTGGGCTTCTGCGGCAACTGATCAAACGTGCCGGAAGCCTTTGGTAGCGCCGGTGCGGTTTGCACGGTCTGGCCGCCGTGGAAGACCGGATCCTGTGCCACTTCCTTGATGCCGTTGATGCAAAACTGCATACCCATGCAGACCAGCAGGAAGCCCATGATGCGGGTCATGGCATCGATGCCGGTGGCGCCCAGGATCTTGCAGACCGGATCCGCCAGCTTCAATACTCCCCAGCTGATCAGGCTCATCAGGGCAAACGCCGTTACCACACCGGCGTAGATGGTGAGGCGGTTGTACTCGTCAGGCAGCTCGGCGATCTGGGCGGCCCCGCTTATCACCAGCGCCATGGTGCCCGGTCCGCACATGCTGGGCATGGTGAGCGGTACGAAGGCGATGCTCTGGTTGATGTCGACCCCGCTCTGCTGGCTGGGGGCGGGGAACAGCATGCGAAAGCCGATAAAGCCGATGATGAGGCCACCGGCCAGGCGCAAGCCCGGAATGGAGATCCCGAACAGATCCAGGATCGAGGATCCGATAAAGAAGGTGATGCAGAGGGTGCAGAACAGATAGATGGCGGCCAGATTGACCTGACGGCGCACGTGTTCGCGCGACATCCCCTTGCTCAGCCCCAGCAGCAGGGTGGCCGTGGTGGGCGGGTTGACCATGGGCAGCAGCGCCAGCAAGGTGAGTAATACGACCTGAAAGAACATCTTGAGCCTCGGATAAAGAGTTGGAAGCCATGGGGCGATGCGGGTGGCAGGCCCCAGAGGGAGGCTATCTTATGCTGGCGAAACTGAACATAAGCAGTACAAAAAAGCCCCGACAGATACCGGGGCGTGTTGTTCGGGTCAGGCCGCTTGCGGCGCTTGCTGTTGCCGGATGGCCCGTTGCTGGAACCAGAGCCAGAGACCGATGGCGAACCCCAGTACAGACAAGCTCACCACATAGTGGGAGGGGGCCAGCATGTCGCTCTTCATCCAGAGGGTCACCGCCATCGGGGTGAGGCCGCCGAAGATGGCGTAGGCCACGTTGTAGGAGAACGACAGACCGGAGAAGCGCACCACCGGCGGGAAGGCGTTGACCATCACGTAAGGCACGGCGCCGACAATCCCGACCGCAAAGCCCGCCAGCATGTAGAGCGGCACCAGCTGGCTCGTACCGGCCGCCAGACCGTGATAGAAGGCGTAGCTGGAGCCCGCCAGCAGCAGGGAGCCGAACATGAAGGTGATACCGCTGCCCAGCAGGTCGATCAGTCGACCATAAACGATGCAGCCGAGGGTCAGGGCAACGATCGCCAGCGAGTTGGCGGTCAGGGCGTCGGCCGGGCTGATGCCATAAACCTTCTGCAGATAGGTGGGGGTCATCAGGATCACCACCACGATACCGGCGGAGAGCAGCCAGGTGAGCAGCATGGAGACCACCACGCTGCTCTTGTGGTTGCGCAGCACCGACTTGAGGGGCAGTTCATCGGCCAGGGTCTTGTTGGCTTTCATCTCGGCGAAGACCGGTGTCTCGTGCAACCAGCGACGCAGGTACATGGCGACGATGCCGAAGATACCGCCCAGCAGGAAGGGCACTCGCCAGCCCCAGTCACTCACTTCGGCTGGTGTCAGGCTCTTGTTGACCGCAGTGGCGATGAGGGAGCCAAGCAGGATGCCGGCCGTCAATCCCGCCGTGAGCGTGCCGCAGGCGACCCCGACCCGACGGGCAGGGACGTGCTCGGCGACAAATACCCAGGCGCCCGGCACTTCACCGCCGATGGCGGCGCCTTGCAGGATCCGCAGTCCCAGCAGGGCGATGGGGGCGCCGATGCCGAGCACCGCATAGGTGGGCAACAGACCGATCAACAGGGTCGGCAGCGCCATCATGATGATGCTGAGGGTGAACATCCGCTTGCGACCGATGAGATCGCCAAAGTGGGCCATGATGATGCCGCCAAGCGGTCGGGCCAGATAACCGGCGGCGAAGATGCCGAAGGTCTGGAACTGGCGCAGCCACTCGGGAATATCGGCCGGGAAGAACAGCTCGCCGATGACCACGGCGAAGAAGACGAAGATGATGAAGTCGTAAAACTCCAGCGCGCCGCCGAGGGCAGCCAGACTCAGGGTTTTGTAATCCTGTCGATTGAGGGGGCGGGCGTGATCGTGCTGTTGTGTGCTTGTGGTCATATCCGTATGTTTCCCATCGGTTTTTTTAGTTATTGTCACCCCGTGCAAGGGGCATATACAGGTGATCGAGAGTATGCTGCCTGCCTCTTGTGTGTAAATCGCGCAATTCGCAACACTGTCTTGCATCTTTTTGGGGCAATCCGAGTGCCCCGCTGGCGGAGGAATGATGGAAAAGAAACGGGTACTGCTCTCCTGGAGCAGCGGCAAGGATTGCGCATGGGCACTGCATCAGTTGCGGCAAGATCCCGCCATCGAAGTGGTGGGACTGTTTACCACCCTCAATCAGGCATTCGAGCGGGTGGCGATGCACGGGGTGCGCAAGCAGCTGTTGACCGAGCAGGCCGCCTGCGTCGGGCTGCCCCTCATCACCATCGATCTGCCCTGGCCCTGCAGCAACGAGGATTACGCCCGCATCATGACCGGCTTTATCGCCGATGTGGTGGCACAGGGGATCCGCCATATGGCCTTTGGCGACTTGTTCCTCGAGGATGTGCGCGCCTACCGTGAAAAGCAGCTGGCAGGTACCGGCATCGAACCACTGTTCCCGCTGTGGGGCAGCAATACTCGTGAACTGGCGCCGCAGATGGTGGCCGCTGGGTTGAAGGCGCGGATCAGTGCTCTCGACCCGAACAAGCTGGATGCCAGCCTGGGTGGCCATGACTTTGACGAGGCACTGCTGGCGGCGCTGCCGGAGGGCGTTGACCCATGTGGCGAGAACGGCGAGTTTCACACCCTGGCCTATGATGGCCCCATGTTCTCCCGTCCGCTCGGCATTCGGGTCGGCGAGACAGTGCTGCGCGATGGCTTTGTCTTTACCGATCTGCTGCCAATCGAAGATTAATTATCGGGCGTCAAATGCTCCCTTTTGCAGGAGCTTTCACAGATTTGAAGGGCGGGATGGGGGCACTATTGGCCCCCTCTTTTGATTGAAGATGACAACCTGCCTTATGAAACACATATCTCGTCCGGCGCTGCTTGCCTCCTTGCTGGCTGCCGCCCTCTCTCTGCCTGCAGTCGCGGGTCAAGCCGCTACCGTTCAGCCAATCCCTGCCGGTGTCACCACCGTCACGTTGGCCCAGCAGGCGCCGATCCACTGGGTGTCGGTGGAGCAGATTGCCAAGAGTCTGGATGGCCTGCCGCCGATGGCGGTCGGGTTTGATATCGACGATACCCTGCTCTTCTCCAGCCCGGGTTTTTATCGCGGCAAGCAGGAGTTCTCGCCCAACGACGAGAGCTATCTGAAGAACCCCGCCTTCTGGGAGAAGATGAACAATGGCTGGGATGCGTTCAGCATGCCGAAAGAGGTGGGCAAGGCGCTTATCGCCATGCATCTCAAGCGCGGAGACCACATCTATTTCGTCACCGGCCGCTCGGCCACCAAGACCGAAACCGTGAGCCAGACCTTGCAGCAGACCATGAATATTCCGGCCGACCAGCTCAATCCGGTGATCTTCGCCGGTGATCAGCCAGGCCAGAACACCAAAGTGCAATGGCTCAAGGATAAGCAGATGAAGCTGTTCTACGGCGACGCCGACGGGGATATCAAGGCGGCGCAGGAGGTCGGCATTCGCGGCATTCGTCTGCTGCGGGCCGCCAACTCCAGCTATCGGCCACTGCCGTTGGCAGGGGCGCTGGGGGAAGAGGTGATCATCAACTCCCAGTTCTGATCCGGAGCGGATCCATGCAACAAGGGCGGGGCCATTGGCACCCGCCCTTTTTGCATCCGTTATCCAGTTCGGGTCAGTCGTCTGCCCACGGCATCTCGGGCAGGCTGTCGAGGAACTCGCCGTAACGGGTCAGATTGAAGGGGCCCTGATCGGCCTCCATTGCCATCAGCTCGGCACCGAGGGCGCAGGCGATATATTGCAGCGCCTCTTCCCTCGGGGTGCCCTTCATTACCAGCCGCATCAGGGTCGCCTTCACATGGGGCGGGTGACCGTCGTGGAGCTGGTTCTCCACCATCTCCAGCAGCGCGTCTTCGTCAAAAAATTCCTGAGTGTCGTTCATGGGATATCCGCAACAGTGAATGTGGCGGCCAGTATAGCCTGAATGTGACTAACACCTTGAATGACCAGCGAATAAACAATCCGATGGGGAGGCCATTTGTTACCCATAATTAGGAGGAGTTTGCCAAGGCAAACAGGTTGGAACACAGATAACATGGATGGACACGCCTATGCCCACGATAGATTCCCTGCTGGCCGAGCCCAAGCTACTGCCCCAGATCCCGGAAGTGATGCGCGATTTGATCCAGACCTTCAATGAAAAGGATCCGGATCTGCTCAAGATCAGCAAGTTGATCAACAAGGACCCTGTCATCTCCGCCAAGTTGCTGCGGCTGGCCAACTCGGCCAAATTCGGCAGCAGTCGTCAGATCGGCACCGTCAATGAAGCCTCGGTGCGGCTGGGATTGGCGATGGTGCGCAACATGGTGCTGGCCTGCGGGCTCACCGAATCGGTCACTGCGGTGCCCGGCATTGACCTCAAACATTTCTGGGGCTGCGTTTTCAACGTGGCGGAGCTGGCCCGTCGTCTGGCGGTGAAGAAGGGGATGAAGGGGGATGAGGTCTTTACCTGCGCCCTGCTCTACGATCTCGGCCGCTTGGTGATGCACGTAGGCTTGCCGGAAAACACCGTCCATCACATCCACGATCTGGAGTTGCACAAGGGACGGGCCAAGGCGGAAGAGCTGGTGGTCGGCTTCAACTATGCCCAGGTCGGGGCGGCCATGGCACGCTACTGGAAGTTCCCCGAGACCATCAGCAATGCGGTGGAGTATCACTACAACCCCATGCTGGCCAAGGAGTTCTCTCCCGAGGCCGGGTTGATCCATCTGGCGATCGTGCTGGCTGCGCAATCCGATGTGGGGGAAGAGGCGCCACCCGAGTGGCCCCACAAGGTGGCAGATGCGCTGGGGTTGAGCTGGGCCGATTGTGCCGCCCAGTTCACTGCGCTGCGCGAGCAGGGTAATGGCTATGCCGGGTTGCTGGCCGCCTGAGCCCGTTTATCCCATCTCATCATCAGGGGCCAACGCGGCCCCTTTTTCATGGCCGATGGCGCCACAGGCTTGCCAGCCCGGGAGTGACGGGGCACTCTTTGCCCTTCACTTTCCGTTTGAGAGCCCTTGCCATGATTGCCTCCTCCCGCCTGATCCTGCGCGAAATGATCGCCACCGATGCCTCCTTCATCCTTGAGCTGCTCAATGACGGCGACTTTTATCGTTACATCGGTGATCGGGGCATTCGCACCCTGGAGCAGGCGCAGGAGTATATCCAGCAGGGACCGGCGGTCAGCTATGCCCGCTATGGTCACGGGCTCTATCTGGTGGAGCGTAAGGAGGACGGTGTCAGCCTCGGTATTTGCGGCCTGATCAAGCGCGATACCCTGGAGCAGGTCGATATCGGTTACGCCTTCCTGCCGCAATATCGCGGTCAGGGCTACGCCATTGAAGCGGCGCAGGCCGCCCTTGCCGATGGCAAAAGCCGGTTGGGGATCGGGCAGGTAGTTGCCATCGTCACTCCGGGCAACGAGCGATCCATCGGCCTGCTGGCCAAACTGGGGTTGGTGCGCAGTCGACTGGTCAAATTGAGCGAAGATGCCGATGAGTGCCTGCTGCTGGAGCAGTGATCAAGGTCAGAGAGCGGGAAAGCGAATGACGAGGTGGCTGTCAGGCTGAGTGACAAGCAAGAGGCCGGGTCTGGCTAAAGGCGTGAGAGAGAAGCAAAGAGGCCGCCGTGAGTTGCGGCCTGTCTGCATCGGGCGCTGCCGGAGGGCAGGCAGGATCAGTTGAGGTCTTCGATGGAGAACTCGCCAGCGATACCATCACAGGAGATGGCGAAACCGCCGCTGAAGCGGGTGCTGAACTGGATCAGAAACGCATCATTGTCGTGCTCTTGCACAGGCAGGTTGATGGGCTTGCTGCGACGCAGGGGCTTGTGTGTTTGTACTGCTTTCATCATGGTATTTCTCTATATAAATTAGGTGTTTGCTCCTTGTATTGGCAAATGTCAGGTCAATGGGCGCGGTCGATTGGGTGAACGACAAGCGCGCAGGAATACCCAGCCCGGTTAAGGGGCGTCTGCACTTTCAAGGAATATGCTGATGCATAAATCAAATTGGGTGGGCAGATCGGGTCTGCACCGTGAGAGCCGGGCAACGCAGGCAGACAGCCTGACGGTTCTCAAGGCGAGTAAATCAGAAGAAGGTTATGCGGGTACTGGCAGGATTCATCGTGAGGTGAAGCATTGCAGGGCAAACATAAACAGGCTGATTAACTAGCCGACGCGCATTCTCTCCTCGAAATGAATAAAAAGCAAACAATAATTTGCCGATGTTGAAGTTAGTACGCTTTTCCTCTGTGTAATCAAGGGGCTATCAGCAGCAAATATTCGCATCTATCCGCCATAAAAAGAGGGCTCCCGACGGGAGCCCTCTCTCATTCTGCAATCAGCACAGTGGGCCGACTCAGTAGTCGCCACAGGCCTTTTTGGCAGCCGTGATCATCGGGGTGATGGTCATGCCTTGCACCACGATGGAGAACATCACCACCGAGTAGGTCATCACCAGGATGACCTGAC
This sequence comes from Aeromonas sp. s8, assembly GCF_040907785.1. NCBI lineage: Bacteria > Pseudomonadati > Pseudomonadota > Gammaproteobacteria > Aeromonadales > Aeromonadaceae > Aeromonas > Aeromonas sp. s8. The sequence continues at coordinate 86,565 of NZ_JBFOCL010000026.1, forward strand.
GCAGGTCGACGCCATGTTCCGGGATCATCATGACGCCGGAGGGGAGTGCCAGTGCCATCGCCATCGCCAGACCACCGCGCAGGCCACCCCAGGTGAGGATCCGCACCGAGAAGGTGTTGTAATTGCGGAATCGGCGGAAAGCCACATAGGGCAGCGACACGCTGATAAAGCGGGCACCCAGGCAGAGCGGCACCGCAATGACCAGCAGGATCCAGTCACGCCAGGCGAGATCCAGCAGTACCAGCGCCAGACCGATCAGCAGGAACAGCAGGGCGTTGAGGAACTGGTCCATCAACTCCCAGAAGTGGTCCAGGTGATGGCTGCTCTGCTCGGAGAAGCCGGAGTGACGGGTCCAGTTGCCGATCATGATGCCGGTGACCACCATGGCCAGTGCGCCGGAGACGCCGATCATGTTGGCAAAGGCAAAGCCGGCGGTCGGGATGCAGAGGGTCAGCAGAAGCTCCAATGAACCGTCGTCGGTGGCGCTGATCATCACGTGGGCGATGAGGCCCAGCACGGCACCAAACAGGATGCCGCCGAGGGCTTCGTGCAGGAACAGACCGGCCACGCTACCGAAGGTGGGCTCGACACCGCCAAAGGCGACGGCAAACACGGTAGCGAAGATGACGAGGCCAACACCATCGTTGAACAGGGATTCCCCTTCGATCTGGATGGCGATCTGGGGTGGCGCTTTCATCTTCTTGACGATGGCCAGTACGGCAATCGGGTCAGTGGGGGAGATCAGCGCGCCGAACAGCATGCAGTAGACCAGCGGCAACTCCCAGCCCAGCAGCTTGGCGATAAACCAGAAGCCGTAGCCGATGAGGAAGGTGGAGAGCAGGGTGGCAATGATGGCCAGAATGGTGATCTCCCACTTCTGGCTACGCAGCGCCTTGAGGTTGATGCCAAGGCCACCGGCGAACAGCAGGAAGCCCAGAATCCCCTTCAGCAGGAAGTTCTGGAAGTCGATGCTCTCCATGGTCTTGACGGCAAGAGGTTCCAGGTTGAACCAGCCCAGTTTGCCAAACAGCACCAGCAGTGCGGAGATCAGCATGGAGCCCGCAGTAATGGCGATGGTGGTCTGGATCTTCACAACATACTGGTTGGCAAAGGCGATAAAAATCGCCAACGCTGCCAGAAAACAGAGTGTGTAGTAGACGCTCATAGTTATTTTTTTCTCGTTGGTAGACAGCAAGCACGTATCCCTATGCAGGACGGGCATAGGTTACTCTCGGGCCCTATGTTACTCATTACCCATAAATGAGTATATGGTGGCGCATTTGGACTGATAGACGGCTAGATTTCCATTTTATTTGTTTGCTGTTAGGATGCTGTTTACGCAGTTGCATGGATGTAAGAGGAACACGCGGTGTCGAACGTAATGTCGAGCAGAGAGCCGAGCAAGCAGTCGGACGTAACAAAGAAGCTGGAAGCCTGCCTCAGGGAGCGGATCCTGATCATCGACGGGGCCATGGGCACCATGATCCAGGGCTACAAGCTGGGGGAGGCGGATTATCGGGGTGAGCGGTTTGCCGACTGGCATACCGACATCAAGGGCAACAACGATCTGCTGGTGCTGACCCGTCCGGCGGTGATCCGCGAGATCCACGAGCAGTATTGCGCTGCCGGGGCCGACATTCTCGAGACCAACACCTTCAACGCCACTCGCATCGCCATGGCCGATTACGAGATGGAAGAGTTTTCCGCCGAGATCAACCGGGAAGCCGCCCGTCTGGCCCGCGCCGTGGCAGACGAGTGGACGGCAAAAGATCCCGCCAAGCCGCGCTTCGTAGCAGGGGTGTTGGGCCCTACCAACCGTACCGCCTCCATCTCGCCGGATGTGAACGATCCCGGCAAGCGCAACGTCACCTATGACCAGCTGGTGGCCGCCTACACCGAATCGACCCACGCCCTGATCGAGGGCGGCGCCGACATCATCCTGATCGAGACCATCTTCGATACCCTCAACGCCAAGGCTGCCGCCTTCGCGGTGGAAGGGGTGTTCGAGGCGCTGGGCTACAGCCTGCCGGTGATGATCTCCGGTACCATTACCGATGCCTCCGGTCGTACCCTCTCCGGCCAGACCACCGAAGCCTTCTACCATTCGCTGCGCCACGTCAAACCGGTCTCGTTCGGTCTCAACTGTGCGCTCGGGCCAGACGAGCTGCGCCAGTATGTGGAAGAGCTGTCGCGCATCAGCGAGACCCATGTCAGTGCCCACCCCAACGCCGGTCTGCCCAATGCGTTCGGTGAGTACGACCTCGATGCCGTCGAGATGGCGGAGCATATCCGCGAGTGGGCCCAAAGCGGCTTTCTTAACCTGGTCGGCGGTTGCTGCGGTACCACCCCGACCCATATCCGCGCCATGGCCGACGCCGTGGCGGGCATCAAGCCGCGTGTGCTGCCCAAGCTGCCGGTAGCTTGCCGGTTGTCGGGCCTCGAGCCCCTCATCATCACCCCCGAATCCATGTTCGTGAACGTGGGGGAGCGCACCAACGTCACCGGTTCGGCCAAGTTCAAACGGCTGATCAAAGAGGGGCTCTACGACGAGGCGCTCGATGTTGCCAAACAGCAGGTGGAGAACGGCGCCCAGATCATCGACATCAACATGGACGAGGGGATGCTGGACGCCGAAGCGGCCATGGTGCGCTTCCTGAACCTCATCGCCGGTGAGCCAGATATCGCCCGGGTGCCGGTGATGATCGACTCCTCCAAGTGGGAGGTGCTGGAGGCGGGCCTCAAGTGCGTGCAGGGCAAGCCGGTGGTCAACTCCATCTCCATGAAAGAGGGGGAGGAGAAGTTCATTCAGCAGGCGAAACTGCTGCGCCGCTACGGCGCCGCCGTCATCGTGATGGCGTTCGATGAAGCGGGGCAGGCCGACACCCGCGCCCGCAAGTTCGAGATCTGCCAGCGTGCCTACCGGATCCTGGTGGATCAGGTCGGTTTCCCGCCGGAAGACATCATCTTCGACCCCAATATCTTCGCGGTAGCGACCGGCATCGATGAGCACAACAACTACGCGGTGGACTTCATCGAGGCGGTGAAGGACATCAAAACGCACCTGCCCCACGCCATGATCTCCGGCGGCGTCTCCAACGTCTCGTTTTCGTTTCGCGGCAACGAGCCGGTGCGCGAAGCCATTCACGCCGTCTTCCTCTACCACGCCATCAAGAACGGCATGGACATGGGGATCGTCAACGCCGGTCAGCTCGCCATCTATGAAGACATTCCGGCGGAGCTGAAAGAGAAGGTCGAGGCGGTGGTGCTCAACCTCAATGACAATGCGACCGAGGAGCTGCTGGCCATCGCCGAGAAGTATCGCGGTGCCGGTGCCCAGGCTGAGGATCCACGGGATCAGGAGTGGCGCAGCTGGCCGGTGGGCAAGCGGCTGGAGCACGCGCTGGTCAAGGGGATCACCGACTTTATCGAAGAGGATACCGAAGAGGCGCGCGCTGGCGCCGAGAAGCCGCTGCACGTCATCGAAGGGCCGCTGATGGATGGCATGAACGTGGTCGGCGACCTGTTCGGCGCGGGCAAGATGTTCCTGCCGCAGGTGGTGAAGTCAGCGCGGGTGATGAAGCGGGCGGTGGCCTATCTGCAGCCCTATATCGAGGCGGAAAAGTCGGGCGGCTCCAGCAACGGCAAGATAGTGCTGGCCACCGTGAAAGGGGACGTGCACGACATCGGCAAGAACATCGTCGGGGTGGTGCTGCAGTGCAACAACTTCGAGATTGTCGACCTCGGGGTCATGGTCTCCTGCGAGACCATTCTCAAGACTGCGCGGGAGGTCGGCGCCGATATCATCGGGTTGTCGGGTCTCATCACCCCGTCGCTGGACGAGATGGTGCACGTGGCCAAGGAGATGGAGCGTCAGGGCTTCAAGCTGCCGCTGCTGATCGGCGGTGCCACCACCTCCAAGGCGCACACAGCGGTGAAGATCGAGCAAAACTACTCGGAGCCTGTGGTCTATGTCTCCAACGCCTCCCGCGCGGTAGGGGTGGCCCAGAGCCTGCTCAGTCCGGATCTCAAGGAGGCATTTGTCGCCCGCATCGACAAGGAGTACGAGATCGCCCGGGATCAGCATGCCCGCAAGCAGCCGCGCTCCCGTCCGGTCAGTCTGGCTCATGCCCGCGCCAACCGGCATCAGCTGGATTGGGTTGGCTACCAGCCACCCAAGCCCCGCGAGCTCGGGGTGCAGAAGTTGGAAGATGTGGCCATTTCGGTGTTGCGCCCATACATCGACTGGACGCCGTTCTTCCTCAGCTGGGAGCTGGCGGGCAAATTCCCGCGCATCCTCGAGGACGAGATCATTGGCGAGGAGGCGACCAAGTTGTTTGCCGATGCCAACGCCATGCTGGACCAGCTGGAAAAGGATCAGAGCGTGCGCTGCGCCGGGGTGATCGGCCTGTTCCCGGCAAACGCGGTAGGGGACAGCATCGAAGTTTACAGCGACGAGTCGCGCACCGAGGTCATCAAGGTGCTGCACCACCTGCGCCAGCAGAGCGAGAAGCAGGGCTTCCCCAACTACTGTCTGGCGGACTATGTGGCGCCGAAAGAGAGCGGCAAACCCGACTGGATCGGTGCCTTCGCGGTGACCGGCGGCATCGGTGAGGAGGCCATCGCCAAGGCCTACAAGGCGCAGCATGACGACTACAACGCCATCCTTATTCAGGCGGTGTGCGACCGTCTGGCCGAAGCCTTTGCCGAGTATCTGCACGAGCAGGTGCGCAAGGTACATTGGGGTTATGCCCCCGACGAGGCCCTCAGCAACGAGGAGCTGATCCGCGAGAACTATCAGGGCATCCGCCCGGCTCCCGGTTATCCGGCCTGCCCGGAGCATACCGAGAAGGGGAGCATCTGGGAGTTGCTGGATGTCGAGCAGGCCATCGGCATGCAGCTGACCGAATCCTACGCTATGTGGCCGGGGGCGGCGGTATCGGGTTGGTACTTCTCTCATCCCGAGAGCAAATACTTCGCGGTGGCGCAGATCCAGCAAGATCAGGTGGAAGATTACGCCGCCCGCAAAGGGATGACGCTGGCCGAGGCCGAGCGCTGGCTGGGGCCAAACCTGAACTGACTCCCGCGTGACACCGGTTGATCTTTAACGAGAAACGGCGGCATCCTTGCACGGGTTGAACAACCTGCGCAGAGCCGCCGTTTAACCTGTTGGTCACAGTGATGTGGTAGCGTGCGGTTTGGTGTGGTTTGTCTTGTTGTCAGGATAAACAATTGGCGTTGTCTTGGCGCTGTGGCACCTTATACTCTCCCGCCCCATCCTGCCCAGGCACAGCCTTCTAGCGGAATTGTCATGAAGATCGCCATTTTATCCCGTGAGCCGAAAAACTACTCCACCCGCCGTCTGGTCGAGGTGGCACAGGCGCGCGGTCATCAGGTAGAGGTGCTCGACACCCTGCGCTGCTATATGAATATTGCTTCCCACAACCCCTCCATTCACTACGAGGGTGGGGAGCTGGGAAGTTATGACGCCGTGATCCCGCGGATCGGGGCCAGCATTACCGCTTACGGTACCGCCGTGCTGCGCCAGTTCGAGATGATGAACACCATGGCCCTCAACAGCTCGGTGGCCATCAGCCGTTCCCGCGACAAGCTGCGGGCGATGCAACTGCTCTCCCGCCACGGCATCGGCCTGCCCATCACCGGCTATGCCCACAGCACCCACGACGTGCCCGACCTCATCACCATGGTGGGCGGGGCGCCGTTGGTGGTGAAGCTGCTGGAGGGAACCCAAGGGATTGGCGTGGTGCTCTGCGAGACTCAGAAGGCCGCCGAGAGCGTGATCGAGGCCTTTATCCAGACCAACAACAACATTCTGGTGCAGGAGTATATCCGCGAGGCCAATGGCGCCGATATCCGCTGTCTGGTGGTCAACGGCAAGGTGGTTGCCGCCATGCGCCGTCAGGCACAGCCGGGGGAGTTTCGCTCCAACCTGCACCGTGGCGGTACTGCCGAAGCGATCAAGATCACCCCGGAAGAGCGCGCCACCGCGGTGCAGGCCGCCAAGATCATGGGGCTGGATGTGGCGGGGGTGGATATCCTGCGCAGCGCCCGTGGCCCGCTGGTGCTGGAGGTCAACTCCTCCCCCGGCCTGCAAGGGGTGGAAGCCGCCTCCGGCAAGGATGTGGCTGGCAAGATCATTGAGTTCCTCGAACTCAAGGCGAGCCGCAAGAACAAACCGGCGGAGTGAGCCTCAGGCTTGCATCCGCCAGATAAAAACAGGGCGCCCTCGGGCGCCTTGTTGCTATCTGGCTGCTGGGTTGGCGGTGCCACTGCTCCCTCACCCTAACCCTCTCCCAAAGGGAGAGGGAACTGTTCGGCAGTGATCATCGCCAGCCGGGCGCTGAAAATTCCGTCCTTCAGCCGGGTATCGATCTTCCAACCGAGTTTCTCGCAGATGCGCTGGATGATGGTGAGGCCACAGCCGTAGCCGAGGATCTGATCCGGAGCCGCCGCCGTCGGGTTGCTGATGGTGAGCACCGGGCCACACAGCTCGATGTCGATATGTCCCTCGGCATAGCTCAGGGCATTTTTCAGCAGGTTGCCGAGGGCGATGGCGAGCAGGGAGAGGGGGGCATTTACTTCGCTGCTCTCATCCAGATTAAGCCGGATATCGAGGGCCTCCCGCTGCAATAGCGGGGCGAGGCGGGCCAGCTCCTGACGGATCAGCGGGGTGACCTGTTGCAGCGGTCGCTCCACAGCCTCCTTGCGGCCCAGCAGCAGGAAGGTCTCGGTGAGCAGCGCCATCTCGTCGGCGGCAGCGCGGATACGGGTGGTGGCGCGGGCGGCCGGTGCGGGCAAGTCCGTCACCTTGCCGAGCAGGGCCGCCGAGCCCTGGATCACCATGTTGGGGGTCCGCAGCTCGTGGCTGGCGAAGCGACTGAACTCCTGCTCGCGGGCGAACACTGCGCTCACCTCCTGCTTGCCGGCCAGCAGCGCCAGCTCGATGTCCCGCAGCTCCTGCCAGGGGGCGTCGGGCTCGAAATCCGCCTGATCCGGAGTGAGGTGGGCGACCCTCTGTTGCAGCCGTTGCAGCGGCCCTGTGATATGGCGTACCAGCCAGATACCGAAGCCGAGGCAGCCCAGCAGCAGGGTCACCCCAATCAGTCGGGTGGCCAGATGCAGCTTGTCTTCGTAGGGGTCGAGGTAATCATCGGCGTCGTCGTTGAAGACCAGATAGAGCAGTCCCTCGCCGGAGGGGTGACGGGCCACCAGAAAGTGTTTGTCCTCCTTGCCCAGTTGGTGCTCGAAAAAGCCGGGAGTCTGGTAGGGCTTCAGCCATTTCGGCAGACGGCCCGCTTCGGTCCAGTAGCTGGAGAACTGTCTGGGGCTCGGGGCTGCGGCGGCCGGGCCGAGTCGCAGCCAGTCATCGCTGTAGCGGGTCACTTCGGCTTCCAGCCAGTGGCGCAGGCTCAGCTCCTCCATCTTGTCCTCGGCCACCATCATCAGGCCGGAGAGCAGGATCAGCAGCACCACCCCGGCGCCGCCGAGTGCCATGATCAGGCGGCGACGCAGGCTCGGCAGGCTCATGCGCTCACCAGTCGGTAGCCTTGGCCGTGCAAGGTCTCCAGCATGGGAGTGGGGAAGGGTTTGTCCAGCGCGTTGCGCAGGGCGTAGATATGGCTGCGTAGGGCATCGGAGTCGGGCTCCTCATCCCCCCAGACGGTGTCGAGCACCTCCTGACGGCTGACGATGGCGGGGGCGCGGCGGGCCAGCAGGGCGAGGATCCGGAACGGGATCTTGCCGAGCTTGAGGTGCTCACCGGCGCGGGTGGCGCGGCCGCTGGCGACATCGACCGTCAGATCGCCAAAGCTGATGGCCCCCACATCGCCGCGCGGGCCACGCAGGCTGAGGGCTTGCAGCCGCACCTCCAGCTCCTCCATGGCGAACGGCTTGACCAGATAGTCATCCCCTCCCGCCTTGAAGCCTGCCAGTTTGTCTTCCAGGCTGTCGCGGGCGGTGAGAAACAGCACGGGAGTGGCAATCCCCTGCTCGCGCAGGTGCGCCACTGTGCTGAGGCCATCGAGGCGCGGCATCATCACATCCATGATGATGACGTCGAAACGCTGATCCTCCAGCAGTTGCAGCGCCGCCTGACCGTGATAGGCACAATCGAGGCGGTGACCGGCCAGCTCCAGATAATCCATGATGGTTTCCGCCACCTGAGGATTGTCTTCCACTACCAAAATCTTCATGCTTTGCTCTCCTGGTTGGCGAGCGTTTCACGCTCTTTTCACACCGGATTCGGCATCCTGTTTGCCAGTGTAACCCCGAGGATCCCTGATGAAGAAGTCTCTCTGCGCCCTCCTGCTGTTGATCTTGTTGCCACTTGGCACCGCACAGGCGACCGAATTCAAACTGACCGGCCGCACCACCTGGCAGCTTGGCCAGTTGATGGTCAACGGCATGCCGTTCGTGATCGACGACCAGACCCGCTTCAAGGATTGGCTCAACGAAGATGATCTCGGCGGTACCTGGGTCGAGATGAAAGGGGTGGTGGAGAACGGCGTGCGCTATGTGCGCAAGGTCGAGGCCCTCGACGAAGATGACAAGGACGAGATGGATCTGGAGGGGCCGGTCGAAGGGGGGCGGATCTGGGGCTACACCACTTCGGACAACAGTCTGGCGCCGTTCGAAGGGCGCTGGCTCGAGCTGGAGTGCAAGTTTGACGGCATGCGTCTGAGCCGCTGCCGCGAGGATGACTGATCCGATCTCTGCGTTCCGATTAGAAATGCTCCCGAATGAAGCCCATGCTTGTTCAGCATGGGCTTTTTGTTCAGGGACGAACGAAGATGGAACAATCGAGAAAGTGGTGTGCATGGATGCTGGGAATGCCGCTCTGGGCGGCGCAGGCGGGAGCCGACGAATTGTGGCTGGTGGAGCTGGAGCACAGCGACGGCATCCGCCTGCAATTTCAGGGGGCCGAGGTGGAACAGGGCAGTGCCGCCATCTGGCGGCAGGGGGAGATTTGGCCGCAGCCACTCAAGCCCGGCGACCAGCTCGCCCTGCTGGTGGCCGATGGCGTTGCCACCCGGATTGAGCTGCTGGCCGCCAGAGCCCCGCGGGCCAATCAGCCCTGGCAGCGGGCGCAAGATCGCCTGCAATCCTTCGATGACCGGCAGCTCACGCTGGCAACTCTGGGCACTGTGCCACTCAATCCGCAGGTGCGCTGGGTCAACGGTTCGGCCGCCGATCTGCATGCCGGGAGCGAGCTGGTATTGATCCGTTCGGCGGATGGAATATTGCAGGGAATTGAAGTGATCAATCCGGAAGAGTAATTCAGCATCTTCTTATTTAATATGGTTTCACCATATTGTGGCAGCCATTAAATAATGGCTGCCACAATATTTATGATTTATTCCTCAATAAAGTCATCGCTCTAATTATTTTCCTGTATCACCATTATTTTGTTTGTCATGGATGTTTTTTGGTGGTTTATTTTATTTGTGTCAGGTTTTGTCGGAGTCCATACCTGTCAAATGAAAAAGGATATTTCTACACAATAACAATTATCGTATGTCTGAAAGAGGGATAAATGATGAATAGAATAATTACCGCCAATCTGGCGTTTTTGGCGTCTTCATTGATGCTCGCTCAGGTGCAGGCGGCTGAACCTGTCTACCCTGATCAGGTCAAGTGGGCGGGCCTTGGCACGGGCGTCTGTGCCAGTGGTTACCGTCCTCTGACCCGCGATGAAGCCATGAGTATCAAGGGTAATCTGGTCAGCCGCATGGGGCAGTGGCAGATAACCGGGCTGGCTGATCGCTGGGTGATTATGGGGCCGGGATATAATGGCGAAATCAAACAGGGCACAGCCGGAGAAACCTGGTGTTATCCCAACTCACCGGTTTCCGGAGAAATACCAACACTCTCTGACTGGAATATTCCGGCGGGTGATGAGGTCGATGTGCAATGGCGGCTTGTCCACGACAATGATTATTTTATCAAGCCAGTCAGTTATCTCGCCCATTATTTGGGATACGCCTGGGTGGGTGGAAATCATAGCCCCTATGTCGGGGAAGATATGGATGTTACCCGGGTTGGCGATGGCTGGTTGATAAAGGGAAATAATGACGGCGGCTGCTCCGGATATCGTTGCGGGGAGAAGAGCTCCATCAAGGTAAGCAACTTCTCATATACCCTGGAACCCGACTCCTTCAGCCATGGTCAGGTCACCGAGAGCGGCAAGCAGCTGGTCAAGACCATCACGGCCAATGCGACCAACTACACCGACCTGCCCCAGCAGGTGGTGGTGACCCTGAAGTACGACAAGGCCACCAACTGGTCGAAGACCGACACCTACAGCCTGAGCGAGAAGGTGACCACCAAGAACAAGTTTCAGTGGCCGTTGGTGGGGGAAACCGAACTGGCCATCGAGATCGCTGCGAGCCAGAGTTGGGCCTCCCAGAAAGGGGGCTCGACGACCGAGACCGTCTCGGTTGAAGCGCGCCCCACGGTGCCGCCTCACTCCAGCCTGCCGGTGCGGGTTGCCCTCTACAAGTCCAACATCTCCTACCCCTACGAGTTCAAGGCCGAGGTCAATTATGACCTGACCATGAAGGGCTTCCTGCGTTGGGGCGGCAATGCCTGGTATACCCATCCGGAGAATCGTCCGACCTGGGAGCACACCTTTGCCGTCGGCCCGTTCCGCGACAAGGCAAGCAGCATTCGCTACCAGTGGGACAAGCGTTATATCCCGGGTGAAGTGAAGTGGTGGGACTGGAACTGGACCATCAGCGAGTATGGTTTGTCGACCATGCAGAATAACCTGGGTCGTGTGCTGCGCCCGATCCGTTCGGCAGTGACCGGTGACTTCTATGCCGAGAGCCAGTTTGCCGGCGATATCGAAATCGGTCAGCCCCAGACCCGTTCCGCGGCCTCTGCCCAGTTGCGTAACGCCTCTGCTGAAGGTGTGGCTCTGACCGGTGTGGATCTGGATCAGGATGCCCTTGCCAACGAAGGGTTTGGCAACGTATCCCTGACCATAGTGCCGGTTCAATAACCTCACTCGCAGGCCCCTTTCATAGGGGCCTGTTTCTGTTCTGCGCAAGACGATGCACTTGCCCTGCGCCCCTCGATTTTCCCTCTTTTTGTCCTCTTGTCCCTGCATGATCACAGCGGGAATCTGTGGCTTGCCAAGGGGATGCCAACGCAGGTTTGACCTCTGTTTGGGGTGGCCCCGTGAGCGAGGCATCGTTCACTCATTTGTTGAAAGAGGCGTGTTGGCCAGATTGTTAACGGCTTGTGCTTTAGATTTTCCCCCTTATACTGGCGCCATCTTGTCGGAGTGCTGACCGTCGAACGACGCGAAGCTGAGACCGTTAATTCGGGATCCGTGGAACCTGATCAGGTTAAAACCTGCGAAGGGAACAAGGGTAACTTGCGGGTTACCGCGCCGGAGGAGGGACAAGCCTCTTCCGCTCATCAAAGGGCTCACCCTTGATGGGTCAGGGCGCACAGGAGGGAGTCTGTCCCGTCCGGTTGTCCAGCACGTGGGGCGCCTTGCCCACAGCGTGCAGAGAACGGGAAGTGGTAGAACAGCAGCGCGGAGATCTATCCCGCGCGCACTCCCTCCCGAGATAAACACCCCGCCGCAAGTTCATCTTCTCCTCGAACTCCAGACAAGCAAACACCCATAACTTCAACCAGTTAATGTGAGTTTTGCTATGTCTACTTCCGTATCTGATACCAATAAATCCAGCCGCCGCGAGCAGCGTTCCAGCGCTCAGGCCTTTATCGACAGCCTCAAGGGGATGGCTCACCCCAACTCCCGCCGCATCTTTATCCAGGGTTCTCGCCCCGATATCCGGGTGCCCCTGCGGGAGATCCTGCTGGCCGACACCTTCGTCGGCGGCACCAAAGAAGATCCCAAATTCGAACCCAACGAGCCGATCCCGGTCTACGACACTTCTGGCCGTTACGGGGAGGAGGGGGTCGCCATCGACGTGCGCCGTGGCCTGCCGCGCCTGCGGGAGAACTGGGTGCTGGAGCGCGATGATACCGACGAACTGCCGGGGCTCAGCTCCACCTTCACTCAGGAGCGTCTGGCGGACGAGGGGCTCGACCACCTGCGCTTCGAGCATCTGCCGAAACCACGCCGCGCCAAGCCGGGCCGTCGGGTCACCCAGCTCCACTACGCCCGCGCCGGCATCATCACTCCCGAGATGGAATTTATCGCCATTCGCGAGAACATGGGGCGCGAGCGGGTGCGCTCCGAGCTCTTGCGCACCCAGCATCCGGGCCGCGATTTCGGTGCCCGTTTGCCCCAGAACATCACCCCCGAATTTGTGCGCGATGAGGTGGCCGCCGGTCGCGCCATCATCCCCAGCAACATCAACCACCCGGAAGCGGAGCCGATGATCATCGGCCGCAATTTTCTGGTGAAGATCAACGCCAACATCGGCAACTCGGCAGTCACCTCCAGCATCGAGGAGGAGGTAGAGAAGCTGGTCTGGTCGACCCGCTGGGGCGCCGACACAGTGATGGATCTCTCCACCGGCCGCTATATCCACGAGACCCGCGAGTGGATCCTGCGCAACAGCCCTGTCCCCATCGGTACCGTGCCCATCTATCAGGCGCTGGAGAAGACCAACGGCATCGCCGAAGACCTCACCTGGGAGCTGTTCCGCGACACCCTGCTGGAGCAGGCCGAGCAGGGGGTGGACTACTTCACCATCCATGCCGGCGTCCTGCTGCGTTTCGTGCCGATGACCGCCAAGCGCCTCACCGGCATCGTCTCGCGCGGCGGCAGCATCATGGCCAAGTGGTGCCTGTCACACCACAAGGAGAACTTCCTCTACCAGCACTTCCGCGAAATCTGCGAGATCTGCGCCGCCTATGACGTGGCGCTGTCGCTGGGCGACGGTCTGCGTCCGGGCTCCGTCTATGACGCCAACGACGAGGCTCAGTTCGCCGAGCTGCGCACCTTGGGCGAGCTCACCAAGATCGCGTGGGAGTACGACGTGCAGGTGATGATCGAGGGGCCGGGTCACGTGCCGATGCACATGATCGAGCGCAACATGACCGAGCAGCTGGAGCACTGCCACGAGGCGCCTTTCTATACGCTGGGCCCGCTCACCACCGACATCGCGCCCGGTTACGATCACTTCACCTCCGGCATTGGCGCCGCGCTCATCGGCTGGTACGGCTGCGCCATGCTCTGCTACGTCACCCCCAAGGAGCATCTGGGGCTGCCCAACAAGGAGGATGTGAAGCAGGGTCTGATTACCTACAAGATCGCCGCTCACGCCGCCGATCTGGCCAAGGGTCACCCGGGCGCCCAGATCCGCGACAACGCCATGTCCAAGGCACGCTTCGAGTTCCGTTGGGAGGATCAGTTCAATCTGGCGTTGGATCCCGACACCGCCCGCGCCTACCACGACGAAACCCTGCCCCAGGAGTCCGGCAAGGTGGCCCACTTCTGCTCCATGTGCGGGCCCAAGTTCTGCTCCATGAAGATCACTCAGGACGTGCGCGATTACGCGGCGAAATTGGAAGCCGTTGAGATCAAGCTGGTCGGCATGGATGGCCAGCAGGAGCAGGTGGTGGCTCAGGTGGAGAGCGGCATGGCCCGCATGGCTGAGACTTTCAAGGAGACCGGCGGCGAGATCTACCATCAGGCGGCGGCGCTGAAACAGGCCGCAGGGGAGGAGGCGTGAGCAGCGCAAGCGGGGCTGTCAGCCCCGCCGACCTGCCACCTGTGACCGACTCTCGCCCTGTGGTCTGGACCATCGCCGGTTCCGACTCCGGCGGTGGCGCCGGTATTCAGGCCGACTTGCACACATTGCACGACCTCGGCGTGCACGGCTGCTCGGTTATCTCCGCCATTACCGCCCAGAACTCGGTGGCGGTGAAGATGGTCGACCCTGTGCTGATGCAGACCTTCACCGCCCAGATCGACGCCCTTGGCGTCGATCTGCCGCCCGCCGCCATCAAGATCGGCCTGCTGCCGACCCGGCTCCATGTGGAGGTGCTGGCCCGCCGACTGGCGGCCATCGAGGCTCCCTTCGTGGTCTACGACCCGGTGGCTATTGCCAGCAGCGGCACCCCGATGGCGGAGCCCAATATGCTGGAAGCGGTGCGCGAGCAGCTGTTGCCACGTCTGTCGCTCATCACCCCCAACGGCCCCGAGCTGGAGGCCCTGACCGGCATTCCTGCGACAAGCCCTGTGCTGGTGCGTTTCGCTGCCCAGCGGCTGCGCGAACTCGGCGCCCGCGCCGTGCTGGTCAAGGGCGGCCATCTGGGCTGGAGCGGCGATCTCTGCCTCGATTACTACCAGGACGAGACCCGCGAGTTCTGGCTGGCGGCGCCGCGCCTCGATACCCGCCACGGCCACGGCACCGGCTGCTGCTACGCCAGCGCCATAGCCGCCGTGGTGGCGCAGGATTATCCGGTGGAGGACGCCATCACCCTGGCGCGTGCCTACCTGCAACAGGGCTTGGCTGCAGCGCAGGGAGTGGGCGCAGGCCCGGGCCCCATCGCCCATCTTGGCTGGCCCGCCGCTCTTGCCCACTTCCCCCGCGCCGTGTTGGCGGGATCAACCCTCGATCGCCGCTTCGGATTGTATGAAGCGAGCAGCGCCCGCCTGCCGGATGGCCCCTTCGCGCCGACCGAACACAACCTCGGCCTCTATCCGGTGGTGGATTCGGTCAAGTGGCTGCGCCGCCTGCTGGGGTCAGGGGTCAAGACCATCCAGCTGCGGATCAAGAATCTGCCTGCCGCAGAGGTGGCACCGGCCATTCGCGATGCTGTGGCGCTTGGTCGCCGCCATGGGGCGCGGCTCTTTATCAACGACTACTGGCAACAGGCCATCGAGGCGGGCGCCTGGGGCGTGCATCTGGGGCAGGAGGATATGGAGACGGCGGATCTCGCCGCCATTCAGGCGGCCGGGCTGCGCCTTGGCATCTCCACCCACGGCTACTTCGAGCTGATGCGGGCGCGCGAGCTGGCCCCCTCCTATATGGCGTTGGGTCATATCTTCCCGACCAACACCAAGGCGATGCCTTCGCGCCCGCAGGGGCTGGTGCGGCTGCATCGCTACCGCGCCCTGATGGCGGAGTGGCCGACGGTGGCCATCGGCGGCATCAGCGAGGATCGGGTGGCGGCGGTCAAGGCAAGCGGGGTCGGAAGTATTGCGCTGGTCTCTGCCATCACGGCCAGCGACGACTGGCAGGGGGCGACCGAGCGGCTGCTCGCGGCCGTGGGGGCAGGGGATAAGCCACGCTCGGCCACCGTTATACGGGAGGCAGAACATGCGCTCTGATGCCGCTTCTCTTAGTGACAAAGAGTATCTGAGATATGGCCGCCAGCTGATGCTGGCGGAAGTGGGGGAGGCGGGGCAGGCGCGGCTGAAAGATAAGTCCGTGCTGCTCGTCGGCTTGGGCGGGCTCGGCTCGCCGCTGGCCCTCTATCTGGCCGGGGCCGGGGTGGGCACCTTGTGGCTGGCCGATGGCGATACGGTCGATTCCAGCAATCTGCCGCGCCAGATCCTGTTCGATAGCGAGGCGGTGAACCACTCCAAGGCGGAGCTGGCCCGCGAGCGGTTGGTTGCCCACAACCCGCTGGTGGAGCTGATTGCCATCAACCAGCGGCTCGATGCCGCCAGCCTGCCGGAGTTTGTGGCCGAGGTAGATCTGGTGATCGACTGCTGCGACAACCTCCCTACCCGCCATGCCATCAACGCCGCCTGCGTGGCTCAGGACAAACCCTGGATCTCCGCCGCTGCGGTGGGCTGGCTGGGGCAGCTGATGGCGCGTACCAGCAGCGATCACGCCTGCTACGCCTGCCTCTACCCGCTGGATACCAAGACCGCCGAGCGCTGCGAGACCAGCGGCGTCACCGGCCCACTGGTCGGGGTGATGGGCTCTTTGCAGGCACTGGAGGCACTGAAACTGCTGCTCGGAATGCCAAGCCCGGTCGCTGGCACATTGCGCCGTTTCGATGCGTTGGCCCATCAGTGGCAGACCCTCACTCTGGCCCCCGATCCCGATTGCCCGGTTTGCGGGCAGCGCCGATGCCCGACACTCGATAAGGAGATCACCCCATGACCTTGACCATTCGACTCAACGATAAAGCCCAGCAGCTGGCGGCAGGGCAGAGCGTGGCCGACCTGCTGGCGGCGCAAGACGTTAATCCACAGGGAGTGGCTATAGCCCTTAACGGCGCCGTGCTGCCCCGTGGCCGCTGGGCCGAGACCCGTCTCAATGACGGGGATGAACTTCACCTCTTCACTGCCATTGCAGGAGGCTGACATGCTGACAATTGCCGATCACACCTTCTCATCGCGCCTCTTTACCGGCACCGGCAAGTTTGCCCGCCCGGATCTGATGGCCGCCGCCATCGAGGCGAGTGGCTCCCAGCTGGTCACCATGGCCATCAAGCGGCTCGAACCGGGCAAGGCTCACGACGATATCCTGAGCCCCTTGCTGCAACTCGGGGTCAAGCTGCTGCCCAACACTTCTGGCGCCAAGACCGCCGCCGAGGCGGTATTTGCCGCCCACCTCGCCCGCGAGGCGCTGAGGACGAACTGGCTGAAGCTGGAGATCCACCCCGACCCGCGCTATCTGCTGCCTGATCCCATCGAGACGCTGAAAGCCGCCGAGCAGCTGGTGAAAGAGGGCTTTGTGGTGCTGCCCTACTGCGGTGCCGACCCCGTGCTGTGCAAACGGCTCGAAGAGGTGGGTTGCGCTGCCGTGATGCCGCTCGGTGCGCCCATCGGTTCCAATCAGGGGCTGGTGACCCGGGAGTTTCTCTCCATCATCGTCGAGCAGGCCAATGTGCCTGTGGTAGTTGATGCGGGCATCGGTGCGCCGAGCCACGCGGCCGCCGCCTTTGAGCTGGGCGCCGATGCCGTGCTGGTCAACACCGCCATCGCGGTGAGCGGCGACCCGGTCGCCATGGGCCGCGCCTTTGCGCTGGCCTGCACCGCCGGGCGCAGCGCCTATGAAGCCGGCCTTGGCGCCCGCGCCCTGCAGGCCCAAGCCTCCAGCCCGCTTACCGATTTTCTGGGGGCGTTATGAGTCATGATGCTGGCTCGGGGCAAGAGCCAATGGCCGCGTCCTCTTTCTCGGTTTCTCCTGAGGCAGATGTGTTTAGCCCCCCTCTCCCCTTGGGAGAG
>NZ_JBFOCL010000026.1:104101-124531 GCF_040907785.1 Aeromonas sp. s8
GTGCTTGAAGGGGGCGAGCCCTGCACTCCTCCCCCTCCCAAGGGGGAGGCCGGGAGGGGGGTAGATTTTGCCAATCGTTGGCAGGAGCTGGAGTGGGACGATATCGGCATGCAGATCCGCGCCAAAACGGTCGCCGATGTGGCGCGGGCCCTGAGTGCCCCGCGCCGCACCCTGAGCGATTTTATGGCGCTGATTTCCCCGGCTGCCGAGGCGTATCTGCCGCAGATGGCGGCCGAGGCCGAGCGGCTGACTCGCCAGCGCTTTGGCAACACCATCGGCTTCTATGTGCCGCTCTATCTGTCGAATCTGTGCGCCAACGACTGCACCTACTGCGGCTTCTCCATGAGCAACCGCCTCAAGCGCAAGACCTTGAATAGCGACGAGATTGAGCACGAGTGTCTGGCCATCAAGGCGCGCGGTTTTGACAGCGTGCTGCTGGTGACCGGCGAGCACGAGCACAAAGTGGGGCTCGCCTATTTTCGCGAGGTGATGCCCATCATCCGCCGCCACTTCAGCACGGTAGGGATGGAGGTGCAGCCCCTCTCGCAGGCCGAATATGCCGAACTGAAAAGCCTCGGTCTCGACGCCGTCATGGTCTATCAGGAGACCTACCACGCCCCCACCTACGCCCGCCACCATCTGCGCGGCAACAAGCGGGACATCGCATGGCGCCTCGCCACGCCGGATCGGCTGGGCCGCGCCGGTATCGACAAAATCGGCTTGGGGGCGCTGATCGGCCTCTCCTCGGACTGGCGCGCCGACAGCTATTTTGTTGCCGAGCACCTCGCCTGGCTTGAGCGCCACCACTGGCAGAGCCGCTATTCGCTCTCCTTCCCGCGCCTGCGCCCTTGCACCGGTGGTCTGGAGCCTTCCGTGGTCATGTCGGATCGCCAGCTGGCCCAGCTTATCTGCGCCTGGCGCCTCTTCTCGCCGACGCTGGACTTGTCCCTCTCGACCCGCGAGTCGGCCACCTTTCGCAACGGTGCGGTGCGCCTTGGCATCACCCAGATGTCGGCCGAGTCGCGCACCCAGCCGGGGGGCTATGCCGAAGGGGATGCAGAGGAGCTGGAGCAGTTCGCCATCCACGACGACCGCCCGGTGGGGGAAGTGGCCGCCGCCGTGCGGCAGGCGGGGTTGCAGCCGGTGTTTAAGGACTGGGAACCGTTTTTGGGCCGCTAACCAAATGATGTAACAACGCAGGAACCATAAAAAGTAGGGTGCAATAAGCGAAGCGCATTGCACCGCTTTTGTTTTGTGGATGTGTGAGCGAGGTGTAATTCACTTCGTTCATTACACCCTACGTTTTGCTTCGTTTAGACCACATTTAACAGCAGGGTTGATTGTGGATTGGGCAAAACATGGCGAATTACAGACGAATATGGCAACCGGGGGGAACCTGGTTTTTTACGGTCGTGCTGGCTGAACGTCAGAACAACCATCTACTGGTCGAACGGATCGATCTGTTGAGGAAGGTTGTCAGGGAGGTGCAAGAGAGTCATCCATTCCGCATCCACGGCTGGGTTGTCTTGCCCGAACATCTTCATGCCTTGCTGGAGTTACCGGAAGGGGATACCAATTTTCCGCTGCGTTGGCGCCAAATCAAAAGCAAGTTTTCACGAGCAATCCCCAATTCGGAGGCTCGTTCAGAATCTCGTTGGCGTCGCGGCGAGCGGGGTATTTGGCAACGACGTTATTGGGAGCATCTGATCCGCGATCAGGAAGATTTCAATAATCATCTCGATTACATCCATATCAACCCCGTCAAACATGGATTGGTAACAGCCCCGAAAGATTGGCCATATTCCACCTTTCATCGCTGGGTTCAACAGGGCAGGTATCCATTATCTTGGGGAGATACCGCCATGCCAGAATATGAAATACCACACGACAATAAATAAATGGCGTCAACGTG
The DNA here is from genome assembly GCF_040907785.1 of Aeromonas sp. s8. Taxonomy (NCBI): domain Bacteria; kingdom Pseudomonadati; phylum Pseudomonadota; class Gammaproteobacteria; order Aeromonadales; family Aeromonadaceae; genus Aeromonas; species Aeromonas sp. s8. The sequence continues at coordinate 106,014 of NZ_JBFOCL010000026.1, forward strand.
GTTAACGTAGGGTGCAATAAGCGGAGCGCATTGCACCGCTTTCGTTATGATAGTTGTGACGATAGAGGTGCAATTCACTTCGTTCATTGCACCCTACGGTACTTGTTGGCATCGTGACGACCGGGGTATTTGGCAGCATCGCTATTGGGAATCTTTGAACCTCGATCAAAAAAAATTTAATTATCACCTGGATGATATATATTGACATTGTCAACCATAGATTGGTTACCGCGCCGAAAGATTGACCTTATTCAACAGTCTATCGCTAGGTTCAATAGGGCAGGCATCCCTTAGCATGGGAAAATACCGCCATGCCAGAATATGAAATGCCACGCGATGATAAATAATCAGCGTTAACGTAGGGTGCAATAAGCGGAGCGCATTGCACCGCTGTTATGAAGATAGAGGAGTTCCGGCACTTCATTCATTGCACTCATTATGAAAGTCGTAAGTTTATGTTAGTGGATTTTATGTTAATAATTTTAGGCTTGCGGTAGATAGCATTTTAATTTGGAGATGTGATTAATGGATATTAGTTTAACTGGCAGTGCAGGAATACTACTAACAGCCGTCAGCTCCCTTGTAGGTGCTGTTATTGGTGGATGGATGACACGAAATGCAACGATCAATGCCACTAATATCGCGAATGAACATCAGCGACAACTAGCCAAAGATGCAGAAGATACACTATTAACTGGCTTCATATGGTCAATACATGATGAAATTGAAAGTCTGTTTCGCCGTTATAATGAAACGGTAGGGATAATGTTGCGTGACACGCCAGAAGGTGAAATGTTACCTATCAAGTATAGAGCTGAGCATGATTACTTCTCTGTTTACCACAGTAATAGTGAATTGATTGGTAAAGTGCGAGATCATGAATTAAGGTCTGATATCATCTATGCATACACCATGGCCAAGAGTATATTAGACTCGTATTCTATATATTGGGAGTTAATGACGACATATGAAGGTGTTTGCCGTAGTAATGCAATAGAACCATCACCAATAAATGAACACTACGTCATAATTTATCAAAATCAACTTGTTCTATATACGAAAGAATTAAAGAATATTGATTCTCTTTTATGCACAAGCCTAGAACGCCTTCTTAAAAGGATTAAAAAAAGTTATGTTAGGTAGACTTTAAATACCTCTATGGACAAAATTCAGGTGAATGCAATCTTCATACAGATAAGCCGACAGAATGCTCCCTGCTACAGAAGTCAGTCGGTGGGAATAAAGGCGTAGATATTCGCATCAAGGGGTTGTCCGTGGAGGAAGATACGATTCCTTGCCCGGCACTCAAAGGTAGCCCCTGCGGCGATGGCAACGGCTTCGCTGGCGCTGTTGCCGATTCCCATTACGATCTCTAGCCGAAATAGTCCCAACTGCCTAAAGCCAAAATCACGGAGCAGGGCGACAGCCTGACGGGCGATGCCGCAGCCTTGGCGGGATTGGCGTACCCAATAGCCGATATTGCCGTAGCGATGATATGGCGACAGCTGGTTGATACCTGCGCCACCCAGCAGTTGGCCGGTGGTGGCGCAGAAGATGCCCATGTCAAAGGCACGTCCCGCCGCACGATCCTGATCGCAGCTGGCAAACCACTCCAGCGCGCTCTCCCTAGTAAATGAACGGGAGCACCAGCTCATCCATTGGCCGACCGTTTCGATGGATTCGTGGGCCGCGCGGACAAACTCGTCGGCATCGGCCGTTTCGAACGGGCGGATCACGAGCTGAGCGTTGGCAAGGCGCTGAAATGTCATCACTTATCCTGCTTCTTCAAAAAATAACTCACATGCCCCGGCGGCATATCGGGCAGCTGGCCAAAGACTTCGTAACCCTGCTTCTGATAGAAGGGGAGAGCCTGAAAACTGGTGGTTTCCAGATGGTAGTTGGTGATGCCTTTGCTTTGGGCGTACTGCTCCATGGCGCCAAGCAGGCGGCCGCCCCAGCCGTCGCGGCGGATGCTTTCGTCGATCCAGAGCCAGTCGACGTGCAGCCAGCCCCACTTGATGTCGGCGATGATGCCGCCGTGTATCTTGCCCTCTTTATCCTTGATAAAGCTGGCGATCCGCTCGCGCCGAAGTTCGTACAGTTGAGGGCCCGCCTGGCTTACGTTGTAGCCCGTCAGGCCAATGCGCAGCGCTTCAACATCATCGTCCTGAGGCGGTTGGGGTGGGGTGAGTTGCATATGGGCTCCTGCGGTATGGGTTGTGGTGGCGGCAAAGGGTTAAAGCAATACCCGTTTGGACTCTGTTTGGTCAAGTGTTCTGGTCGCTCGCCACCAAGCGTGCATGGTATGGGGGCCAGTCAATGGCCCTTGCAACTTCCATCCCTCTTGCATCACCCCAGAGTGAGGCGCAGACTGTTTGGCCTTGTTTTTATGCGATTCGATTCAAGGCAACCATCATGACACCTGCCATCAACCTGCTGAAGAAGCTCAAAATTCCCCACAAGCTCTACCCCTACGAGTGCGAAGCCCACGACGATTTCGGCAAGCATGCCGCGACCCAGCTCGGGCTGCCGGAGGCGCAGGTGTTCAAGACCCTGGTCGCCCATCACGACAAGCAGGCGGTGGTGGCCATCGTTCCCTCATCCGGCATGTGCAGTCTGAAACAGCTTGCCAAGGCGACCGGCCTCAAGAAGGTGGAGATGATGAAACCGGCGGAAGCGGAGAAGCTGACCGGTTACAAGGTGGGTGGCATCAGCCCGCTGGGCCAGAAGAAATTGTTGCCCACTGTGCTCGACGAGTCGGCGCTGCAGTTTGACGAGATCCTGGTGAGCGGCGGCAAGCGCGGCCTCTCGGTCGGGGTGGCGCCGCAGGATATGCTGACGCTGATGAAGTGGATCGCCGCACCTATCGGCGAAGAGTAGTACCGGGCACGGTGTGAACCTGCTCTCCGGGCCTGTGGTGGGCCGGAGGCGATGTGACCCGTGAGGATATCTGCCCGCGTCCCCCTGTTTGTCGTGTTGCTTATCCTCGCACAGGCCGCGCCAAGGTGGGGCGCCCACGCTCAGGGCTACACTGAAAGTACCCCTTCAGCCAAGGCGCGGTTTATGTCACCCCTGCATCTGCTGGCTGCCGCTCTGTTCTGCGTGTTGTCGCTGACCGGACAGGCGGCCACCCGGTTTACCCATATCAGCCCGGAGAGCGAGCGGGATCCGCGTACCACTTATGATCGGGAGCTGCTGCGGCTCGCCCTCGACAAGACCCGCGACCAGTTTGGCGACTATCTGCTGGAGCCTGCGCCGCCCATGACCAAGGCGCGCGAGCGGCTCAGCATGCAGCTCGACAGCTATCCCAACCTCTTTGTAATGGACAGCTACAGCAGCACCCGCGAGGATCTGGGGCTCGCCTATGTCCGTTTTCCCATCCATCTGGGGATCGTCAGCTACCGCATCTGTTTTGTCAGCCCGCAGCAAAAGGGGGCGGTGAGCAAAGTGACCGACCTCAAGGGGCTGCGGCAGTTTACCTTCGGTCAGGGCAAGGGGTGGCTGGATGTGGATATCCTGCGCTACGCCGGGATGGAGGTGGTGGAGGTGGAGGGGTACGAAAAGCTGTTCAAAATGGTGGCGCGGGGTCGCTTCGATCTCTTCTGCCGCGGGGTGAGCGAGCTGCGCAGCGAGCAGCTGACCCACAAGGAGATGACGGATCTGCTGGTGGATGATGCGCTGTTGATCTACTACCCGCTGCCTCGGGTCTTCTACACCAATCCCAACAATCGCGAGGCGCTGCAGCGGGTCGAACGGGGGTTGCAGCTGGCGTGGCAGGATGGCTCACTACAGGCGCTGTGGCGCAAGAGCTTTGGCCCGGCCATCGCCTTTGCCAAGCTCTCCCAGCGCCGGCTGTTGCGACTGGATAATCCCTTCCTCGACGGGATCAGCTTCGATTACCGCCCCTACTTCTACAATCCTCAGACCGATCGCTTCGGCGATTACTGAGGTGCCTGCCGCTGGCGGCAGAGGGCCAGCCAAGCCTCGGCAGTGCGCGACAGATAGCGCTCACTCGGCCAGATCACCCCGAGTCGCCAGCTCAATTCGGGCTCCAGCGGCCGCAGCACCAGACCATCCGGAGTCAGCCGGTTGCAGACCGGCTCCGGCAAGAAGGCGACCCCCATGCCGCTGCGTACCATGGCGGTGAGAAAATCCCACTGGCTGCTGCGCGCCGCCACCTGTGGCACAAAGCCCGCTTCCTGACACGCCTGCTCCAACCGCTCGCTCAGGGTAAACGCCTGGGTATAGAGCAGGAAGGGCTCCTCCTGCAGGGATTCCAGCCGCAGCGGCGCCTCGCCATGCCAGCGCGGTTGATCAGGCAGCACTACCCGGATCGGGTATTGATCCAGCTCCAGCGCGCTGAGGGCGCCCCCCTCTTTGGTCGGCAGCATGGTGATGGCGAGATCCAGCTCCCCCTCCAGCACCGCCTGTTCGATGCGGCGGCCGCCGTATTCCACCAGGGTCAGCTCCACCTTGGGATAGCGGGTGCGGTAAGCGCGGATCAGATCTGCATAGACGTGACCCACCATGGGGGGAATGCCGAGGGTGAGGCGACCATGTTGCAGGCTCTGCAGATCCGCCAGTTCGGCCTCCAGCTGCTGCATCTCAGCCAAGATGGTCTGGGCACGGTTGAACAGCACCTGGCCGCTGTCGGTCAGGGTGAAGCGGCGCCCTTCCCGGTTGAGCAGGGGCTGGCCCAGCTCCTCTTCGATATTGCGGATCATCTTGCTGATGGTGGGCTGGGTGACGAACAGCTTTTCAGAGGCGCGGGTGAAGCTTTTTTCCCGCACCAGTTCGACAAAATAGCGCAGGGCGCGAATATCCATGGACTCTCTCGACTCGTGTTGGCGGGTACGGGATGAAGTATGCCTATGAGGCATGAATTCGATAATTTTAATTCATTTCTGGCAGGTTTTGCTCAACTCTATACTGTGAGCCGGTTCACAGAAAGACGATGATCATGAAAGCCCTCTGCTTGCGCTGGTTACAGACTCCCTTCCAGATTGTGTTGCTGGCAGCCATCTGGCTGCTGGCCGATACCGCGGTTCGAACTCTCCATCTGCCGCTGCCCGCCAACCTCACCGGCATGTTGCTGCTGCTGGCCTGCATCCTGCTCGGGGTGGTTAAGGCCGAGTGGTTCAGCGCGGGGGCTCGCTGGCTACTGGCCGAGATGCTGCTCTTCTTCGTGCCCGCCGTGGTGGCGGTGGTCAACTATCAGGATCTGCTGCTGCAAGAGGGGTGGCGCATCATGGTGGTGTTGCTGGTGAGCACCACGCTGGTACTCGGCACTACCGCGCTGGTGGTGGACCGGGTTTACCGCCTCGAACTGAAACTGGCCCGCCGGAGTCGTCGTCATGTCTGATACCCTGCTCGGGCTGATCTGCTTCGCCCTCACCCTGCTCTTCTACTACGCCAGCAAATGGCTCTATGGCAAAAAGCGGATCCTGCCGCTGATGCCGCTGCTGCTGGCGCCGACCCTGCTGGTGGCCGTGGTGCTGCTGTTCCACATCCCCTATCAGGATTACATGGCGGAATCCCACTGGCTGCTCTGGCTGCTGGGCCCCGCCACCGTCGCCTTCGCGGTGCCGGTCTACGAGAACCGCCAGCTCATTCGTCGCCACTGGTTGTCGCTGTCGGTGGGGGTGGTCGCCTCGGTCATCATGGCGGTGGGCAGTACCGTGCTGCTGGCCCGCTGGCTGGATCTCTCCGACATGTTGCAACGCAGTCTGGCGATGCGCTCCATCACCACGCCGTTTGCGGTGGAGGCGACCCGCGCCATCGGCGGTCAGAGCGATCTTACCGCGCTGTTTGTGGTGCTGACCGGCGTCATCGGTATGGCGGTGGGGGAGAGCGTGCTGACCGTGCTGGCCATTCGCAGTCGCCTCGGCAAGGGGGCGGGGTTTGGTGCCTCGGCCCACGGCGCCGGTACCGCCAAGGCCTATCAGATGGGCAACGAAGAAGGGGTGGTCTCCAGCATGGTGATGATGATCGCCGGTATGGTGACCGTGCTGCTGGCACCCCTGCTGGGCCGGATGTTCTGGTAGGCCAGGCTTCCCTTTAGAAGGCGGCTCGTCCCGGCGCTACACTCTAGTGAGCGTGTATTTCCGGGATGAGCAGTATGACCTTTCATCGCCTCGCTTCCTGCTTGCTGCTGTGCAGTCTTTCCCTCCTTGCCACTCCCCTACGGGCGAGCGACGTCATCACTCATATCAGCCCCGAGAGCGATCGGGACTTGCGTACCCTCTATTTTCGCGATCTGTTGCAGCTGGCGCTGGAGAAGACCCGCGACAGCTTCGGTGACTACGAGCTGCGGACCGCACCGCCGATGAACCGTATCCGGATGCGACAGATAGTGCAGACTCAGCAATACCCCAATCTGTTTGTGGCCGACAGTCTGCGTCCGGCTGCGGAGAGCGGAGTGCTGGATTACGTTCGTTTTCCGGTGGAGCTGGGCATCCTCGGTTATCGCATCTGTTTTGTCAGCCCGCAGCAGGCCGACGCAGTGGCAAGGGTCAATACCCTGACCGAGCTGCAGCAATTTCTGCACGGGCAGGGGCGTGGCTGGCAGGATGCGGAGATCCTGCGTCATGGGGGATTCAAGGTGCAGGAGATCGACGGTTACGAGCGGCTGTTCAAGCTGGTGGCTCGCGGTCGCATCGACCTCTTCTGCCGCGGGGCCAACGAGCTCTTTATCGAGCAGGAGCAGCACAGTGATCTGCCCGGCCTCACCGTGGATCGGCGAGTGGCGCTGCACTATCCCTTCCTCCACCTCTTCTACACCCACAAGGATAATCAGGCCGCCATCCGCCGCCTCTCGGTCGGCCTCAAGCTGGCGTGGCGGGATGGCTCGTTGCAACAGCTCTGGCTGCGCCACTTCAAACCTTCCCTCGAGCAGGCGCAGCTCCCCAGACGCCTGTTGTTCGAGTTGGCCAATCCGCGCCTTGATAAGGTGGACTTTGATTATCGGGCCTACCACTACAACCCCGTCGACGGGATGTTTGGGCCCGGGCTGCCTTGATCCTGATGGGGTTGTTACCGGATAAAGGGCCGGATCTGCTGATGTGCTAAATCATGCCCAAAAGGCATGTTTTTTATTATTTAAATTCATTTTTTGAAGGTTGGTGCGCTGCATATACTGGGGGTCGCTTCACGGTTCAGGTTTGCTCCTGCCCGCTTCTGGCTTGTGCGAGTGAGCCTGAATCGTCCTGCTGCGGCGTCTTGATGTTCTGCATGAAGGCGTTCATCACTGGGCCGGGATCGATCCCGGCAGGTATTACAGCTGACGGAGCCTTGTTATGTTTAATCCCCACTCTTGCGCCCTGATTGTCGAAGGGGGCGCGATGCGCGGCATCTTTGCCAGCGGCGTGCTCGATGCCTTCGTGGAAAGCCATCACTATCCGTTCAATTTCGTCATGGGCGTCTCGGCCGGGGCCACCAATCTGGTCTCTTATCTGAGCGAGCAGCCGCGCCGCAGCCACCACATCATCACCGAGCTGGCTTGCAGCTCCCGGTTTCTCGATCCCCTGCGTTTCGTCAAAGGGGGCGATCTGGTGGACATCGGCTGGCTGTGGCAGGCCAGTCGCCATCGCTTCCCGCTCGATCTCGAGACCTTCTGCGCCCGCGACATTCCCTTTTACGCGGTGGCGACCGATGTGGCGAGCGGCAAGGCCATCTATCTGCCGGTGCGGCCCGACAACATGGATGAGGTGCTGACCGCCACCTGCGCCCTGCCGGTGGTGCAGCACGATACCCCCTGCGTCGATGGTCGCCCGATGGCCGATGGCGGGATCAGCGACTCCATCCCGGTGATCGAGGCCTATCGGCGCGGGGCGCGGCGGATGACGGTGGTGCTGTCTGAACCCTGGGGCTATCGCAAGAAGCCGGCCCGTTTCTGCTGGATGGTCAAAGCCTTGCTGAAAACCCAGCCTGCACTGGCACAAGCCATGCTGGAGCGGGATCTCGCCTACAACCGGGCACTCGATTTCATTGCCAATCCCCCTGCCGATTGCGAGATCGAGGTGATCGCGCCACCGGCCGATTTCATGGTCTCCCGTTTTACCCAGGATCCGGTCAAGCTGGAGTCCGGTTATCTGCAGGGCTACTGGCAAGGGCGCCAGAGCCTGCTGCGGGCCCGTGGAGAGGCGCGAGCGGTGGCCTGACTGGTTTGCCGGGTGCTGAATATAGAAAGGGGAACCTCGCGGTTCCCCTTTTGCATGCTTGTGCGGTAGTCGCTGATTACAGCATCTGCTTGAGGCGATAGAGCAGGTCCAGTGCCTGACGGGGAGTGAGCTCGTCCGGGCGCACCGCTTGCAGCTCTTCCACCACCGGATGGATCTGCGGGGCGAGAGCCACCGGAGCCGGGCGGCTTTCACCGGCGGCGACCGGAGTGGCGCTCTCCAGCTCATGCAGTTTGTGACGGGCCTGCTGGATCACCGATTTAGGCACCCCCGCCAACGCCGCCACTTGCAGACCGTAGGAGCGGCTGGCCGCGCCTTCCTGCACTGCGTGCATAAAGGCGATGGTGTCGCCGTGCTCCACCGCATCGAGGTGGACGTTGGCCAGCCCACTCATCAGCTCCGGCAAGCGGGTCAGCTCGAAGTAGTGGGTGGCAAACAGGGTGTAGGCGCCAATCTTGCTCGCCAGCTGTTCGGCACAGGCCCACGCCAGCGAGAGGCCGTCGTAGGTGCTGGTGCCGCGGCCAATCTCGTCCATCAGCACCAGACTGCGGGCGGTGGCGTTGTTGAGGATATTGGCGGTCTCGGTCATCTCCACCATAAAGGTGGAGCGGCCGGAGGCGAGATCGTCTGACGCTCCGATGCGGGTGAAGATGCGGTCGATGGGGCCGATGCGGGCGCTGTCGGCGGGCACGAAGGCGCCGATATGAGCCAGCAGCACGATCAGCGCGGTCTGGCGCATGTAGGTGGATTTACCGCCCATGTTGGGGCCGGTGATGATCAGCATCCGCCGCTCCCGCTCCAGCCGGATCGGGTTGGCGATAAAGGGGTCTGTCATCACCTGCTCCACCACCGGATGGCGGCCCGCCTCGATGATGATCTGATCTTCGTCGATGAGGGTCGGGCAGCGATAGTCGAGGGTCTCGGCCCGCTCGGCCAGATTGGCCAGCACGTCCAGCTCTGCCAGTGCGGCTGCGGAATCCTGCAGATCGCCGAGGTGGGGCAGCAGGGCATCGAGCAGCTCTTCGTAGAGCCGTTTCTCCAGCGCCAGCGCCTGCGCCTGGGCGGTGAGCACCTTGTCCTCGTACTTCTTCAGCTCATCGATGATGTAGCGTTCGTTGTTCTTGAGGGTCTGGCGGCGGATGTAGTGGGCCGGCACCAGATGGCTGTTGGCCCGGCTCACCTCGATATAGAAGCCGTGCACCTTGTTGTAACCCACCTTGAGGGTGTTGATGCCGGTCAGCAGTTTTTCCCGCTCTTCGATGCGGGCGAGGCTGGCGGTGGCACCGTTGGCGAGATCCCGCAGCTCGTCAAGCTCCTGATTGAAGCCGTCACGGATGACGCCGCCATCGCGGATCAGCACCGGCGGCACCTCCATCACCGCGCGCTCCAGCAGGTCGAGCAGCTCGGGGAAGGTGCTGGCCCGCTCGGCCAGTTGTTGCACCGCTTCGTGCTCGTTGTCCGCCAGCAGGCGCTGCAACTCGGGTAACTGGGCGAAGGCCTGACGCAGGCGGGTGAGGTCGCGCGGGCGGGCCGAGCGCAGGGCGAGGCGCGCCAGCACCCGCTCCACATCACCCACCTGACGCAGCAGGTTGCCCAACTCGTCATAGAGGTTCTGCTCGATGAGCTCCTTGATGGTGCTCTGGCGACCTTTCAGGATCACCCGATCGCGGATCGGCTGGTGGATCCAGCGCTTGAGCAGCCGGCTGCCCATGGGAGTGGCGGTGCGATCCAGCACCTCGGCCAGGGTATTTTCATAGCCACCGGCCAGATTCTGGGTCAGCTCCAGATTGCGGCGGGTGGCGGCATCCATGATGACCGCGTGATCCGGCTGCTCGAGGCGCACGTTGCGGATGTGGGGCAGGGCGGTGCGCTGGGTATCCTTGACGTACTGCATCAGGCAGCCAGCGGCGCACAGGGCGGTCTCGCTCTTGTCGACGCCAAAGCCCACCAGATCCTGGGTGCCGAACTGCTGGCAGAGCAGCTTGCGAGCGGTGCCCAGCTCGAACTCCCACTCCGGGCGACGACGCAGGCCGCGGCGACCCTCGATATGGTGCAGGAACTCGAAGGATTCCGGGTAGAGCAGCTCAGCCGGATTGGTGCGTTGCAGCTCAGCCAGCAGGGTCTCTTCTTTCTCGAACTGGTTGATGAAGAAGCGGCCGGAGCCGATGTCCATGGTGCCGTAGCCGAAGCGGCGGCCATCGTGATAGACGGCGGCGATCAGGTTGTCCTGCCGCTCGCTGAGCAGCGCCTCGTCGGAGACGGTACCCGGGGTGATGATGCGAATGACCTTGCGCTCGACCGGCCCCTTGCTGGTGGCGGGATCCCCCACCTGTTCGCAGATGGCGGCGGATTCGCCAAGCTGCACCAGCTTGGCCAGATAGCCCTCGATGGCGTGATAGGGCACCCCCGCCATCGGGATGGGGCTGCCGGCCGACTGGCCACGCTTGGTCAGGGAGATATCGAGCAGCTGGGAGGCCTTGCGGGCATCGTCATAGAACAGCTCGTAGAAGTCGCCCATCCGGTAGAACAGCAGGATCTCCGGGTTCTCGGCCTTGAGGCCAAGGTACTGCTGCATCATGGGCGTGTGGGCGCTCAGATTGGCGCCGGGAGCGGAGCTTGTGGCGCCGCTGGCTTGGTGTTGTGCGGTCATGTTCTGTTCCAGAAGGGGCCTCTGCGGGCCAGTGTCTGCGGTGATGAGCCTTGAGCTTGATGGCGCCATTCTACACATAAGCGCCGCGACGGGGGAGCGGGTGTTCCGGGCGCGGTTGTTCTGCACTATTGAAGGCATGGCACAGGTGCGGCACCTCACATTGCGGCAGGCAAGGGTGGTCTGCCGTGGTTGCGGGCGGCGCTAGCGGGATCGCATAATGTGCCTCTTGTGCGGATCAGAAGGAGTCGTGATGAAACTGGATGCAGAGATAGAGCACCTTGCCATCGAGCTGGGACGGGCCCTTGGCCAGCGGGGCTGGCTGGCGGCGACCGCCGAATCCTGTACCGGCGGCGGGGTGGCCAGCGCCATCACCGACATCGCGGGCAGCTCCGGCTGGTTCGATCGTGGATTTGTCACCTACACCAACGAGGCCAAGCAGCAGATGTTGGGGGTGAGCAGCGATAGCCTTGAACAGCACGGTGCAGTGAGCGAAGCGGTGGTGCTGGAGATGGCCCGCGGCGCGCTGGCCCACTCGTCGGCCTCCATCAGCGTTGCTATCAGTGGCATCGCCGGCCCCGGCGGCGCCACCGAGGGCAAGCCGGTCGGCACCGTCTGGTTCGCCTGGGCCGACCGCAACGGCCGTCACCACTCCCTGCTCGCCCGCTTCGACGGGGATCGCCGACAGGTGCGCCAGCAGGCGGTGAGACAGGCCTTGTCGGGTCTGTTGGCCCTGCTCAGATAAATTGGGCTTGATACTGTATGAATAGACAGTATACTTAGCCCAACTTCACTTCTTACTCACGATTTCCAGCGGAGATTGGCATGGATCAGAACAAACAGAAGGCACTGGCGGCTGCGCTGGGTCAGATTGAAAAGCAGTTCGGCAAAGGTTCCATCATGCGTCTGGGCGACAGCAAGACCATGGATATCGAAGCCATCTCTACCGGTTCCCTCTCGCTGGACGTGGCGCTGGGCATTGGCGGTCTGCCGTGTGGCCGTATCGTCGAGATCTACGGCCCGGAATCTTCCGGTAAAACCACCCTCACCCTGCAGGTGATTGCGGAAGCCCAGAAGAAAGGTAAAACCTGTGCCTTCGTTGATGCGGAACACGCCCTCGACCCTATCTACGCTGCCAAGCTGGGCGTCAACGTCGACGACCTGCTCATCTCTCAGCCGGATACCGGTGAACAGGCGCTGGAGATCTGCGACATGCTGGTGCGCTCCAACGCGGTTGACGTCATCATCGTCGACTCCGTGGCGGCCCTGACGCCGAAAGCGGAAATCGAAGGGGAGATGGGTGACTCCCACGTTGGTCTGCAGGCCCGTCTGATGTCCCAGGCACTGCGCAAGCTGACCGCCAACATCAAGAACGCTAACTGCCTGTGCATCTTCATCAACCAGATCCGGATGAAGATCGGCGTCATGTTCGGTAGCCCGGAGACCACTACAGGTGGTAACGCGCTCAAGTTCTACGCTTCCGTGCGTCTGGATATCCGTCGTATCGGCGCCATCAAGGAAGGCGACGAAGTGGTCGGTAACGAGACCCGCGTTAAAGTGGTCAAGAACAAGGTTGCCCCGCCCTTCAAGCAGGCTGAATTCCAGATCTTCTACGGTGCCGGTATCTCCAAAGAGGGCGAGCTGGTGGATCTCGGTGTCAAGCACAAGCTGATCGACAAGGCCGGCGCCTGGTACAGCTACAACGGCGAGAAGATCGGTCAGGGCAAGGCCAACGTGATGAAGCTGTTCGCCGAGAACAAGGTGATGGCTGGTGAAGTGGAAGCCCGTCTGCGCGAGCTGCTGCTCTCCGGTGCCGTGCCAGTCGATGACAAGGCTGCACCGGTTGAGGCAGACGAGTTCGATGCCGAAAGCGAACAAGAGTTCGAATAAGGAACAAAGGAAGGCCGGGTAGATACCCGGCCTTGTTATTTATGATGGTTGATGAATCCGTTACCGAACCGGTCGAGCCTGCCGAACCGACCTTTGCCGAACAGCTGGCCGCTGCCCGTGCTTATGCCATGCGCAGTCTGGCCCGTCGCGAGAGTGCCGAGTCGGAGCTGGCCAACCGGCTGCGCCAGCAGGGTTTCAATGAAGAGGTGATCGAGGCGGTGGTCGACTACTGCCGCGGTTACAACTGGGTCAATGACGAACGTTACGGCGGTATGGCTGTACGTGCCGGTGCCGCCAAGGGGCATGGCCCCATCAAGATCCGCTTCGATCTGCGCCGCAAGGGGCTCGACGATATGCAGATTGATGCCGCATTCGATCAGCCGGAGCTGGACTGGTTCGAACTGGCGTTTGCCCTGCTCGAACGGCGCGCCCGGGTGGCCGATCTGGCGGATTTCAAGCTGCGGATGAAGTGGCTCAAATATCTGCTGGGGCGCGGCTTTACCCAGGATCAGGCCCGTTATGCTATCTCGGCCCTGCAGGAGCGGGAGGAGTAACGCCACTGCGTGGCAAACGTCGTTTCACCTCTTCTTGTAGCCGGTTTTGGCATGTTTTCCCTGCCCATTCAGTAGCTTGCGTAATCAATCCCGAAAAAGCGGCCTTTTGTTCATCTCATCCCTCTTTATGCGCTGCTTTTTTGCATCTCGACAGTGGAAAAAGCCACTGTAGGCGGTGCCGCTCTTTTCTGGCCCGTTTATGTGCGCTTTTTCGCCCGTGGCGGCCCTGTCCGTTTTACTTTACCCCGCAGAAAACTTACATTAATGCGGTTAAAAGTCCGTATTCGAATCAAGCAGGATTTTCCATGTATATGTCCACGTCAGAGATTCGCGCTGCGTTTCTCGAGTATTTCCGTTCCCAGGGGCACCAGGTTGTCTCCTCCAGCTCGCTGGTACCGCATAACGACCCGACCCTGTTGTTTACCAACGCGGGTATGAACCAGTTCAAGGATGTGTTCCTTGGCGCAGACAAGCGTGCCTACAATCGCGCGACGACTTCCCAGCGTTGCGTGCGTGCCGGTGGTAAGCACAACGATCTGGAAAACGTCGGCTATACCGCTCGTCACCACACCTTCTTCGAAATGCTGGGCAACTTCAGCTTCGGCGACTACTTCAAACAGGATGCCATCAAGTTTGCATGGGGTTTCCTGACCGAGGTGCTGCAGCTGCCGAAAGAGCGCCTGCTGGTGACCGTCTACGCGACTGACGATGAAGCTTTCGACATCTGGGAAAAAGAGGTCGGTGTGCCGGCCGATCGCATCGTACGCATCGGTGACAACAAGGGGGCACCGTACGCTTCCGACAACTTCTGGGCGATGGGCGATACCGGTCCGTGCGGTCCCTGCACCGAGATCTTCTACGACCACGGCGATCACATCTGGGGTGGCCGTCCCGGCTCACCGGAAGAGGATGGCGACCGTTTCATCGAGATCTGGAACGTGGTGTTTATGCAGTTCAACCGTCAGGCTGACGGCACCATGGAGCCGCTGCCGCGTCCGTCCGTGGATACCGGCATGGGTCTGGAGCGTATCTCCGCCATCATGCAGGGTGTCCACTCCAACTACGAAATCGACATCTTCCAGGCGCTGATCAAGAAAGCGGCCGAGATTGTCGGCACCACCGATCTGAGCAACCAGTCCCTGCGCGTCATCGCTGACCACATCCGCTCCTGCGCCTTCCTGGTGGCAGATGGCGTGATGCCGTCCAACGAAGGTCGTGGCTATGTGTTGCGTCGCATCATCCGCCGCGCCGTGCGTCACGGTCGCAAGCTGGGTGCGACCGATGTCTTCTTCTACAAACTGGCTGCCGAGCTGGCAGTGCAGATGAAGGATGTCGCTGCCGAGCTGATCGCCCAGCTGCCGCTGGTCGAGCGCGTGCTGCGCATCGAAGAGGAGCAGTTTGTCCGCACCCTGGATCGCGGTCTGCTGCTGCTGGAAGACGCTCTGGCCAACCTGGGTGATGCCAAGGTTATTCCGGGCGAAGTGGTGTTCAAGCTCTATGACACTTACGGCTTCCCGGCCGACCTGACTGCCGACGTGGTGCGCGAGCGCGAGATCGGCATCGACGAAGAGGGCTTCAAGGCCGAGATGGAGAAGCAGCGTGCTCGTGCCAAGGAAGCGTCCAGCTTCGGTGTGAACTACAACGAAATGCTCAAGCTCGACTTCGAGACCCCCTTCACCGGTTACAAGACCCTGACCGAGCGCACCCGCGTGGTTGGTATCTACAAGGGTGTGGAAGAGGTGAGCGGTCTTATCGCCGGTGACGAAGCGGTCATCGTGCTGGAAGAGACCCCCTTCTACGCCGAGTCCGGCGGCCAGATCGGCGACAGCGGTACCCTGAAAGTGGACGACGGCATCTTTGCCGTGACCGACACCCTGAAAGCGGGCAAGGCGATCATCCACAAGGGCTACATGGAGCTGGGCACTCTGGAGAAGGGCGCCGAAGTGGAAGCCGTGGTTGATGGTGATCGTCGTCAGGCCATCGCCCTGAACCACTCCGTGACTCACCTGCTGCACGCTGCCCTGCGTCAGGCACTGGGCGAGCATGTCACTCAGAAAGGTTCTCTGGTTGGGGCTGAGCGCATGCGCTTTGACTTCTCCCACTTTGAGGGGCTGACCATGGCGACCATTCGCCGGGTCGAGGAGCTGGTCAACAACCAGATCCGCGCCAACCACGAAATCACCACCCAGCTGATGGATCTGGAAGCGGCCAAGTCCGCCGGTGCCATGGCGCTGTTTGGTGAAAAATATGAAGACGACGTGCGCGTGGTGCGCATGGGCGACTACTCCACCGAGCTGTGCGGCGGTACTCACGCCAAGCGCACCGGTGATATCGGCTTCTTCAAGATCATCGCCGAGAGCGGTATCGCTGCTGGCGTGCGCCGTATCGAAGCGGTGACCGGCAAAGCGGCCATCGACTTCATGCATCAGGTTGGCGAGCAGATCGAAGAGGCTGCTGCCCTGGTGAAAGGTGACCAGTTCTGCATCGCCGACAAGGTTCGCCAGATGCTGGACAAGGCCAAGATGATGGAGCGCGAGCTGGAGCAGCTCAAGGCCAAGCTGGCCGCTCAGGCCGGTAACGACCTGCTGGGTCAGGTGATCGAGATCAACGGTCAGAAGGTGCTGGTTGCAGCGCTGGAAGGGGCCGATCCGAAATCCCTGCGCGGCATGCTGGACGAGCTGAAGAACCAGATGAAGTCCGGTGTTGTGCTGCTGGCAACCTGTGCCGACGGCAAGGTCAACCTGATCGCGGGCGTCACCAACGACCTGACCGGCAAGGTCAAGGCCGGTGAACTGGTCAATCTGGTTGCCCAGCAGGTGGGTGGCAAGGGCGGTGGCCGTCCGGACATGGCACAGGCGGGTGGTACCCAGCCTGAGGCGGTGCCGGCAGCGCTGCAATCCGTTCACTCCTGGCTGGAAGAGCGCCTGTAATCGGGCGAGGTGATCTGTGGCACTCTATGTACAGAAGTACGGCGGCACCTCGGTCGGCACACTGGAGCGGATCGAGGCGGTAGCTGAGCGGGTCGAGCAGACCCGCGCCCAGGGACACGACGTGGTGGTGGTTGTCTCCGCCATGTCGGGCGAAACCAACCGGCTGCTGGGCATGGCCCAGCAGCTGGATCCTGATGCCAACCGGCGGGAGATGGATGTACTGGTCTCCACCGGTGAGCAGGTCACCATAGCGCTGCTGGCGATCGCGTTGAACAAACGCGGTTGCCCGGCGGTCTCAATGACCGGTGATCAGGTACGGATTCACACCGATTCCGCCTATGGCAAGGCGCGCATCACCCACATCGACACCGAGCTGGTTCATGCTGAACTGGCTGCGGGCAAGGTGGTGGTGATCGCCGGTTTCCAGGGCCGTGACGAGCATAACGCCATCACGACGCTGGGCCGCGGCGGTTCGGATACCACGGCGGTTGCTGTGGCGGCGGCCATCAAGGCCGATGAGTGCCAGATCTTTACCGATGTGGATGGGGTATACACCACGGATCCGCGCATCGAGCCCAAGGCGCGTCGTCTCGACACCATCACCTTCGAGGAGATGCTGGAGATGGCCAGTCTCGGCGCCAAGGTGCTGCAGATCCGCTCGGTGGAGTTTGCGGGTAAGTACCGCGTCCCGCTGCGGGTGCTGTCGAGCTTTATCGATGGAGAGGGAACCTTAATCACATATGGAGGTGATAGGATGGAAGCTCCCCTGGTATCCGGGATCGCTTTTAACCGCAACGAGGCCAGCCTGACCATTCTGGGCGTGCCGGACAGACCAACCGTTGCCGCGCAGATCCTGAATCCGATCAGTGACGCCAACATTGATGTCGACATGATTGTGCAGAACACGCTGGGAGATGGCACCGCCGACTTCACCTTCACGGTGAATCGTGACGACTATCGCCGCGCCCGGGCACTGCTGGAGGAGACCGCCACCGAACTTGGCGCCTCCTGCGTGCAGGGAAATGGCGAAATTGCCAAGGTTTCCATTGTCGGTGTCGGCATGTGGAACCATCCCGGTGTTGCGCGCACCATGTTCAAGGTATTGGGCGAGGAGGGGATCAACATGCAGTTGATCTCGACCTCTGAAATCAAAATCTCTGTGGTGATTGACGAGAAGTATCTGGAGCTGGCGGTGCGAGCCCTGCACGCGGCTTTCGGGTTGGATCAGGCACCGCAAGAGCAGCCCTTGGGCTAACAATCTCTGATTGATTTAGTTTCAACCATTTACCATATCGGTATCTTTGTTAGATAATGTCGCATATCGATATAAAAACAAAACAGGATACAGGAGCAAGCGAATGCTTATTTTGACTCGTCGTGTTGGGGAAACCCTGATGATTGGTGATGAAGTGACTGTCACCGTACTGGGCGTTAAAGGCAACCAGGTCCGTATCGGTGTTAACGCGCCGAAAGAGGTCTCCGTACACCGCGAAGAGATCTACCAGCGCATCCAGGCCGAGAAAGTTCCGGGCCAACCGGGCTTCTAAGCCACTTTCATGGCTGTGACAAGGCGACACCTCATGTGTCGCCTTTTGTTTTTCCGGCCCCCTGAAATCGCCCTGCAGGGCGCGAAACTGTGGGATAAGTGCCGATATTGTTTGAATATTCCACGCTTTGACCAAATGCTGAGCGAACGCACTTTTTTCTCCAAAAAAGTGTTTGACTAAAAATCCCTGTGAAGTATTATCAGCCCCGCAAACGGAGAGGTGGCCGAGAGGCTGAAGGCGCTCCCCTGCTAAGGGAGTATGCGGCTTATACCCGCATCGGGGGTTCGAATCCCCCCTTCTCCGCCATTTGCGCCCGTAGCTCAGCTGGATAGAGTACCTGGCTACGAACCAGGTGGTCAGAGGTTCGAATCCTCTCGGGCGCACCATATTACGACTCAAGCAAGAGTCATGTGTTGACCATCAGCAAGTCGACACTTTGGAAAAGGCTTACTGATAAGTAAGCTTTTTTTATCGTTTTAAAACAGGGCGCCCGTAGCTCAGCTGGATAGAGTACCTGGCTACGAACCAGGTGGTCAGAGGTTCGAATCCTCTCGGGCGCACCATTTAAAACGACACAACGATTTATGAGCGCCCGTAGCTCAGCTGGATAGAGTACCTGGCTACGAACCAGGTGGTCAGAGGTTCGAATCCTCTCGGGCGCACCATTTTTCAAGCAGTACACAAAAGTTTGTGAGCGCCCGTAGCTCAGCTGGATAGAGTACCTGGCTACGAACCAGGTGGTCAGAGGTTCGAATCCTCTCGGGCGCACCATA
>NZ_JBFOCL010000027.1:0-26740 GCF_040907785.1 Aeromonas sp. s8
CCAGATTTTATCCGGCGCCAGCACGCCTGGTTGTGTGATCCGGCGCTCTGGGGAGTCATGACCGATCTGGTGCTGGAGTGCGGCAACCGCCGCCACTTTTTCTTCTTCACCGGTACCCGCGCTTCCTTGTGTTTCGGGCGCAGCTCGTCGATCACCCGGCGCTTGAGGCGCTCTTCGGTGTAGCGTTCGATCTTGGCGACCATCGCCATGTCGTGGGCTTCCACCAGGCTGATGGCGCATCCACGGTTGCCAGCGCGGCCGGTACGGCCGATCCGGTGGACGTAGACATCGGCGCCGTAGGGCATGTCGTAGTTGATGACATGGCTGACGTTCGGCAGGTCGATGCCGCGGGCGGCGACGTCGGTGGCGATCAGGAAGGGTACTTCCCCTTCGTGGAACTTGCGGATCGACTCGATACGCTTGCTCTGCTCCATCTCGCCACGGATCCAGGCGCAGGAGATACCTGCCGCCTGCAGCTGGCCGGAGAGCTCCGCCAGACGCTCGCGAGTCTTGACGAAGATGATCGCCTTCTGGGTTTCCGGATCTTTCAGGATATGGGTCAGCAGCGCCAGCTTGTGGGCGGCGTCATCGGCCAGATGGATCCACTGGGTGATGGGGCGACGTTCGCTGCGGGGCGGTTCGGCATGCAGCTCCACCGGATCCTTGAGGATCTCGTTGGCGAACTTCTCAAGGCCGGCCCCTTCCAGGGTGGCGGAGAAGAGCATGGTGTGCTTGCGGTAGCGCGCCTCTTCCACGATGCGGTTCACATCCTTGATAAAGCCCATGTCCAGCATGCGGTCCGCTTCATCCAGCACCAGCACTTCGATGTCGTGGCTCTCGAACTCCTCTTTCTCGATGTACTCGAGCAGACGGCCCGGGGTGGCCACCACGATGTCGGTGGTCTTGGTCAGGGCAGGCAGCTGCTCTTCATGGCTGACGCCGCCGATGATGGTCTCGATGCTGAGGTTGGTGTGAGCCGCCAGCGCCTTGGCGTGGGCGGTCACCTGCAGAGCCAGCTCGCGGGTCGGGGTCAGGATCAGCATGCGGCAGGGGCCCGGCTTGCGGCGCGGGAAGTCCAGCAGGTGCTGGAGTGCCGGCAGCAGGAAGGAGGCAGTCTTGCCGGTACCGGTCGGAGCGGATGCCAGAATATCGCGGCCGTCCAGGGCTGGCTCCAGCACCATCTGCTGGATGGTGGTGGGGCGGGTGAATCCCATCTCGGCCAAGGCCCGGTTGAGGGCGGGGTGCAGGTCGAAATCATCAAAGGACTGGCTCATGGCAATACTCGGTCATTAAGGAAACGGCAGATTATAGGCGATTATCTCGTCGGCTCCTATTGGTGAGTGTGTCTTAGCCGCTATAATCGCCCACCATTTTTGCAGATGACGGGGGCCAGATGGGACGTAGTCGCGGATTTACCTTCAAACAGTTCCATATCAATCACGATCGCTGCGCCATGAAGGTAGGCACCGATGGCATTTTGCTCGGTGCCTGGGCGCCGGTCGAACAGGCGCGTCGAGTGCTCGATATCGGCACCGGCAGCGGCCTGATCGCCCTGATGCTGGCCCAGCGCAGCAGATCTGACTGCCGTCTTGATGCGGTTGAGCTGGATATTAATGCGGCCAGTCAGGCGCGGGAGAATGCGGCTGCTTCTCCCTGGGCCGATCGGGTGACCATCATAGAGAGTGCCATTCAGGATTATCAGGCTGCCCCTTACGATCTTGTCGTCTCCAACCCTCCCTATTTCGTGGCAGGCCAGTCATTTAGCGATCCGGCGCGGGCGTTGGCCCGCCATACCGGCGCCCTCGACAGCCACGCATTACTGGCGGCCTGCGATCGTTTGCTGAGCCCGAACGGGCAGGTGGCGCTGGTGCTGCCGACGGCGATGGCCGATGAAATTTTATGCATTTCGGCGAATTATGATCTGCATGGCATTTGTTATACAGCTGTTATCACCAGAGAGGGTAAAGAGGCAAATCGTGTTTTATTGCTACTTGGCAGAGGATTAAACAGGTGTGAGAGGGGTGAAATTGTGATCCATTCTGCTGATGGGGCCTATTCCGACAGATATATCCAACTGACCAACCCCTTCTATTTGAAGATGTAAATTTCGTCTTGAACTATTTTTTCACGCCATTATGCTGGTTCCAGATCGAGCGCCCGCTCCAGACCAGCTAAAACCACTGGTTGCGATGAAAAAACATGCGGGGCTCTTTTTTTATACCCCCTGAACACACCCGGTCAGCGACCGATAAAAACTATAACAAGCAATAATTTACAAGACAGACGAGGTTGAACTTGACGAAATCACTCACATTGTCCGATGTACTCGGATTAGGGTTTATGACCTTCGCCTTCTACTTGGGCGCCGGTAACATCATTTTCCCGCCGTTGGCCGGTTACATGGCTGGTGAGCACCTCTCCCTGGCGATGTTTGGCTTCCTGGTCACTGCCGTGGGCCTGCCTCTGGTGACCATTCTGGCCGTGGCGAAAGCCGGTAACGGTTGGGCTGGCATGACCAAACTGCTGCCTGCCGGTGTCGCGACTGCGCTGGCCGTTGCCATCTATATCATCATCGGCCCGGCTTTTGCCGCGCCCCGTACCGGTCTGGTTGCCTATGAAATGGGCCTCAAGCCATTCATCGGTGACATGGGGCAAGCGGGTCTGGCGGCCTATACCGTGATCTTCTTTGGTGTGGCCATTCTGGTCTCCATGAACCAGGGCAAGCTGATGGACGCCATCGGCAAATACCTGACTCCGGTACTGATGCTGCTGCTGCTGACTCTGGCGATCGGGGTATTCGTAGCGCCGCAAGGCTCCATGCCTGATGCGTCCGGTGACTATCAGAACAGCCCCTTCGTCAAAGGGATCCTGGAAGGCTACAACACCATGGACACCCTGGCGTCCCTGATGTTTGGCGCCCTGATCGTCGATCTGCTGCGCCAGAAAGGCATCAACGATTACAAGAGCCAGTTCAAGTATCTGGCCATTGCCGGCCTCATCTCTGCCGTTGGTCTGAGCGTGGTGTACGTCTCCCTGTTCCAGCTGGGTAACACTGCCGCCGGTGTGGCGACCGATGTCAGCAATGGTGGCGCCATCGTCAACGCCTACGTACTGAGCCTGTTTGGTCAGCCGGGTCAGTTCATTCTGGCGGCCATCATCACTCTGGCGTGCTTTACCACTGCAGTCGGTCTGATCTCCGCCTGTTCCGATTTCTTCCACAATCTGACCGGCATGGCTTACAAGAAGCTGGTGGTGTTGCTGGGCGTTATCTGTGCCGTGGTCGCCAACGTGGGCCTGAGCCAGCTGATCAGCCTCTCCATTCCGGTGCTGGTTGCCATCTATCCGGTTGCCGTGGCGCTGGTGCTGGTCACCTTCCTGAAGGGTTACTTCGGCCGTCCCCGTCTGGTGTTCCGTGGCGTGTTGATGGTTGCCTTCCTGTTCGGGTGCCTGGATGGTCTGGGTGCTGCCGGTATGAAGATGGATGCGTTTGCCTTCCTGCCGCTGTTCGACAAGGGCCTCGCCTGGCTGATGCCGACCCTGCTGGCCTGCGTAGTTGGCGTGATGGTGCGTCCGACCGAGATGGCTGCCGAAGCTGCCTGATCACACCCGATCTGATATTGCCAAGAGCCTGCCCCGTGCAGGCTCTTTTGTTTTCTGTGAGCCTCGCTTCTCGCCTCGCTTTGCTGCCGTAATTGTCACTGTACGCAGATAGCATCTGAGCAGCCGTATCTTGCCGCTATAACACGTTCCCCTCTTCTTGCCTCCCATACGCCACGTGTGACACCTGTTTATGGATTGCTGAGTTGTTCGGCGATTAATTCCGCAGCGGTAAATTGTTTCAAGATATTAATTGGTGATTGAGATCGAACTCCTCTTCTTTATGCTAAAGGTGGTGCACCTCATCCGGTCCGCGGGCCGTGTGGGGGCGAGAGGTATTGTTACCGGTTATCTGCCAGGCAGTGGGTGCAATCAATAACAAGCTGATAAGGCAGATGAGGTTGAGTTTGACGAAATCATTGAAGTTGTCCGACGTATTCGGATTGGGGTTTATGACGTTTGCCTTCTATCTGGGGGCAGGCAATATCATTTTTCCGCCGCTGGCCGGTTTTATGGCCGGTGAGCATCTGCTGGCCGCCATGTGTGGCTTTTTGCTGACGGCAGTGGGTTTGCCGCTGATCACCCTGATTGCGGTGGCCAAGGGGAGCTCGGGGGGCGGCGCGAGTGGCTGGACCGGAATGACCCGCTATCTGCCCGCCGGGGCGGCGACGGCGCTGGCCATCGCCATCTATATCATCATGGGGCCAGCCTTTGCCATTCCCCGCACCGGTCTGGTCGCCTACGAGATGGGGCTCAAGCCCTGGCTCGGCGATGCCGGTCATGAGGGGCTGCTGATCTACACCCTGAGTTTCTTTGCGCTGGTGATCCTGGTGGCGCTCGATCGGGGCAAACTGCTCGATGCGGTCGGCAAGTATCTGACCCCAGCCCTGATGGCGATGCTGCTTATTCTGGCGGTCGGGGTCTTTATGACGCCGCAGGGCACCATGCCAGATGCCAGCGGTGAGTACATAGATGCCGCCCTAACCAAAGGAATGCTGGAGGGTTACAACACCATGGATACCCTGGCCTCCCTGATGTTTGGCGCCCTGATCATCGGGTTGCTGCGCCAGAAGGGGATCGAGGATTATCGCAGCCAGTTCAAATATCTGACCATTGCAGGCTTGATCTCGGCAGTCGGGTTGTCGGCGGTGTATGTCTCGCTCTTTCAGCTAGGCAACAGCGCCGGTGGGGTGGCGAGCGATATCAACAACGGCGGCGCCATCGTCAATGCTTACGTCCTGAGTCTGTTTGGTCAACCGGGTCAGTTTATTCTGGCTGCCATCATCACCCTGGCCTGTTTTACCAGTGCGGTCGGCCTGCTCTGTGCCGGTGCCGACTACTTCCATGGCCTGACAGGTTGGGCCTATCGCAACTGGGTCATGCTGCTGGGGGCGCTCTGTGCAGTGGTGGCCAATGTGGGGCTGAGCGAGCTGATCGGCCTCTCGATTCCGGTGCTGGTGGCCATCTATCCGGTTGCCATCGCGCTGGTGCTGGTGACCTTCCTCAAGGGATGGTTTGCCCAGCCACGGCTGGCGTTTCGCGGCGTGCTGACGGTCGCCTTTTTGTTTGGTTGCCTCGATGGGTTGGGGGCTGCCGGGATGGCGATGGACGGCTTTGCCTTCCTGCCGCTGTTCGACAAGGGACTTGCCTGGCTGCTGCCGACTCTGTTGGCCTGCATCGTCGGCATCTTGATGCGACCAAGCGGTAAGCTGGCGGCCGAAGCGGCTTGATTCAGAAACAACGAGATAGCAAAGAGGCCAGCATCTGCTGGCCTCTTCTGTTTCTGCTGTAGCAGTTACAGGATCAGATTTGCGGGCCTTTTGGCTTGGGTTTTCCCTCCAGACCATACCAGTGGGTTTCTACCCGTCCGGCATGCCACTCGAAGGTGCCCCAAGGCTGCTTGGCTTCCCAGCGCGGGAAGTTGATGAGCACCCGGTTATCTTCGTACTTGTAGAGGGAGGTGCTGATCTGAATGTCCGACAGGATCAACAGCAGGGCCCAACAGATGAAAATCCATTTCAATGCTTTCCACATAGGGTTACTCGAAGCAAATTTCGATAGTGGCGCGACCGAAATCCGATTCGAACGGCATCATGATCTTGGTGCCATCGGCACGGTGGGTAATGGTGTGGTTGGGGCCGGAGACGATGATGGGGGTCGCCATGTCAAACTCGTAGCCCTTCTCGCCCAGCATCCGCTTGGCACCGCCGGTCACCATGTTGGTGATTTCACCGACCATGTCGGTCACCTCTTCGTTGATGTTGGCGGGAGCTTCCCCCAGCATGCGGCGCATGATCTCCAGCGCCAGCCCCTTCTCGAAGCTGATGGAGAGGGAACCACGGGTCTGCGGGCCGACCATGCCGATCAGGCCGGAGACGTCGCCGCGCGCCAGCTCATCCATCTTGCGTTTCGGTTTGCCCGGTTTGAGTTCCAGCTGTGCCATGGTCGAGAGCACATTGAGCAGGGATAGCAGGAACGGATTTACAAAATCAGCCTTCATGATGACTTCCTACAGTGGGCGTACAACGGGCACATTGGCCATGTGCCTCTATCGTCTTATTGGTAATAGTAAAACCATGCAAGTGGGCCTGCTCGGAAAACGCGCTATCGATCGCCGTATCGTGAAGCTCGACCACATCCCCGCACTCGTCGCAGATCAACAACTGCATCGGGTGAGCGTGATCGAAGTGGCAGCAGAAGATAAACGCGTTGAGAGATTCCACCTTGTGAGCAAAGCCCTGTTCGAGCAAAAAATCGAGTGCCCGATAGACGGTTGGCGGCTTGGCATTGGCTTCGGTTTGTTGCAGCTGGGCCAACAAATCATAGGCGCTGATGGCGTTGCCGTGTGCCGCCAGCAGGCGAAATACCTGACGTCGGGTCGGGGTGAAGCGGATCCCTCGCTGTATACAGAGTCGCTCGGCTCGTTGTAAAAGTTGGTCTTGATTCATGATCGCGCAGATACCCTTTCTATTAGCCGGATACTATCACAGGGCCTCGCATGGCGCGGCGACAAAATTCATTTTCTGGGGCTGCTTCACGTTGTGATAAAATCCGCCCCTTTCTTTAGCCAACCCGGATGATTTTTATGCAGGCGCAGCGTTTTTCCATCGCCCCCATGCTGGACTGGACTGATCGGCATTGCCGTTACTTTCATCGACTGATGAGCCGCCAGACCTTGCTCTATACCGAAATGGTGACCACCGGCGCCATCATCCATGGCAAGGGGGATTATCTGGGTTACAGCGAGCAGGAGCACCCCATTTCCCTGCAGCTGGGTGGCAGCAATCCGGCCGATCTGGCGCGCTGTGCCAAGTTGGCCGAGGAGCGCGGCTATGACGAGGTGAACATCAACGTCGGTTGCCCCTCCGATCGAGTGCAGAACGGTCGCTTTGGCGCCTGCCTGATGGGTGAACCGGCGCTGGTGGCTGACTGCGTCAAGGCGATGCGCGATGTGGTCGATATTCCGGTGACGGTGAAGACCCGTATCGGTATCGACGATCAGGACTCCTACGAATTTCTGCAGGCCTTCATCGAACAAGTGCGCGATGCCGGTTGCGATACCTTTATCGTCCATGCCCGCAAGGCGTGGCTGAGTGGCTTGAGCCCCAAGGAGAACCGCGAGATCCCGCCCCTCGATTATCCCCGCGTCTATCGGGTCAAGCAGGATTACCCGGATCTCACCATCGCCCTCAACGGCGGAGTCACCTCCATGGAGCAGACTCTCGAGCACCTGCAACACGTCGATGGCGTCATGATGGGGCGTGAAGCCTATCAGAACCCCTACATTCTGGCGCAGGTAGACAACCTGGTGTTCGGCCAGAACAACGCCGTGCCGAGCCGCCATGAGGTGGTACGGATGATGCTGCCCTATATCGAGCAGGAGCTGGCCAAGGGCAACTACCTCTCCCACATGACCCGCCACATGCTGGGGCTGTTCCAGAACATGCAGGGGGCCCGCGCCTGGCGCCGTCACCTGAGCGAGAATGCCTGCAAACCGGGAGCGGATATTCAGGTGGTGCTGGATGCCATGGCCAAGGTGCCGGAGTTTGCCGCCAGCGAGCAGGGCGAATAACTCTCCTGTCAGGCAAAGCGAAAAAAGCGCGTCAGTTGACGCGCTTTTTTTATTACTGTCGCTTCAATATCTGAACTGGTTGATCAGCCGCGAGAGGTCCTGCAGCCGCTCTACCAGCAGGGTGATGCCATCGAGGGCCTGCCTGCTGTTGTCGGCAGTGTGGCTGGCAAGTTGGTGGATCTGGTGTACCCCTTCATCGAGGGTCGCCGTGACGTCGGCCTGCTGACTCACCGCCTGGGCGATCTCGTCGCTGGTGCGGGTTACCTGCCCCAGCATCCGGTTGATCTGGGTGAGCACGTCGGCGGTGGTGCCCGCGTGCTGCTGGCAGCGCACCGAGGTCTGCGCCCCTTGTGTCATCCCGTCCGACAGCTGTTGTGTAGTCTGTTGCAGCGCCAGGATCATCTCGTGGATCTCGCTGGTCGAGGCGCGGGTCTTCTGGGCCAGCGCCCTCACTTCATCCGCCACCACGGCAAAACCGCGCCCCTGTTCGCCCGCCCGGGCGGCCTCGATGGCCGCATTGAGGGCGAGCAGGTTGGTCTGGTCAGCGATTTGACTGATCACCTCCAGAATACCGCTGATCTTCTGGCTGTCGCTGGTGAGCTGGGCCAGCACGGCGTGGTTGGCATCCAGCTCCTGATGGAGTTGGTTGACGGCAGAACGGGTGGTCGCCAATGCTTGCAGCCCCTCGTCGGAGACCTGCTGTACCTCTATGACCAGATTGCTCGCCTCATGGGCACTGTGGGCCACATCGCGAATGGAGTGGCTCAACTCGGTGATGGCGGTCGCCAGCTGCTCGCTGTGGGCGCGCTGCTGCTGCAGGTGGGTATCGATGGTCTGGATATTGCCCCGGTCATCTTCGGCTGCCTGCAGGATCTGCTGGTTGGTGTCGGCGCTACGCCCGACCACAGCCTTGAGCTCGGCCTGCTTCATCCGCAGGGCCAGTTCGACGGCCGCCAGGGTGTCGCGCCGTCGGGTGTAGAGCACCTGACAGAGGTGGGTTCCCTTGTCTTGATCGGCAAGGGTGAGCAGATGAGCCAGCCGTTGCTGCAATCGCCAGCCGTGGATTGCCTGTGCCAACAGCAACAAGGCGGTGGGCAGCAGCCATAACAGGTTGCCGGTGGCAAAGGTAGCAAGGGTGGTGAGCAAGGCAGAAACAGAGAGCCAGAGGGTCAGCTGACCCGGTTCAAAGTGAAAGCGGCTCAGCCAGGGAAGTGCCTTGCCGCTTCGCAGCAGGCCATAGAGCTGCTCGGCCCAGGCCACATCGCTGGCGGCGGGTTTGGTGCGCACCGACTGGAACTCGACGATCTCCTTCTGCGCATTGAGGATCGGGGTGACGTAAGCGTTTACCCAATAGAACTGACCGCTTTTGGCGCGGTTCTTGACCAGCCCCATCCAGCTTTTGCCCTGTCGCAGCCGCTGCCACATGTCGGCGAAGGCCGCTTTGGGCATGTCGGGGTGTCGCACCAGATTGTGGGGCACCCCTTCCATTTCGGCAGCACCATACCCGGCCACATCACAGAAATGCTGGTTGGCATAGGTAATATGACTGGCGGGATCCGTGGTCGAGATGAGTGCGATGTTGTCGGGGAAGTGTATCTCCCCCTCCTGATGGAGTTTGGTCATGTGTCGTTCCTGAAAAAGCCAAATAACTGATAACTATGTTTTTTATTGTCGTTCTCAGTTAATCATTCTAAGGCTCTTCAGTGACCCGAACTTGGCTTGGGTCAATTAATCAACACAATGAATTGATGAAGTGAGGGTCAGCTGGCCGGTGTGAAATCGTGAACTTCACCCTTTCTTGGGGCGAGGCGAGGATCATCATCTTTGTACTCATGTACAAGTTGCATGGTTTTGCAGAAGCTGGCTTGTTTGTCGTACTCCTGACGAGCCAACTCGATGGCCCGCTCGGCCCGGCGCCGCTCCATCTTGTCAGACTTGCGATCGCTGAACTGTTGCTGCTGATGCAGCATCCAGCCGACAAACTCTTGCTGGCATTGGGATTCGCTGTTGGCCTGTGCAGGCAGGGTCCACAACAACGAGAGCAGTATCAAATAACGCATGTCTGACTGGGTATTGAAGATTAATTGAACAGAAGGGGCGGCATTTTAGGCTGGAAATCTGGGTGTGAACAGTGTCAATAGCGAGGCCCGGCGGGGCCTCGCATCGTTGTGGCCGGTGTCAGTGTTTGATCAGATAGAGCTGGCGGCTGTAGGCCACATCCTCCGGGTTGTTGATGGGGTAGCCCTTGAGCCATGGCTTGATGAGGCGGGCATTGGTGTACTGGTAGATGGGGGCGATGGGGGCTTGATCCAGCAGGATCGCCTCTGCCTCGCCAAACAGCTTGCTGCGGCTGGCGGCATCCTGAGTGCTGGCCGCCTCTGCCAGTAGCTGGTCATAACGGGCATTGGCAAAGCCAGCCATATTGCCGCTGTGACGAGAGCCCCACAGGCCAAGGAACGCTGAAGGGTCGTTGTAATCAGCGACCCAGGAGGAGCGGATCACCTCGAACTGACCGCTCTGGCGGCTGTCGAGATAGGTTTTCCACTCCTGATTGGTCAGCTCGACCTCTGCGCCCAGCTTCTGCTTCCACATGCTGGCGATGGCCAGCGCCATCTTCTTGTGAATTTCCGCGGTGTTGTAGAGCAGGGTCAGCTTGAGCGGCTTGTCCGGGCCGTAACCGGCCGCCTTGAGCAGGGCCTTGGCCTTGCTGTCCAGCGCTGGCTGGCTGCTGGTGGAGAGCAGGTTGGCGGCCGGGGTAAAGCTGGCGGTCACATCCGGAGTGAAGTGATAAGCCGGTTTCTCGCCGGTACCGAGCACCTTGTCGGCGATCAGGGCGCGGTCGATGGTGTAGGAGAGCGCCTTGCGCACCCGCACATCGTTCAGTGGTGCCTGACGGGTATTGAAGGCGTAGTAGTAGGTGCCGAGCTGATCCGGGGTGTAGACCTCATTCGGGATCTGCTGCTTCAGCTTGTCGTACTGCTCCTTGGGGAAGGATTCGGTGATATGCAGATCGCCCGCCAGATAGCGGTTGGTCGCCGCGCTCTCCTGATTGATCGGCATGAAGATCACCTTGGTCAATACGGTATGGGCCCGATCCCAGTAATAAGGGTTGGGGGTCAGCTCCAGCTTCTCGTTGACCACCCGGTTGTTCAGCACAAAGGCACCGTTGCCCACCAGTTTGCCGGGCTGAGTCCACAGGTTGCCGTACTGTTCGATGCTGGCCTGATGGAGCGGCGACAGGCTGGGGTGGCTCAGCAGGCTCAGGAAGTAGGGCACCGGCTGGGAGAGGGTCACCTGCAGGGTGTGGTCATCGAGGGCCTTGACCCCCAGCTCGCTGGCAGGCAATTTGCCAGCGACTATCTCGTCCACCTTGTCGAAACGGGCCAGTTGGGCAAACCAGGCGAAGGTGGCAGCCTCTTTCGGGTCGACCAGCTTGCGCCAGCCGTAGACGAAGTCGCCTGCCTTGACCGGATCGCCGTTGGACCAGCGCGCATCCGGGCGCAGATGGAAGGTAAAGAACTGGTTGCCCTTGTTTTCCCAGCTGGCCGCCACCCCGGCAACCGGTTTGCCATCCGGCCCCTGGGTCAGCAGCCCCTCGAACAGATCCCGCAGTACCTGCAACTCCGGCAGGCCGACCAGCTTGAGCGGGCTCAGGCTCGCAGGTTCATCCTTGAGGTGGCGAACGACAATCTGCTCGGTGGCGAGTTGTGTTCCGGCGGGAATATCGGCAGCCTGGACAGCAGCACAGCCCAGCAGGGCCAGCAAGGGGGTCCATCCTTTCATGGGTCGGATCCTTCAAATAGTGTGAAGCGGGGAGAAAACTCGGCGAGAAAATATCGCCGACAGATGGGAAATCATGATATCCCGTTTGCTGGTCTGACCGCCAGCATTCGACTCTCACTCCCAATCGGGGTAGAAGAGCGTTCCCGGCGTCTGTGCAGTTCAATGTGGTGAGGAGTGTCAAACGATGAAAGCATGGTTATTGCTGGCCTGTGTGCTGAGCCAGGGTGTCTGGGCGTTGGCCCCGTGCCAGAGCAACACGGCGGTGGGCAACTGGTGCGAGATCGGCATCGATACCTTGCACCCGACCCAGGGGGGCGTCGGCCAGATCCAGGTCGATGAGACCCAGGCCACATTGGCGGGCATGAGCGCAAAGCAGCTCGACAAGTTGATGAAAAAGAAAGAGATCCCCGTGGTGATTGCGCCGGATGGCAGCTACTGGCTGGTGGACAGGCACCATCTCACCAAGGCGCTGTGGCAGCAGGGCGTCAAGGATGCCCGGGTCAAGGTGATTGGTCGTCTGCAGGACAAAGCCAACTTCTGGAGTCAGATGCAGAACAACCACTGGGCCTGGCTCAAGGATGAGAAGGGGCAACCACTGACCCCGGAGCAGTTGCCGACCCGTATCGACAAGCTGCCTGATTACCCCTATCGCACCCTCGCCGGACTGCTGCAGAATGCGGGCTACTTTCGCAAGGACAAACGGGTCTATTTCGTCGAGTTTGCCTGGGCCAGCTGGCTCGGCAAGCAGATGCAGTGGGTGCCGGTGGACAGCGCCAATCTGGCGGCCCGCCTGCAACAGGCCAAACGGCTCGCCTGCGGCAGCGATGCCAAGGAGCTACCCGGTTATCCCGGCAAGCAGTGCAGCCTCAACCAGTCCAAAAGCGCGCACTGAGTGGATGTGCGATGACGGGGTCCAAAGCATGCCGGAGATAAAAGAGGGCGCCCCCGGGGTCGCCCTTATGCTGTCAGCTACTGGTTAGCGGTGGTCACTCATGGCGCTCCGCCCAGCGGGCAGCAGCCTGTTCAAGCAGGGCGACGTCACCTTGCTGGATCAGCGGTAGCAGATCGTTGACCTGTTGATCCGGCCAATCCCACCAGGCGAGGGCCTATAGCCGGGCAATCTCCTCCTCGCCAAAGCGCATCCGCACCACCCTGGCCGAGGTGCCCGCCACCATGGCATAGGACGGCACATCCTGATTGACCAGCGAACGGGCGGCGATGATGGCGCCGTCGCCGATGGTGACGCCGGGCATGATCATCGCCTCCATGCCGATCCAGACATCGTTGCCGATGCGGGTATCACCAGCGGGGCGGTAGCTGCGCTGGAGCGCCGCCAGATCGGCGAACGGATAGGTGCTGATGAAGGACGTGTTGTGGGTATGGTTGCCACCCATGATGATCTTTACCCCGGCGGCAATCTGCACATAGTCGCCGATATGGAGCCGGTCGATATGCCAGAGTGGCTCCCAGCCGGTGTCCGGGCTGCGGCTGAAGGGATCGCCATGGAGGTAGCGCACCGCCACCTCTTCGAAGGGGCCATCCCAGGCACCCGAGTAGTAGCTGTGCTGCCCCTTTAGGCAGATATTGGGGTTGGTCACCGTCAGGTGCAGGTATTCGACCTGCGACCAGTGTTGGCAGGTGTTCATGCTGGTAATCCTTTGCTGAATGGATCGGATGGGTTGCGCTCGCTTGAGCGCAGCTAATAGATCCAGACCAGCATGCGGGCCACGCAGAGCAGGGAGCAGCCCAGCATCTGCGGGAGGCGTGGTCGCATTGTGGTGTGCTCCAAAGAAGAGGGAGGGGCGCGATCATAAGGTCGAGCGCCGGGTTTGCCAAGGTTGCGCAAAGATCCTGCACTAACCCTCTGGTTGATATTTATTCTCAATTAGCCATGATAACACTCCCACCATAACGGACTCGGGAGAGCGAGATGACACCGCAAAGTTGGCAACGATACATGCTGGAGGCGGAGCGTGCCTGGCAGGCCGGTTCGCTGGGGGCGGCGATCTGCTTTTATCAGCAGGCGCTGGGGGATGTTTACGAGATGACCCAGGTGGAGTTGACCGAACTGGCCACCATGCGAGTCGCCACCTGTCACCGGTTGGCCGACTTCTGGCGGGCGATGGATGAGCCGACTTACGAGCTGCGCTACCTGAAACTTGCCTCCGAGCTGGTCACTGCGCTGGTGCCGCAGTGCCCCAACCGGGAGTGCGAGGCGCTGATCAGCGAGCTGGGTTGCTGTCGTGGTGCCCTGCTCGCCTTTCTCAAGCGCCACCCCAATCCGGAAATTGCCCGGCTGATCCAGCTGCAGGACAAGGTGCAGGGCTGCGAGCTGATCGGCCGTTTTCGCCTCAACTGAACGGATTGGGGCGAGGCTCAGCCCCGCCGTTTGAGTTTCTGGGCGATGCGCTGTTGCGCCTCTTCCCCTTGCAGTGCCTGTGCGAAGGCGCGCGCCTCCAGATCGATGACAAAGTGTACCGCCTGTTTGAGCTCCTGTTTCAGCAGCGCCTTGCTCTTTTGCAGCGCTCTGGGCGGTTTGGCCGCCAGCTTCAGCCCCTGCTCGCGGGCAAAGGAGAGCAATCCATCGGCCGCCACCACCTTGTTGGCCAGCCCGAGCCGTAGCGCCTCCTCGGCATCCATCGCCTCGGCCAGCAGCAACAGCTCGGCTGCCTTGAGGTGACCTACCAAGCGCGGCAGCAGCAGGCTGGAGGCGAACTCCGGCACCAGCCCCAGCTCGACAAAGGGAAGCTGCAAGCGGGCGTTATCCGCCAGATAGACCAGATCGCAGTGCAGCAAAATGGTGGTGCCAATCCCCACTGCCGGGCCTGCAACGGCAGCGATCACGGGTTTGGGGAAATCGGCCAGGGTGTGGAGGAACTGCAGTATGGGGTCGTCGGGCTCCAGCGAGCTCTTGCCCATAAAGTCAGCCAGATCATTGCCCGCGGTAAAGCAATCCTGCTGCCCCTGCAACAACAGGACATGCACCTCCTCATCGGCTGCCGCTTCTCGCAGCGCCGCCACCAGTTGCTTATAGAGCTCGGTATTGAGGGCGTTGCGCTTGTCGGGGCGGTTGAGGGTCAGGGTGAGCAAGCCATCCTGCTGCTCGGCAATGAGAATGGGGGCCATGTCTAAATCCTTGTTATTGAAAGGTGCAAAAAAGGTTGCTGCTGGGGTAACCTTGGCGCCGTTTAACAACATCATAAAAGGATTTCAACCATGTTTAAACGTGCGTTTTATTCTCTGCTGGTTCTGGGGATGACTGCGCCTGCACTGGCCAAGGTCGAGGCTGTCGACGGCTATGTGCGCCTGTTGCCGCCGGGTTCCCCCAACACCGCCGCCTTTATGGTGCTCAAGAATGACGCCGACCAACCGGTTAAGCTGGTGGCGGCGGCTTCTGCTGCGGCCGGGCGTGCCGAGCTGCACACCCACCTGCACGAAAATGGTGTGATGAAGATGCGTCAGGTCGAGAATATCGAGATCCCGGCCAAGGGCGAGGCGGTGCTGAAACCGGGCAGCCTGCACATCATGTTGTTCGAGGTGGGCACGCTCTCCGAGCAGACTCCTTTCCCGCTCACCCTCACCATGGATGATGGTCAGACGCTGGATCTGTCACTGCCGGTGAAGCCGATTGAGCCGATGGCAGAGATGAAGCATATGAAGCACTGACATTTGTCGTCGTTTGTTCAGGATTGACGCTGGGTATTTTGGCTGCACCGAGTAAAATAGTGCTCTTTTCCATGTATGCAAGAGGAAGTGACGTAATGAAAAAGACGCTGATTGCCGGTTTTGTGCTGGCTCTGTGCAGCCAGAGTGCCATGGCCGCTGACGACTGGCGTTTTGCCGCCGGTGCCGACGTATGGGCCGCCAAGGGCAGTGGTCAGGCTTATGGCACCAGTGCTGATGGCAGCTATGACGACAGCTACAACTGGAACGGCTATCTGCAACTGGAACACGGCATCATCTTCCTGCCGAACGCCAAGTTTGAAGTCTCCGATTTCAGCACCTCCGGCGGTAACTTCAAGAACGATCTGACCGCCTACGATCTGAGCCTCTACTACCGTCTGTTCAACAACGATCTGTTCAAGATCGATCTGGGTATGACCGGTCGTCACTACGATGGCGAGCAGGTCTACTTCGGTCGCAAGGGTTATGACGAAGATACCCTGATGGCCTATGCCGGCAGCGAAGTGAAGATCCCGGGCACCGGCATCGCCTTCTTCGGCGATCTGCGTACTCACGATGCGGACAACTATGACTACCGTCTGGGTGGTTCCTACAAGTTCTCCTCCATGCCGATCAAGCTGCGTGCCGGCTGGCGTGAAGCCAAGGTCGACTTCGCCAATATCGACCAGTCTGTCGATGGCTGGTTCATGGGCGGCGAATTCACCTTCTAATCTGCCCGTCAGCTGACGGCGAGGAGCAATCATGGGCCATATCATAGTGACAGGTGCCGGTTCTGGTCTCGGCCGGGCGCTGACCATAGGTCTGGTTGAGCGGGGCCATCAGGTCTCCATGATGGGGCGCCGTTATCAGCGACTGCAGGAGCAGGAGCAACTACTCGGCTGCGCGGTGATCGGCATCGCGGCCGATCTGGCGCACCATGAAGAGGTCGATGTCGCCTTCGCCGCTGCGGTGGAGTGGGGCGGGCAGCCCGACATGGTGATCCACTGCGCCGGGGTGGGCGAGTTTGGCCCGGTCGGTGTCTACACCGCCGAGCAGATCCGCCGGGTGGTGGAGAGCAATCTCATCTCCACCATTCTGGTGGCTCAGCAGACGGTGCGGCTTATCGGTGAGAAAGGCGGAGTGCTGGCCAATGTGCTCTCCTCCGCCGCTCAGGTGGGCAAGGCTAACGAGAGCCTCTACTGCGCCTCCAAATGGGGGATGCGCGGCTTTCTCGAATCCTTGCGCGCCGAGCTGAAAGGCTCGCCACTGCGGCTGGTCAACCTCTATCCGAGCGGGATCCGCAGCGAATTCTGGGACAACTCGGATCACGTGGACCCGAGTGGCTTCATGACCCCGGAAGATGCGGCGGCCTATATGCTCGACGCGCTGGAAGCCAGAAGCAGCTGCCACGTGACTGACCTCTTTATCGGTCGCAATCCCTGAGGCGAAGCCCGCCATCCGGTTGCCGTCGTCAGAACATACAGAAACAAAAAGCGCGCCAAATGGCGCGCTTTTTTATATCGGGAAGAGGGCGGAATTAACGGCCCAGCTTGGCCTTGAGCATGGCGATGATGTCGCTGATGGCCACTTCCTGCTTCTCGCCGGTGCGGCGGCACTTGTACTCCACCACGCCGTTGTCCAGACCGCGATCGCCGATGACGATGGCGTGCGGGATGCCCAGCAGCTCCATGTCGGCGAACATTACGCCCGGGCGCTCTTTACGGTCGTCGAACAACACGTCCACACCGGCTGCTTTCAGCTCGGCGTAGAACTGCTGTGCCTGCTCGGCCACGCGCTCGGACTTGTGCATGTTCATCGGCACGATGGCCACTTCGAACGGGGCGATGGCGTCCGGCCAGATGATGCCGTACTGGTCGTTGTTCTGCTCGATGGCGGCAGCAACCAGACGGGAAACCCCGATACCGTAGCAACCCATCTCCATGGTGACGGACTTGCCAGCTTCGTTCAGCACGCTCGCCTTCATCGCTTCGGAGTACTTGGTACCCAGCTGGAAGATGTGGCCCACTTCGATGCCGCGCTTGAGCAGCAGCTTGCCCTGGCCACACGGGCTCGGGTCGCCTTCTACCACGTTGCGCAGGTCGGCAACTTCATAGGTAGCGATGTCGCGATCCCAGTTGGCACCGGTCAGGTGGAAGCCGGTCTCGTTGGCGCCGCAGACGAAGTCCGCCAGATGGGCAGCGCTGCGATCGACGATGATGCGACCGGCAAAGCCGACCGGGCCGATGGAGCCTGCATCGCAACCGGCGGCAGCTTTAATCTGCTCGTCGTTGGCGAAGGTCAGCGGGTTGGCCACGCCAGCCAGTTTCTCTGCCTTGATTTCGTTCAGTTCGTGGTCGCCACGCAGTACCAGCGCGATGACGGCCTGCTTGCCGTGCTCATCTTCCTCTGCCAGTACCAGCAGGGTCTTGGCGATGGCGGTCGGTGCCACGTTCAGGAAAGCGGCCACTTCGTCGATGGTGTGGACGTTCGGGGTGGCAACCTTGGTCAGGGCTGCGGTGGCGGCAGCGCGCTCACCAGCCGGTGCCAGCGCTTCGGCCATCTCGATGTTGGCGGCGTAATCGGAGCTGTCGGAGAAGGCGATCAGATCTTCACCGCTCTCGGCCAGTACCTGGAATTCGTGGGAGCCGGTACCACCGATGGAGCCGGTATCGGCCTGCACCGGACGGAAGTTCAGACCCATGCGGGTGAACGCCTTGCAGTAGGCGGCGTGCATCTTCTCGTAGGTATCGACCAGAGACTCTTTGTCGATGTGGAAGGAGTAGGCATCCTTCATCAGGAATTCGCGGCCGCGCATCACGCCGAAACGGGGGCGCACTTCGTCGCGGAACTTGGTCTGGATCTGGTAGAGGTTGAGCGGCAGCTGCTTGTAGCTGTTCACTTCGTAACGTACCAGCGCAGTGATCACCTCTTCGTGGGTCGGGCCCAGCACGAAGGGACGGTTGTGACGGTCGGTCAGACGGCACAGCTCGGGACCGTAATCATCCCAGCGGCCGGACTCCTGCCACAGCTCGGCGGGTTGTACCACCGGCATGGAGACTTCGACGGCACCAGCATTGTTCATCTCTTCGCGAACAATGTTCTCGATTTTCTTCAGTACCCGCAGACCGGTTGGCAACCAGGCATACATGCCGGAGGCCAGTTTACGGATCATCCCGGCGCGCAGCATCAGCTGGTGGCTGACAACTTCAGCGTCGGAGGGGGTTTCCTTGAGAGTGGAAAGCAGATATTGGCTGGTACGCATCGCGGTAGACCTTAGCTAGAACGGGCGCGGGGCCCAGGATAATTTCAAGGGCGGAATTTTAACAGGCTGGGCGTTATGGCCCAAGGGCTAAATTTGCCGCAGCCCGAAAGGTGGCAACGCCTGGCAGATAGCCTGGGGTAATGACCATTGCAACAAGCAGGCTTTTTATGCCTGCAATTTGGCCGGATCTCCGCTAAACTCTGCCACCTTTTCTCGATGGGCATGGCTCTGCCGCGTTCATCACCCCTCATTTTTAGTACTTTTGGAGCCGCTCATGCCGTTAGTGGGACATCAACACCAGATCGAGATCCTGGAACTGACCGACAAAGGAGATGGCAAAGGACGCCTGTTCGATCGCCCCCTGTTTGTCGAAGGTCTGCTGCCCGGTGAACAGGCGCTGGTGGAGCTGACCGAGGTCAAGCCGAACTATCTGCACGGCAAGGTTGCCGAGCTGCTCCAGCCCTCTGCCGATCGGGTTGCCGATTTCTGCCCCAACACCGAGTGTGGTGGCTGTCAGGTACGTCCGCTGGCCTATCCGGCCCAGCTCAAGCTCAAGCAGGCCTTGGTGCAGAGCGCACTGGAACAGGTCGGGCTGGGTGACACCCCGGTCAAGGATATCCTTGGCATGGAGAGCCCGTTCGCCTATCGCAACAAGGCGCAATATGCGGTGCGTGGCTGTGACGCCGGTGCCGAGATTGGTTTTTATCGCAAGCACTCCCACGATCTCATCACCGCCGATGACTGTGCGGTGCAGGATCCGCTGCACGTGGAGCTGAACGCCCGGGTGCGCAACTGGATGCGCGCGCATGACATCGCTGCCTATGACGAAGTGAACCACAGCGGCTGCGTGCGCAACCTGATGACCCGCAAGGGCTTCAAGAGCGGCGAGCTGATGGTGGTGCTGGTGACCCTGAGCGAGGAGCTGCCGTTCGAAGCCGAGCTGCTGGCAGCCCTGAGCGATCTGCCGGTCACAACCCTGGTGCAGAACATCAACGATGAGCGCACCAACCGCATTCTGGGCGCCACCAACCGGGTGCTGCTCGGCGAAGGGGTGATCCGCGACAAGATCCACGAACTCGAGTTCGAGATCTCGCCCCTCTCCTTCTTCCAGAACAACCCGACCCAGACCGATGTGCTCTACTCCAGCGCCCTCGAGTATGCCGAGCTGACCGGTAACGAGACGGTGTTCGACATCTATTGCGGTATCGGCACCATCTCCCTTTTCCTTGCTGGCAAGGCCGCCAAGGTCGTCGGGATCGAGTCGGTGGAGAGCGCCATCAGCGATGCCCGTCGCAACGCCGCCCTCAACGGTATCGAGCAGACCGAATTCCACGTCGGCAAGGCCGAGCAGCTGATGCCCGAACTGCACGCTCAGGGCGTGACCGCTGACGTGGTAGTGATGGATCCGCCCCGCAAAGGCTGTGACAAGGCGGTGCTGCAGACCCTGATCGCCATGGCGCCTCGTCGTCTGGTCTATGTCTCCTGCAACCCGCAGACCCTGGCCCGTGACCTTGCCTGGCTGGTCAAACAGGGCTTCGTGTTGGACGAGGTGCAGCCGGTCGATATGTTCCCGCACTCCATGCATGTGGAAGCAGTTGCCCGCTTGAGCCTGCCCGCCAAGGCATAAGTCGCCCCCGACTCTTGTCCATAAAAAACGACGCCAACTGGCGTCGTTTTTTATGGGCAAGACCCCAAAGGTTACATGGATCGCAACAAGGGTCTTATCGCACCGTCACCAATAGCTGCATGTCCATTTTGGCAACCTTACCGCACCGCATATTGATAGTATCAGGCGCCTCATGGCGCCTTGCTATCAGATGGCGACGGGCGCCTTGATGCCGGGATGGGGGTCATAACCCTCGATCTCGAAATCCTCGAACTTGTAGTCGAAGATGGAGTCAGGTTTGCGCTTGATCACCAGGGTCGGCAGCGGGCGCGGCTCGCGGGAGAGCTGCAGAGCTGTCTGCTCCATGTGGTTGGAGTAGAGATGCACATCACCGCCAGTCCAGACAAAGTCACCCACTTCCAGATCGCACTGCTGGGCCATCATGTGGGTCAGCAGGGCGTAGCTGGCGATGTTGAACGGCAGGCCGAGGAACACATCGCAACTGCGCTGGTAGAGCTGGCAGGAGAGCTTGCCGTCCGCCACATAGAACTGGAAGAAGGCGTGGCAGGGAGCCAGCGCCATCTTGTCCAGTTCGCCCACGTTCCAGGCGGATACGATGATACGGCGCGAATCCGGGTTGTGCTTGATGTCATCCACCGCCTTCTGGATCTGGTCGATGACAGAGCCGTCGGCCGCAGACCAGGAGCGCCACTGGGCGCCGTAAACCGGCCCCAGATCGCCATTCTCGTCGGCCCACTCATCCCAGATGCTGACGCCATTTTCCTTCAGATAGGCGGTATTGGTATCGCCATTGAGGAACCAGAGCAGCTCGTGAATGATGGAGCGCAGGTGGCACTTCTTGGTGGTCACCAGCGGGAACCCCTCCGCCAGATTGAAGCGCATCTGATGGCCGAACAGGGAGACAGTACCGGTGCCGGTACGGTCTGACTTGACGGTGCCCTCATCGAGGATTTTCTGCATCAGGTCGAGATAAGCTCGCATTATTTCGCCTCCTTCACGGCATTACCGAACAACTGCGGACGCTTATAGGCAACCCAAATCATCAGGGTACCAACCACTATCATCGGGGTGGAGAGGATCTGGCCCATGCTGATCTCCTGGAAGTAGAGACCGAGCTGGCTGTCCGGCTGGCGCACAAACTCCACCAGGAAGCGGAACAGGCCGTAGAACAGCAGGAACATGCCGGAGATGGCACCGCGCGGCGGATTCTTGCGCCAGAACAGGTTGAGGATGATGAACAGCACCACCCCTTCCAGTGCGAACTGGTAAAGCTGGGAGGGATGACGCGGCTCGGGGCCGGCCTCCGGGAAGATGATGGCCCAGGGCACATCGGTGACCCGGCCCCACAGCTCGCCGTTGAGGAAGTTGCCGATCCGGCCGACGCCGAGACCAAACGGAATGAGCGGTGCCACAAAATCGGCCACGGTGAAGAAGTGGCGCTTGGTCTTGTGGGCAAACCAGATCATCGCGGTGATCACTCCGATCAGACCACCGTGGAACGACATACCGCCGGTCCAGATCTTGAACAGATAGGTGGGATCCGCGAGGAAGAGATCGAAGTTGTAGAACAGCACGTAACCGACACGGCCACCGAGGATCACCCCGAGGAAACCGTAGAACAGCAGATCCGACACCTCGTTGCGGGTCCAGCCGCTGTTCGGTGCATCGGCGCGACGGCCAGCCAGCCACATGGCAAACGCAAAACCGAACAGGTACATGAGACCATACCAGCGTACCGATAGTGGTCCCAAACTGAATGCTACGGGATCAATCTGCGAGAAAACCCAATATCCATCGTGCTGCATATGCGGCCCCAGTCAAAATAAAAGCCGCATTTTCCGATCATTCGTCAGCAGGGACAAGGCATGATTATCAATCACTCTGTTTCGATTTATGACCGGCTCGCAGCAAACCGCCCAAACCATGCTCCTCCAGATAGCGAGCAAACAGGCCGCGCAGTACGTGGGGGTTGTCATGTTTGAGGCCATCGGCCATCAGTTCGGTCAATTCGCTCAGGGTGGATTGACGCAGCACGTACTTGATCCGGGCGATGTTGTGGGTGTTCATACTGAAGCGGCGATAGCCCATGGCAAGCAGCAGCAATACACCGACCGGATCACCGGCCAGCTCGCCACAGACCGACACCGGCTTCTGGTAGCGGTGGGAGGCATCAACCAGCTGTTGCAGGGCGCGGATCACCGCTGGATGGAAGGCATCGTAGATGTTGGCAACCCGGGAATTGTTGCGATCCACCGCCAGCAGGTACTGGGTCAGGTCGTTACTGCCCACCGACCAGAAGTCGATGAGCGGCGCCATCTCCGGCAAGATAAAGAGGGCTGAGGGCACCTCGATCATCACCCCGAGGCTGGGGTAGCGGATCACCGCATCGCGGCTCGCCGCCTCTTCCGACACTTCCCGCCATGCTTGATCCAGCAAACGACGGGAGGCTTTGATTTCGCTGACGCTGCTGATCATCGGCAGCATGATGGCCAGATTGTCCAGCCCTTCGCTGGCCCTCAGCATCGCTTTGAGCTGTACCAGAAACAGTTCGGGGTGATCCAGGGTGATCCGGATCCCCCGCCAGCCAAGGAAGGGATTTTCCTCGACGATGGGGAAATAGGGTAACGGCTTGTCGCCGCCCACATCCAGCGTCCGCATGCAGACCGGTCGGTTGCGGTAAGTCTCCAGAATGCCGCGATAACGGGCTGTCTGCTCCCACTCTGAGGGGAAGCTCTCCTGCAGCATAAAGGGGATCTCGGTGCGATAGAGGCCCACCCCGTCCGCCAGCTGGTTGAGGGAGATCTCGGTATCGGCACTGAGCCCGGCGTTGAGCAGCAGAGAGACCTTGGTGCCGTCGGCCGTCTCGGATGGCAGGTTGTCGACACTGCGCACCAGGGTATCGAGTGCCCGCTCTTCATTGAGCAGCTGACGATACTCGGTCAGGATCACCTGATTGGGCTCGATGAAGAGATCGCCGCTGTAGCCATCGACCACCAGCATGCGACCACCTATGTCACCAAGGGGCAGATCAACCCCCATGATGGCGGCCACCCCCATGGCGCGGGCCAGAATGGCCGCGTGGGAGTTGGTCCCCCCCTTGAGCGAGACCACCCCGGTCAGATACTCGCGGGGCACTTCCGCCAGAATGGTGGCAGTCACCTCGTCGGCAACCAGCACCACCGGCTCGCCGATGGAGATATGTTCCGGTTCATTCTGCACCAGTCGGCTGATCAGCCGCTGGGCAATATCCTTCACGTCGGTGGAGCGCTCCTGCAAGTAGGGATCCTTCATCCCCTTGAACTGCTCGATCAAGCGATCGCTGATGAGCTTGACCGCAGAGACCGCAGTCCAGTGCTCCTTGCTCACCTTGTTGCGGATCGGCTTGATGTAGCCGGGATCGTTCAGCAGATGGAGGTAGATATCGAAGATCGCCACCGAATCCTGGCTGTAACTCTCGCGAAAACGCAGCGCCAGACTCTCCAAGTCGTGCCGCACCTCCTCAACCGCCAGCTCCAGCCGTGCCAGCTGGCTGGCATGGTCTTCATCCTTGCGCGGGGTAATGGACGAGAGCGCCTTCCGGGGCCGCCACACCCAAGCCTTGGCCATAGCGATGCCGCTGGCACCGGCAATACCGCGCAGCGGCTTGCTCCAGTCGGTCTTCTGCAACCACCCCTTGGCCTGCGCCTGGGCA
This sequence comes from Aeromonas sp. s8, assembly GCF_040907785.1. Classification (NCBI taxonomy): domain Bacteria; kingdom Pseudomonadati; phylum Pseudomonadota; class Gammaproteobacteria; order Aeromonadales; family Aeromonadaceae; genus Aeromonas; species Aeromonas sp. s8. The sequence continues at coordinate 23,696 of NZ_JBFOCL010000027.1, forward strand.
ATCCGCGCCGCCAGCTGGGCCGCCAGGGTGACCATGAAGGACTCTTCCCCCTCATCGAAGCGGCGGCTCTCCTTCTGCTGCACCACCAGAATGCCAACCACCTGACGCTGATGCATGATGGGAGCGCCGAGGAAGGAGCGGAACGCCTCTTCAGCAACATCGGGCAGGAATTTGAAACTGGGGTGCGCGGGGGCATCAGCCAAGTTGATCAACTCTTCCCGCTGACCCACCAGACCGACGATGCCCTGCTCGTAGGGCAGGGTCACCTTGCCGACTGCGGACGGGGCCAAGCCGTCGGTAGCCGCCAGGCGATAGCGGCGCACCTCGGGTTCCGAGACATAGACGGAGCAGCAGTCCACTGCCATGGCGTGCCGGGTCTGGCTCACCAATGCCTGCAAGGCCAGCTCGAGGGTATTGGCCTCGGCCATGCTCTCGACGATACGTCTCAGTTCCGTTAACAACTAATCTGTGCTCCTTAACGGGCGCGGTTGCGCCGCCCATCCTTCTTGTTGACCTGCACTGCCGGCACTGGCATCGCCAGCGGGGCAAACTCTTTCATGACCCGGCGGTAAACCTCCCGCTTGAACGAAACGACCTGACGCACCGGATACCAGAAGCTGACCCAACGCCAGTCGTCAAATTCGGGATGGCCATGACAGCCGAACTGGATCCGCGACTCCTTGCCCGAATTCAGCTGTAACAGGAACCATTTTTGTTTTTGGCCAATACAGACCGGTGAACTGTCCCAGCGGACAAGACGTTTGGGTAAACGGTACTTTAGCCAGTTACGACTGGTGGCCATGATGGTCACATCTTCGGGCTTGAGGCCAATCTCCTCATACAGCTCTCGATACATGGCCTGCTCTGGCGTTTCACCGTCATCAACCCCCCCCTGCGGAAACTGCCAGGAGTGCTGCCCATAGCGTTTAGCCCACAACACTTGTCCTTCACGGTTACAGATCACGATACCGACATTGGGACGAAATCCGTCGCCATCAATCACGTGATCACCTTATAAAGGCTGAATCTATAAGGAGATTGTTCCACATTCACTCCGTGGCAGCAAACAAGGAGTGAATCCCCTGTTTCATGAATAACTTTCAATTTCAAACATACTTATAAACAAATCCAAGGATCTGCGCCCCCAAGTTGCCCACCCAGGCTGTGCATAAAGCTGTTAGCAAACGGGTATATACAGTACTTTTTAACTGTACGCTGAAAGTGCCTCTCCACATCATCACGCGACATAAAATATAAAAAATCATTATTTTTTATAAGCTTGAGATAAAACAACTGGATCTAGATCCATGTTCCACCAAGAGCCAGATCCATGATCCGGATTGTGAACAAGTTCAACTGCTCAAAGATCCGCCACGGCGAAATTATCCACAGGAGTGGCACAATATCTACCCCGTTCACCCTGTAAAAATGGGGTGGCATTCACAATTTTTTGTAACATATCAGCGACTCCACCCACTTTCATCCACTTATCCAAGATTTCTGTGGATAACTGTGTGTAACATCATGCACAAACCCTTGGACAACTATTTCGAGGTCAAACCAGACCTGGCTTACTGCTCGATAAAACAGACAAAACCCTTTAAAATCATAATGATGAACTGATAGCCCCTAAATTCTCTGCATTTGATCTTATCCACTCAGGATCGGTTATAAAAACAGCGATCCTTCTCGGGATCCTCCCCTGTTAGAATATGGCGAGCAAGATGGAGCCAACTATGCCAAGCAATCCCCAATCCGAGCAGGAGTTATTGAGCCGCGCCTATGCCATGGCCGGCTTCACGCTGGCGCAGCTAGCCGCCGAGGCTGGCGTCGCTGTGCCCAAAGACCTGCGCCGTGACAAGGGGTGGGTCGGTCAGTTGATCGAGCTGCAACTGGGAGCCAGCGCAGGGAGCAAGCCGGAGCAGGACTTCCCGGAGCTGGGGATCGAACTCAAGACGATCCCCGTGGATCCTCAAGGCAAACCGCTGGAGACCACCTTCGTCTGCGTCGCTCCGCTGATCGGCGTCAGCGGCCAGCGCTGGGAGGAGTCCAACGTACGCAACAAGCTCTCCCGGGTGCTCTGGATCCCGGTGGAAGGCAGTCGCGAGATCCCGGTTGGCGAGCGGCGAGTCGGCATGCCGCTGATGTGGAGCCCAAATGAAGAGGAAGATCGGCTACTGCGTCAGGACTGGGAGGAGCTAATGGACATGATAGTGCTGGGAGAAGTGGAGCAGATCAGCGCACGCCACGGCCAGGTGATGCAACTGCGGCCCAAGGCGGCCAACAACAAGGCGCTGACTCGCGCTATCGGCCGCGATGGTCAACCCATCATGACCCTGCCCCGCGGCTTCTATCTCAAGATCGACTTCACCCACAGTCTACTGCAACGCTATTTTGCCTTGCCGACTTGATCTGCCTTATCAACATCTTTGTCATATGGTGGTATAAAAATAGACAGGAGCCATTTTTAACTCACAGACAAGGAGGCGTCATGCCACTGATCAAACAGTTTTTGAAGTCCAAGCCCGAGGTCAAGGTGACCTTTGCAGTAGAGAAAGAGGCGGCTGCAGGGGCGGAACAGGTGATGCTGATCGGCGAGTTCACCCAGTGGCAACCGGTCGAGCTGAAACGCATGAAGAGCGGCGAGTTCAAAGCCACCCTCAATCTGCCGACCGACGGCCCGGGGTACTTTGAATATTGCTACCAGCTCATCACTCCGGCAGGGGAAACCCTCTACGAGAATGACTGGGCTGCGGACGACTATGTGCCTGGCCCCTTCGGACGCGACAACTCGGTAGTTCGGGTCATCCAGTAACGGCTCCCAGATAGCCAATAGACGTGTCTAGTCCTGAAATAGGTTTACACATTTTCGGCTAGCATTTCTCCACTCAGAACCCCCGATGTACTGCATCGGGGGTTCTGTATTTCAATGCATGATGCGGCCGCTCTGCGTTGTAAATATCCACCGCTTCACGCACCATTTCCCGCGCTTGCGTCAAATCCTGCGGGCTTTGCAACAACAACTCTCCTTTCAAAATCCCGTTC
>NZ_JBFOCL010000028.1:0-140365 GCF_040907785.1 Aeromonas sp. s8
TGGTGGAGGGAGAAGGATTCGAACCTTCGAAGGCAGAGCCGTCAGATTTACAGTCTGATCCCTTTGGCCGCTCGGGAACCCCTCCACGGGGTATTTCCTGATTGTCACTACTTTTGCACTTGAATGGTGGAGGGAGAAGGATTCGAACCTTCGAAGGCAGAGCCGTCAGATTTACAGTCTGATCCCTTTGGCCGCTCGGGAACCCCTCCCCAAGTGCGAGGCGCATACTATCAGATCCAGAGGCTTTGTGAACCCCTTGATGAGGCATCTGGCAGTAAAAAATGACTGTTCGTCGATTTTTTGATACATCCAGCTCAAAATTCAAGCTTATCAGCAAGTTGTGCGCTGCTTTTCTGCACAAAACAGCATCCGTGCAAGCTGGCGAGTGCGCTGAAGATGAGGCAGATAGCAGAAGACCGCCAGCGTTGGCGGTCTTCCCGGGCATCACATCTAGCGCTGGAACGGGTAGACCGAACCCAGTTTCAGGATCTGGGTCAGCTCGTCCAGTGCGCTGCGGGACTCCTGCACCAGTGCCGGATCCCGCAGGTCATCGAGGGTCAGGCGGTCGCGGTAGTGGCGATCGACCCAGCCATCGAGGCGGGCAAACTGGCTGTCGTTGATAAGGCAGGCCGGATTGACCGCAGCGAGTTCCTGATCGTTCATGGCGACCCGCAGTCGCAGGCAGGCCGGGCCGCCACCATTACGCATGCTCTGTTTCACATCCATATAGTGGACCGCCTTGATCGGAGTCTCCTGCGTCAGCAGCTTGCCAAGATAGGCCGACACCGCCGGATTATCGCGGCACTCGGTGGGGGCGATAATGGCCATCTCGCCGCTCGGCAGGGTGAGGATCTGGGTGTTGAACAGGTAGGATTTCACCGCATCCAGCACCGATACCTCGGCGGTTGGCACTTCGATAAAGTGCAAATTCCCCTCGCCAAACTTGCCGCGGATCTCGGTCAGTACCGCTTCGGTGTTGAGGAACGCTTGCTGGTGGAAGAAGAGCACGTTCTGGTTGCCCACCGCGATCACGTCGTTATGGAATACCCCCTGATCGATCACCTCCGGGTTTTGCTGAATAAACACCACGCTCTCCTCGCCAAGGCCATGCAGGCGGGCGATGGCCTGGCTTGCCTCCAGGGTCTGGCGGGCAGGGTAGCGCTTCGGCGCCGTGCGGGAGTAGTCAAAGGCGCTGCGGCCATAGACGAACAGCTCGACCCCCGCCTCGCCATAGGCACGGCAGAGGCGGGTGTGGTTGGCCGCCCCCTCGTCGCCGAAGTGGTCATTCTCTGGCAGATGGAGGTGGTGGCTGAAGTGGCGATCATTGTTGAACACGGCTCGCAGGATACGGCCCGTGACGTCCGGCTCCAGGGAGCGGTGAAACTTGTTGGTCAGGTTGGCGGGGGTGAAGTGAATGCGGCCATCCTGGGTATCGGCACTGGGAGAGACGGTGGCGGCATTGGCGGTCCACATGCTGGAAGCCGAATAGCAGGCAGCCAGTACGGCGGGAGCCTGTTTGGCGGCCTGTTCCAGCACCCGGGCATCGTTGCCGGTGAAGCCGAGGCGGCGCAGGGTAGCGAGGTCGGGACGCTCTTGTGGCGCCAGTACCCCCTGGGTCATGCCAAGCTCGGTCAGCGCCTTCATCTTGCGCAGTCCCTGTTTGGCGGCCTCTTTCGGATTGGAAGCCTCCTGGGCATTGCTCTGGGAGGCAACATTGCCGTAGGAGAGGCCGGCATAGTTATGAGTCGGGCCGACCAGACCGTCGAAATTGACCTCGAAGTGCTTCATTGAGTACATCCTTTCGATTTTTATGATGGGTAGCGGTTCCTTCCGCGCACAATGCGTCGGGGTTGGGCCATTATAAAGAGATTTTATGTTTTTGTAACAAGCCGGTAACCAGCAGACGTTTTTATGTCGTTTCAGATATAAAAAGAGGGGCGGTATGGCAGAAAATTGAAAAAGCGGTTGCGTCCGGCCTGTTGCCTTCGCATTAATAAATAAAGAAGCAATAAAAGAAGCCGTGTGGTTCGGGCTGGTCAGGCAAATTTGCTCACAAGATTGCTTTTTCGCGCCAAATCTCTTATACAGCCCCACAAAACCGCACACCAACCCCGTCGGGTGCAATGAGGATAATAGTTACAGCATGGGCAAATCACTGGTCATAGTGGAGTCTCCGGCCAAGGCCAAGACGATCAACAAATATCTGGGCAAGGACTACGTGGTGAAATCCAGCGTTGGTCATGTTCGCGATCTGCCCACCAGCGGCAGCGCCAGCACCGAGCCCAAGAAACCTGTCATTCGCGGCATCAAGTTGAGCGAATCCGAGAAGGCTGCCAAGGATCGCAAGGCCCTGTTTGCCCGGATGGGTATCAATCCGACCGCTGGCTGGCAGGCTAATTACCAGATTTTGCCCGGCAAGGAGAAGGTGGTCAGCGAGTTGCAAAGTCTGGCCGAGAAAGCCGACACCATCTATCTCGCAACCGACTTGGATAGAGAAGGAGAAGCGATCGCCTGGCACCTGCGCGAGATCATCGGTGGCGACGACAGCCGCTACAAGCGCGTGGTGTTCAACGAGATCACCAAGAGTGCCATCAAGGAGGCGTTCGCCCAGCCGTCCGAGCTGAATATTGACCGCGTCAATGCCCAGCAGGCCCGTCGTTTCCTCGACCGCGTGGTGGGTTACATGGTCTCCCCGCTGCTGTGGAAAAAGCTGGCCCGCGGTCTCTCCGCCGGTCGGGTACAGTCCGTTGCGGTGCGTCTCATCGTCGATAAAGAGCGCGAAATCAAGGCGTTCGTTCCGGTCGAGTTCTGGGATCTCAATGCCGACCTGCTGACCGCCGACAAGAGCGATCTGCGGATGGAAGTAGTCAGCCGCAATGGTGCCGACTTCAAGCCGGTGACCCAGGCCGAGACCTTTGCCGCTGTCGCAGCCCTGGAAGGGGTCGACTACAAGGTGGTGAACCGGGAAGACAAGCCAACCGGCTCCAAACCGTCCGCGCCGTTTATCACCTCTACCCTGCAGCAGGCGGCCTCTACCCGGCTGAGCTTCGGGGTCAAGAAGACCATGATGATGGCCCAGCGTCTCTATGAAGCGGGTTACATCACCTATATGCGTACCGACTCCACCAACCTCAGCAAAGAGGCGGTTGAGGCGGTGCGTGAATATATCGGCGAGCAGTATGGCGCGGCCTATCTGCCAGCCGAGCCGAATTTGTATGGCGCCAAGGCCAATGCCCAGGAAGCGCACGAAGCGATCCGTCCCTCCAACGTACAGGTGACTGCCGAGATGCTGGAAGGGATGGAGCCGGATGCCATGCGTCTGTACGACCTCATCTGGCGTCAGTTTGTCGCCTGCCAGATGACCCCGGCTCAGTACGACTCTTCCACCCTGACCGTCAAGGCGGGTGAGTTCGAGCTCAAGGCCCGTGGCCGTACCCTGCGCTTCGCCGGTTGGACCAAGGCTCTGCCGCCTATGGGTCGCAAGGGTGAAGATAGTCAGCTGCCGGCGGTGACCGTTGGCGAGGTGCTGAAACTGGTCAAGCTGGATCCGCGCCAGCACTTCACCAAGCCGCCTGCCCGTTTCACTGAAGCTGCGCTGGTGCGCGAGCTGGAAAAACGCGGCATCGGCCGTCCGTCTACCTACGCCTCCATCATCTCCACCATCGTCGATCGCGGTTATGTGCGGGTCGAGAGCCGCCGTTTCTTCGCCGAGAAGATGGGTGAGATCGTCACCGATCGTTTGGTGGAGAACTTCGTTGAGCTGATGAACTACGAGTTCACCGCCAAGATGGAAGACAAGCTCGATGGCATCGCCGAAGGGAGCCTTGAGTGGAAGAAGGTGCTGGATGCCTTCTACGCCGAGTTTACCCAGGAGCTGGAGAAGGCCGACAAGGCGCCCGAAGAGGGCGGCATGCGTGCCAACCAGATGGTGATGACCGACATCGACTGCCCGGATTGCGGCCGCAAGATGGGCATTCGTACTGCCACCACCGGCGTGTTCCTCGGCTGCTCCGGCTATGCTTTGCCGCCCAAAGAGCGCTGCAAGAAGACCATCAACCTGGTCTCTGCCGACGAGTTTGTCTCCGCCACTGACGGCGAAGAGGCGGAAACAGAAGCGCTGCGCGCCAAGCACCGCTGCGGTGTCTGTGGCACTGCGATGGATGCCTACATCATTGATGACAGCCGCAAGCTGCACGTCTGTGGTCGCAACCCGGACTGCGATGGCTACGAGATCGAGAAGGGCCAGTTCAAGCTCAAGGGCTACGAAGGGCCGAGCATCGAGTGCGACCGTTGCGGAGCCGAGATGCAGCTCAAGAACGGCCGTTTCGGCAAGTACATGGGCTGCACCAACGAGACCTGCAAGAACACTCGCAAGATCCTGAAAAACGGTGACATCGCGCCGCCGAAAGAGGATCCGGTGCCGCTGCCGGAGCTCAAGTGCACCCAGTCCGATGCTCACTTTGTGCTGCGTGACGGGGCTGCCGGTCTGTTCCTGGCTGCCAGCAACTTCCCCAAATCCCGCGAGACCCGCGCGCCGCTGGTGGAAGAGCTCAAGCGCTTCAAGGATCGCATCTCCGCCAAGCACAAGTATCTGGCCGGTGCCCCGCTCACCGATCCGGACGGCAACCCCGCTATCGTGCGCTTCAGTCGCAAGACCAAGGAGCAGTACGTGATGAGCGAGGTCAACGGCAAGGCGACCGGTTGGACCGCTCACTACGACAACGGTACCTGGCAAGAGAGTTTGCCAAAGGCTAAAAAAGCCTGATGAAAAGAGGCCCCGACAAGGGGCCTCTTTGCTTATGGATAGCGGTATACTGAGACAGCTGCAAGGAGTGCAGCTGTCGTCAATCGCGAAGTAGACAAGGAGGTTGAGATGGAGATTAACGAGATCCGGCCGGGCATGAGCTGCATGACCCGTGAAGGGGCGGCCTATGTGCTGGAGGTTGACCGGCAGAGCCTGCTGGTGCTGCTGCAGCGAGCGGATGAGACCATACCGGTGCAGGTGCGCAGCGACGAGATCCTGGCGCCGCTGGAGTGATCCGGCTGTGATCCCCTCAAAACGGCAGTAGAAAAAGCAGCTCGGCCAGATCGGGCTGCCATTGCCACTCCTTCATTCTGACCCGCCCACCGATCACTGGCACCCCCTCTTGTTGCAATCGTCCCATCTGCTCGGCAAAGCCTGGCGATCCTTTCGGTAACGAGATGGTGCCCGCCGCGCCCAGTACCCGATGCCACGGCAGTACCTTGTCGGTTTCCCGCAGCACCTTGCCTACCAGTCTTGCCCGTCCGGGCAGCCCCGCCAGATCGGCCACCTGACCATAGCTGACCACCCGGCCTGCCGGGATCAAGGCGATGATCGCTTCGATACGGGCTGTTTTGTTCAATGGGGATGGACTTGGTTCAATGCTCATAGACCCGATTCGTCAAAAACAACAGAAGCGCCATTGTGGCGCTTCTGTCATGAGGCTGGCAATGATTCAGCCGAAGGTCTGGCTAAGCCCCTTCAGTTGCTTGGCCCGTTCCAGCAGAGCCTGACTGGAGTGATCGACATCCAGCATCTTCTGACTGTTGGCGTGGGAGTACTCGGAGATCTGGTGGATGCTGCGGCTGATCTCCTCCACGACCGCTTGTTGTTGCTCTGCAGCGGTGGCGATCTGGGTGGAGTGTTCGGTGACCAGCTCTATCTCTGCCAGCACGGTATGGAGGCTGCTGGCGCCCTGGCGGGTCATCTCGGCACATGCGCGGGTCTGTTGCAGGTTCTCCTGCATCATCCCCTTCCAGCGTCCCAGCGTGTGCTGGATCTGCTTGATGCTGACCTGGATCTGCTCGGTCGCCTTGTGGGTGCGGGTCGATAGAGTACGCACCTCGTCTGCGACCACCGCAAAACCACGGCCCTGCTCCCCGGCGCGAGCCGCTTCGATGGCAGCGTTGAGGGCCAGCAGGTTAGTCTGCTCGGCGATGCCCTGGATCTCGCCCATGACACTGCCAATCCGTTCGGATTCGCTGGCGAGCTCTACCGCCGAGTTGAACGCCAGCTCTGCCTGTTTGGCGAGTTGTTCGATCTGTTGCTCGGTCTGGTTCAACTGCTGGTTGGTTTGTTCACAACGATTGCGAGCTTCGTTGACCTGACCGTTGGAGTCCTGAATGTTGCGGGCGATTTCGTGAGCTGTGTTGGCCATTTGAGTCATAGCCGTAGCCATCTGCTGGGTCTCGGCATCTTGCTCGTTGATATCGAGACAGGCCTGATGAGAGGCCTGCTTCAGATTGATGGCCAGGGTTTGCAGAGGTGCCGTGGCATCGTTGATCCGCCCCAACACGGTTCGGATGCGGGCCTGCAGCATCTTGATATGAAAATCGGCAATGGCGCCGGGGTTGTCACCGGAGTAGACCAGTCGGGTCAGACTGTCGTATTCACGGCCCAGTTGCTGCAGATAGTGGGGCAGGGCAAAGAGCTCGCGCCAGTAGGCTCCGCCAATAAGCAACAGGGGCAGCAGCATCAGCAGGACGGTCATGGCCCCTTGGCTGGCGAAGGCCCAGCCCATCAGGCCGAGCAGCAGCAGGGTGATGGCCGGGGTGCGCACTTTGACAAGAGAGGGGAGGTTGCTGCTGTTGCCGCGCTCGGCCTTGAGCAGAGCTTGGTAGGTCTGAGCAGCGATGCGCTTGAATTGGGGCTCGGGCTTGCAGCGTACCGACTGGTAGCCGCTGATCCTGTTGCCTTCATAGATGGGGGTCACATAGGCATCTACCCAGTAGTAACGACCATCCTTGCAGCGATTCTTGACGATGCCGCGCCAGGGTTTGCCCTCCTTGAGGCGGGCCCAGAGATCGGCGAAGGCGGCCTTGGGCATGTCGGGGTGGCGTACCAGATTGTGGTTGTGACCGACCAGCTCGTCGGCGCTATAGCCGGCGATGGTGCAAAAAGCCGGATTGGCATAAGTGATCACCCCGCGCAGGTCAGTGGTGGAGACCAGTTGTACGTCGGCAGGAAACTCCACTTCGCTATCCAGGGTATGGACATCTCTGCGGGCCATAGGAATACGCTCCGATGTTCTTGTTGATAATGTTGTCGTTGTTATTGTGGCAGATCTGGAGGTGGCCGCAGGCTCGCGCCAGCAGGAGGCAGACCAGCTTCATTGGGGGCTGGATTTTGCCAATAATGGCGGATGAATGGTAGGGGGAAGTTGATGTTTTGTTGGCTAATCGTAAAAAAGGCGGCCGATTGGCCGCCAAAGTAGAGACAACATTACCTCTGTGGCATCCGGTAGCGCACCTGCAACTGATCGAGGATCTGCAGCTGACCCGGCAGGCGGGCGGCGAAGTGCTCCCAGCCCTTGTGGGCGGGATCGCTCCAGGCCACCTCGGCCGTGGCCAGCATGCGCGGGAACAACATGTAGTCGAGACGATCACGGCTGGTGATCAATTCTGACCACAAGGGGCTCAGCACCCCGAGGATGTTATCGTTGGCATGGAAATCTGCTGGGGCAGGATCGCAAGCATAAACCTGCTCCAGATTGAGGGTCCCCGCCCAGTAGAGGCCGGGTTCATGAATATCGGCGCTCCAGGCCAGATCCAGATAGAGGAACTGGGCGGGCGCCATCACCACCGGATAACCGGCTGCGGCAGCGTCCAGCCCCGCCTGAAAGCTGGTCCAGGCACAGATGGCCGCTTTGCGGCTCACTTTGTCGCCATGCAGTATTTCCTCCCAGCCAATCATCTGTTTGCCTCTGGCGGCCAGATAGCGCTGGCAGTGGCGCAGCAGATGGCCCTGCAGCTCGCGGCAGTCGGCGTAGCCCTGTTCGGTCATCAGCTGCTGGCAGGCGGGGCTGTCGGTCCAGACCCCGGTCGGCACCTCGTCACCCCCCATGTGGATCTGCGGGCCGGGGAAGAGTTCGCACACCTCGTCCAGCACCGCCTCCAGAAAGCGGTAGGTGCCGGGCAGGGCGGGGTTGAGCACGTTGTCATCGAAATGCTGGACCGAGCGGTAGCGGGAGTGATCCGCCGTTTCGATCAGCAACTCGGGCAGCGCCTTGATGGCGGCGTGGCAGTGGCCCGGGATGTCGATCTCGGGAATGACGGTGATGCCGAGCTCAATGGCATAGCTCACCAGCTCCTTCACCTCGCTCTGGGTGTAGTAGCCGCCATAGGGTTCGGCACCGCCGCTGAGCTGGGGGTCGATCGCCAGATCGTGGCCGCGCCAGGCACCCACGTCGGTCAATGCCGGGAAGGCCTTGATCTCGAGTCGCCACCCCTCGTCATCGGTCAGATGCCAGTGGAAGCGGTTGAACTTGTAGAGGCTCATCAGCTTGAGCAGGCGCTTGATGGTTGCCGGAGTGTGGAAGTGGCGGGCGCAGTCGAGAAAAATGCCGCGAAAGCCAAAGCGCGGGGCATCCTCCAGCGTGACGCAGGGCAGGCTCTCCCCATGTTGCAGATACCACTGGGCCAGCGTGACCAGCCCATAACGCCAGCCCGCTTCGTCGGCGGCGGCAATCACCACCTCCTGCGGCGTGATGGTGAGTTGATAGGCTTCGGGGGCCAGTTTGGCCTCGGTCAGCCGGATTTCAGCGTCGTGATCCTGCTCCAGCGCCAGCGACGTCAGCTCGTTGAAGTGGGCCAGCAATTTCGGTACATCGCGGGGAGCGCTGACATGAGCCCGCTCGGCCAGCCGGAAGTTCCCCTCCAGCAGTACCAGATGGGCCGGTTGTGGCACTATGCCGGGCTGGGGCTCGACATCAGGCAGGTCGGAGCGGGTTACCGGCGGGTTCTCCAGTCCGAGATCCTGCGCCGCCAGCGTCACCGGCAGCAGCTGGGCACCCGTGGTCGCCTCCGGCAGGCTGAGAAAGAAGCCCTGCGGCATGTCGGAGAGCTTCTTGATGGGCGTCTGGCGGCAGCAAAAGCGCAGCTCGCAGCTGCCAGCGTTCGGGACAATCACCTTGTAGCTGCCGCTCTGGCGCTCCAGCTCCCCCCCTTGCAAGGAGTCGGGGTCGATATGGCGAGCCAGACAGAAGTGCAGTTTCCACTTGGTATCAGGCATGAGTGAGAGGGTGAAGGTGAACCAGACATCCTCGCCGTCACGTCGGGCGACCTGGGGGTGGATCAGGGGTGTAGACATGGAAAATCCTCTGATTGGGCAAACAGGATGGCGCCATCGAGCGCATCTGCCTGGGGGGGGATCAGGTTGAGCTGGCCGAGACGGGGAGCGAGGCGGGTGCCAATCCCCCCCAGCAGGGCGATCTGTCTGGCACCGAGCTGGGTCATTCCCTCCAGCAGGATCTGCAGTTGTTCGCAAGTTTCGTCCAGCAGCTGGTTGGCGAGCTCGTCGCCATCGCTGGCGGCATCGAATACCCAGGGGGCAAAGTGGCCATAGTCGGCCGGAATGGCGCGGGCGGCCCAGCGAACCACCTCGGCTTGATCCCGCTTGAAGCGATCCATCAAGCGGATGGCGAGGGTGCTGGGGGGCAGAATGCCGTCGTGGCAGAGCAGGGATTGCTGGATGGCGCGCAGCCCCAGCCAGGCGCCGCTGCCTATGTCTGAAATGGGGAAGCCGCGGCCGGAGCAGGTGCGGATCTGCCCCTCCTGATAGACCAGCCCCACCGAGCCGGTACCGGCGATCAGGATGGCCCCCTCCCGGCCACCAAAGGCGCCGAGGCAGGCACCGAAGGCATCGGAGGTGAGCCTGACGCTGGCGAAGGGGAAGGGCATCTCGAGCAGGGCGTGATAGCAGTCGGCCAGCTCGGCGGAGGCGAGCGCCAGCCCGACCCCCATCTGCTGTTCACTCTCGATAGCGATCCCGGCGGCAAGGCGGGCGCTGGCGATGGCAGCCAGCACATTGGCGTGGGCATGGGGGATGCCCAGCTCCAGATTGGATCCTGCCGCGCGCCCCTCTCCGAGCAGCTTGCCCGCCCGATCCCGGATGCGGGCGCGGGTGTGGGTGCCACCGCCATCGACGCCGACCCAGAACTCAATCATGGCGACCTCCTGCGGCATTTTGCCAGGTGATGGCAAGGGCGAACCAGGCGGCGTGGGGGATCCACTGCTCGCCCCAGCGCCAGTTCTGATCCAGCCGATCCTGATACTCCTCCGGAATAAAAGCCACGTCGTTTTCGTCATCAAACCCGGCGGTGATGCCGTTGCAGATCCCCCCCTGCGCATTGGGATACCCTGCGGTATAGGCGGGGTTGTTGATGCCGTGGCCCGCAAGCATGCAGGCGTTGAAGGGGTTTTGCCCGAGGATCCAGTCGAGCTGGTGCTGACCATAAGTGAGCAGCGGCTGGCTCTGGCGGGAGAAGTGGCGGGCGCCAGCAAAGGCCATGGCCGCCAGCGAGGCCAAGCGGGCGTTCTCCCCCTGCCACCAGTAACCGGATTCGTTGTTGTGGGGCATAAAGAAGCTGACGTGCGGCGCTTCATCCACCCCTTTCACATATTGGCGGGCGAGGGAGAAGGGGTTGCCCGCGCGGGCGCAGAGCGCCAGCTCGGCGGCCAGCGCCTGCTCCACCACGGTTTGTACCCTAGCCTTGTATTCCTGATCCGGCTCTACGCCCAGATATTCCAGCAGCGCCAGCACCGGCAGGCCCGCCTCGGCGGCGTGGTAGTAGGGGCGCGAGCCATCCTCGTTGGCCGACCAGTAGTGACCCAGCTCCGAATGGGGGCGCTGGCGGGCACAGAGCTTGCTGGCGAGGGCTCTCGCCTCATTCAGCCACTCGTTGCCGAAGGTGCGGGTCAGCTCCACCGCTGCCAGCAGGGCGCAGTAGTCGTCGATGATGTTTTCGACCCCGTCATCCAGATAGGAGAGGTTGTGTTCACGCAGATGCAGGTAGCCGCGGCGGGCCGCCTCGGCGTAGCGGCTGGCATCGAAGTCGCCGCTGACGCTCTCGCGGGCGGCGCGGGCCAGCGCGGCGATGGCCATGCCGCCCCCTTGGCGGAAACCCGCCTGCCAGTTGGCGGACTTGATCCCCTGCTGGGTGGTATAGGCGCACAGCTCGCGCTGGGCAGGGTCCTTGCTCCACTTGTCGAACAGGGTCATGTAGAAGAAGCCCGACTCATCCTGCATCCGGCAGAGGAAATCGGCGCCGTGCAGCGCCTCGTCATTGAGCCGCTTGCAGAGGTTCACCCCGTCGATATCGCGGCGCGGGGCCAAGAGTTCCCGGCACTTGAGCAGAGCCCACACCACCATGGGGGTCTGCTGGGGGTTGAGGTAGTTGGCGTAGGAGAGGTGGCTCAGGTACTTGCTCATGTCGCCGCTGGCATCGAACCAGCCGCCGTGCACATCTTTGTGCTGGTCGGAGCCAAACAGGCGGGCGCTGCGGTCGGCCCGATCAAAGGTGCCGCTGGCGCGCTGCCCCTTGAAGTAGTGAATGACATCGGAGAGGCAGCGGCTGGCCAGCAGATCCTGGCCGATGGCAAAACGGGTCGAGCGGACTATGCCTTGGGCAGTGATCGCCTCCAGCCGATAGTGGCCGGGCTCCTTGAAGGCGGAGAAGTCGGCACGCCAGTAAGCGCGGCCCTGCCAGCCGGGGACGCTGCCAGCTGGTTGCAGTGGGGTTTCAAACAGGATCTGGCCATCATCAAGGCGTTGCAGCCTGACATAGCCGCCGAGATCAGGGGCGGGGGAGGTTTGCAACAGGGCGACCTTGTGTCCGTCGCACTCGTAGCCCACCTGATTGATCAAGAGTTCCATCAAGGTATTACTCCTGTGGTTCACCGCCGGGCGGTGAGGCACATCACGGGGCTGTGGCCGCCCCGTATCGAGGCATGGCCGGACAGGGTTGTCCGGCCGGTCTAAGGCTCACCCTCACTCGTAGAGGTAGCAGCGCACGAAGTGGTTGTCGGCAAGCTTGGTGATGGGGGGCAGCGCCTCCTTGCAGCGGGGCATCGCCTGATTGCAACGCCCAGCAAAGGGGCAACCGCAGGATTCCGGCGTCCAGAGCGGGATCTCCCCCTTGCGGCCTCCTTCCAGCTCGGCGTGGATGCTCTTCTCCGGGTCGGGCACCGCCGAGATAAGCAGCTGGGTGTAGGGGTGCTGCGGGTGGTGCAGGATCTCGTCCACCTCGCCCCACTCCACCATGTGCCCCACATACATCACCGCCAGATCTTCCGCCACATAGCGGGCGGTGGCGATGTCGTGGGTGATGTAGAGCATGGAGACGCCGAGCTCGTTCTTCATCTGCTCCATCAGGTTGAGGATGCCGATGCGAATGGAGACGTCGAGCATGGAAGTCGGCTCGTCCGCCAGCACAACCTCCGCCTCCACTGCCAGATTGCGGGCGATGTTGACCCGCTGGCGCTGGCCGCCGGAGAGCTGGTGCGGATACTTGGCCGCCGTCGCCTTGGCGGGGGTCAGGCCGACCTTCTCCAGCAGGGCGTAGACCATGTCGGGCAGCTCTTTTTTGTCGATCACCTTGCTGTGCAGCAGCAGGGGGCGGGCGATGTGGTGATAGATGGTGTGGGTCGGGTTGAGCGAACCGAACGGATCTTGCCACACCATCTGCACGCTCTGGCGATAGTCCAGCAGGGCGGTGCCTTTGTTGAACTCCTCCAGATCGTGGCCGCGATAGAGAATGCGCCCGGCACTGAGCTTGTACATCTTGGCGATGATCTTGGCGATGGTGCTCTTGCCGGAGCCCGACTCCCCGACCACCGCCAGGGCGCGGCCCCGGTGCAGGTTGAAGGTGATGTCGGAGAGCGCCCGCATCTTGCCACTCTTGATGGCATTGGAGTTGATGGGGAAGTCCTTGTAGAGGTGCTGGACTTCGATGATGGGTGCATCGGTTTTGGCGATTTGCATGACAGACATCCTTAACAGCCAGCGGCCTTGTCCAGATAGATCACGGAATCTTGTTGCAGCCCCTGCTCTTCATAGAGGTGGCAGGCGGTCTGTTGACCGGGGCGGATCTCGGCCAATCTGGTGTACTCCTGACGGCAGCGATCGTGCACCTTGCCGCAGCGGGCCTGAAAGCGGCAGCCGACCGGCACCTCCAGCAGGTTGAGCGGGGTGCCCGGGATCCCCTCCAGCACCTTCTTCGGCCCGTGCAGGGGCGGGAAGGAGTTGCCGAGCCCTCTGGTATAGGGGTGCAGCGGCGCGGTCAGGATCGCCTTGGAGGGGGCGACCTCCACCAGTTCACCGGCATACATGATGCCGATGCGATCGCAGAACTCCACCATCAGGGAGAGGTCGTGGGTGATGAACAGAATGGAGAAGTTGAACTTCTCTTTCAGGGCATAGACCTTCTGCAGGATCTCCCGCTGTACCACCACATCGAGCGCCGTGGTCGGCTCATCCATGATGAGCAGCTCGGGGTTGAGTGCCATGGCGATGGCAATCACCAGCCGCTGGCGCATGCCGCCGGAGAACTGGTGCGGGTAGTCTTTGAGCCGGCTCGGGTGGATATCGACGATGGTGAGCAGCTCCTGGGCGCGCTTGATCGCCTCGTAACGGGTCATGCCGGGGTTGTGGGCCAGCAGCACGTCGCAGAACTGCTCCTCCATCCGCAGTACAGGGTTCAGGGCGTTCATGGCGGACTGGAACACCACCGACACCTGTTGCCAGCGATAGGAGCGCAGCCGCTCGTCGTTGTAGTGGAGGATATTCTCTCCCTTGAACAGGATCTCGCCACCGCTGATGTAGGCGGGCGGCTTGTGCAGCCGGGCCACCGAGAAGGCGACGGTGGACTTGCCGCAACCCGACTCACCGGCGAGGCCGAAGATCTCGCCCTGTCTGATATCGAAGCTCACCGAGTTGACGGCGCGCACGTCGCCATTTTCGGTGATGTAGTCGACGCAAAGATTGCGTACTGACAGCAGGGGATGCTTGTTCATGCTGTCTTCTCCTGTGCTGTGGCAACCGGTGTGGTGACCGGTGTGGCCAGTTTGTTCCAGCGGTTGAGCCCTTTGTGGGAGCGCAGCTGCGGGTTGGCAATCTCGTCGATGGCGAAGTTGAGCAGGGCCAGACCGGCACCCAGGGTGGCGATGGCAAAGCAGGGGGCCAGGATCTCCCACCAGGCGCCGACCAGAATGGCGCTGGAGGTCTGGGCGTTGTAGAGCATGATGCCCCAGCTCACCACGGTCGGGTCGCCAAGCCCCAGGAACTCCAGGGTCGCTTCGGTGACGATGGCGTAAATGATGGAGCCGATGAAGCTCACCCCGATGATGGAGATGAGGTTGGGCAGGATCTCCACCAGAATGATGCGCCAGGCCGGCTCGCCCAACACTTCGGCGGCAATGACGAACTCCTTCTCGCGCAGCGCCAGGGTCTGGGCCCGGATGACCCGAGCGCCATAGGCCCAGGAGGTCAACCCTATTATCACGGCAATCACCGCCGGTGACGCCTCCCCGATAAAGCTCGCCAGCACCAGTAGCAAGGGGAGGTTGGGGATCACCAGCACCACGTTCATCAGGAAGGTGAGGCACTCATCCACCAGACCGCCGAAGTAACCGGCGGTGATGCCGATGGCGACGGCCAGGGTGCAGACCAGCAGGCCAGCGCTGAAGCCCACCATCAGTGAGATACGGGCGCCGTTGGTGAACTGGGCCCAGATATCGTGGCCCATGCGGGTTGAACCCATCACGAACTCGGCACTGGGCGGCTGGTGCGGGCGAGCCACCCGTTTGGTCGGCTCGTTGCTGGCCAGAATGGGGGCAAATATGGCCATCAGTACGAAGGCAACCACGATGGCGAGGCCACAGGCAGCCTTCTTGTTGCCCAGCAGGATTTTGAGAATGGTCGGCATACGCATCTTATTTGCCTCCTGTACGCAGACGGGGATCCAGGAAGACGTAGAGCACGTCGGCCAGGAAGTTGAAGCTGAGCATGGTGATGGTCATGATGAGCAGCTGCCCCTGAATGAGCGGGTAGTCGCGGGCCAGAATGCCCTGATAGAGGGTCAGGCCCAGGCCGGGATAGTTGAAGATAACCTCGGTGATGAGAGAGCCACCGATAACGAAACCGAGCGCCATGGAGAGGGCGGTGACGCTGGGCAGAATGGCGTTGCGGGCGCCGTAGTTGAAGATCACCCGGTTGCTGGAGAGCCCCTTGGCCTTGGCCATGGTGATGTAATCCTCGCCCAGCAGGTTAATCATGTTGTTGCGCATGGTGATAAGAAAGCCCCCCACCTGTACCACGGCCAGGGTCAGCACCGGCATGATGGCGTGGGTCATGATGCTCTTGATGTGCTCCCAGCCCCAGTCAGCCTTGATCTCCGGGCTGTAGGCGTAGCCGATGGGCAGCCACTCGAGGCTGACCCCGAACAGGAACAGGGCGAGCAGGGAGACCACCACCGGCGGAATGGCCTGCATCACCAGGGTGAGCGGGGAGAGAATGCTGTCCATCCGGCCGCCGCGATACCAGGCGGCGAAGATGCCGACGATGGAACCGAGGGAGAAGCTCAGGATGGTGGAGGTGCCGACCAGAAACAGGGTCCAGCCGATGGCACGGCCCAGCACGTCAGAGACCTGCTGCGGGTAGAAGCGCACCGAGGTGCCGAGATCCCAGGTGAAGACACTCTTCACATAGGTGAGAAACTGGGTGCCGATGGGGCCGTCGACAAAGCCGAAGGTGGCTTTGAGGGCTTCCAGGGCGGCGGGTTCCATCATGGCGCCAGCGCGGGCAAACATCACGGAGACAGGATCCCCTGGCATGGCACGGGGTAACAGGAAGTTGATGGTGGCGGCTACCAGAAAGGCAACCAGATAGAAGGAAAAGCGTCTCAGTATGAATCCCATGATAGTACCTTTTACTGCAAGTCTGCCCCGCGTCGGGTATAGCTACCCCAACCCCAGCGGTGCCGGGCAAGAAAGGGGTTAACGGGGAAGATGGCCCCCCGCAGGGGGCCGGGATTGTTTAGCTGTTTGGCTTGAGGGACAACACGTGCAGCAGACGCTCAGGGGTGTCCGGGTGGAGCTGAGGTTTGGCTACCGGGTTATCAGCACTGAACCAGCCGTTGAAGCGCTTGGTGCTGTACTCATACCAGGTCGGGTTGTTGAAGACCGGAATGATGGTCTGGTTGGCACCAACACGATCCTGGATGGCGAACATGATCTCCTTCTGCTTGGCCGCATCGGCGGTCTGGGTGAAGTCATCGATCAGCTTGTCGAGCTCGGGGTCCTTGTAACGGGGCGCGGCGAAGCGGTTGCCACGGTCACCCATGTTGCGGGAGTGGAACGCAGTCTCGAAGTACTTGTGCGGGTTGGCACCGGCAAAGTAACCCTGCAGGGCGACGTCGAAGTCACCGGTGATCAGGTTCTCGGTCCAGACGGTCGCTTCCGGGGTGGCGGTCTTGGCGTTCAGGCCCAGCGCCTGCAGCCCTTCTACACCGATCTGTACTGTGTTGACCCAGTCGGTCCAGCCGTTCGGTACCAGTACCTTGAACTCGATCTTTTTGCAGCTCGGGGTGTCGAGGAACTTGTCGCCGTCACAATCCTTGTAGCCTGCCTCTTTCAGCAGGGCCTTGGCCCCTTCCAGATCGAACTTGTTGTACTTGCCGTACTTCTTGTCCACTTCTGGGTTGTTCCAGGAGTCAAAGGCTTTGCCCAGACCTGACGGGTATTCGTTGACGGTGGGGTAGCCGTAGCCCGCGATATCCACCATGGACTGGCGGTCCATCGCCATGGAGAAGGCGCGGCGGAAGTTGATGTCGTTAAAGGCTTCGTTATTGCCCGGGTTCTTGGTCTGGAAGTTGACGTTGAACGCCACGGTACCAGAGGCCGGGAACCAGTATTTGTTGTTCTTCGGATCGTTGCCGACGTAGAGGCGCTCGATATCCGGTACGAAGGAGCCGAACCAGTCGATGTCACCCTTCATGACAGCCGCCAGCACCTGGTCGTTGGTGGCCATCTGCGGCATACGCAGACAGTCGATAGCGAGGTTGGCGTTATCCCAGTAGTGCGGGTTGCGGCACTGGGTATAGAGCTGGGCGGAGAAGTTGTCCACTTCGGTGAAGGGGCCAGTACCAACCGGCTTGTCGTTGGTGAAGGCAACCGGATCTTTCACCGATTTCCACTGATGCTCCGGCACGATAGGTACCAGCACCAGATCGTTCACCACGTTGGTGTTGACCTCGGTCAGGTCGAATTTGACCTTGTTGGGGGCCAGCTTCTCGACGCTCTTGATCTGGGTCCAGATTGAGCGCTCATCCAGCGCCTTGTTGGCCTTGACCAGATTAAAGGAGAAGATGATGTCATCGGCATCAAAGGCTTCGCCGTCAGACCACTTCACGCCGTCACGCAGATCGAAGGTGACGGATTTCAGGTCATCGCTGAACGCATAGTTGGTGGCCAGACGATAGACGGGTTTGCCCCCTTGCATATCGTTGAAGATCACCAGCGGTTCATAGATGAAGTGACGGGTGGTGTGCAGCAAGCCCGCTTGCAGGAAGGGGTTGAAGTTCTTGACCCAGGCGGTTTCCTGCTGTGCGACCATGGTCAGCACGGTTTTATTGTCTGCGGCCATGGCGTTACCGGCGGCACCGGCAAGCATCATGGTTCCCAGCATTACAGCGGTAGAGATTTTGGATACTTTGGCAAGCATATGTTTTCCTTTCTTATTTTTTGGCATTCCCGAGGGTTCGCCTTGTTTTGTGTGAGCACCGGTTTCGCATGCTGATGAAATCGGCCCTCTGTGTTGGTCAGGTGTCTAACCTTTGTCGTTCTGTTTTCCAACGCCCTAAGCAAACCAGAATTAACAGGAAAACAACAACTATTGATTTCGTTGTTTTCGTAAAAATTGACGGTGTTACGTCAATCTCGTCAAAATCGATTTTTATCTTTTTAAAATCATAACGTTGCGTTATTTGTTTTCGCGTAAAAAGTGGCTGTGTAAATGGCGTATATGACAAATTTGTGAATTGGATCTGCTCTCGGTTTCGGGGTTGTGCGGGGCTTTGTTTTGCATAAAAAGAAACCAGATTGCCAATTGTGATCCGGCGCCCGTTTAGGGCGCCGTGTCATGGCTTGCGGTTGGCGAGCTGACGCAGGGTCTGGGCGCTGTGCTGCAACTGCTGGCGCTGGTGGTCATTGAGCGGGCAGTGGCCCAGCACATACTCGGTGGTGGCCACGACCGTCTTCCAGCGTGGCGACTTGGGCAGGGTGTCCAGACTCAGGTATTTGTCGAGGGTGCGGGTCTGCGGGCTGGATCTGTCCATATAGACCCGCCACAGCTTGCTCTTCTCTGCCAGCACGATTTTGCCCTTGCCGGTCCCCTGCTGCCAGGCATCCAGGGTTAGCTGCATGGTCTCTACCAGCGCCCGGCGCAGCGGCTCGTCATCCTGCTGGCGAATGAGGTCGTCGGCCAGCGAACGGAACTCGCCACCCAGGCGGCTCAGCTCGCCCAGCAGCTGTTCATCTTCGATGATGGCTTGCCGCGAGAGGTTCTTGAGGGCGTTCTCCAGCGCCATTACCCGGTTCTCATCCTGACGCAGCTCGGTACTCAGAGTGAGGGCGAAAGCGGCCTGTCCTCCGAGCGCGATGGGCAGGGCACGGGCGTTGAGCACATCTTTTTGCCCGGCCACCAAAAATTCCAGATTGTGTTCCCGCTCGCTGGCAAGGTCGGGCCACTGCTGTTGCAGCGGGGTGGCTAGCCATTCATTGAGGGACTGCCCCTCCATGGCTTCCGGCTCCTGTCCCAGCAGGCGCGCCAGCACCCGGGAGGCAAACAGCACTGTGCCCTGCTCGTCGATAAAGATCATCGGGTCGGCCCCTTCTCCGAGCAGGGCCAGCAGCCGCTGCTGATCCTGATGCAGCCGATCCTGCAGGGTGAGGCGATGTTCGATCTCCTGCTTCAAGAGCCGGTTTTCCACCAGTGAGGCGCGTCCGGCCTTGGCCTCGAGCAGTGCCTTGACCCGGGCAAACAGCTCCTCCTTGCAGAAGGGTTTGACCAGATAGTCGTTGGCACCGGCCCCGAAGCCCTCCTCGATATCCTTGGGTTGGTTAAGGGCTGTGAGCAGCAGCACCGGCAGCTTCTCTTTGGGATGATGCTCCCGGAGCCGGCGGCAGACATCGAAGCCGGAGAGGGTCGGCATCATTACATCGAGCAGGATGAGATCCACCGGCTCCTGGGTGAGCTTGGCCAACGCATCGTGGCCATCGCTGCTGGGCAGAATGCGATAGCCGCAGGGCTGCAAGAGGTGACGCAGGATGTGCAGATTGATGGGCTCGTCATCCACCACCAGGATGAGGGGGGCACCTTCGGGCGGGGGAGGCAGATCCTCGCTCTCCCAGTCGGGCAGGATGAGCGGCTGCTGGCGCACCAGTTGCAGCTCTATCTGACGGCTGCCCTGAGTCAGCGGGGCGCTCTTGCCAGTCGCGAGCGGCAGGGTGAAGGCAAAGGTGGAGCCGACGCTTGGCTCGCTCTGCACACTCAGCTCGCCACCCATCAAGTGCACCAGCTGGCGAGTGATGGAGAGGCCAAGGCCGGCCCCCTGCTTGCTTACCTCCGGGCTCATCTGCACAAGCGGCTCGAAGATATGCTCCAGATGATCGGGGGCGATGCCGATGCCGGTATCCGTGACCTTGATGCGCAGGAAGTTGTTCTCGACGATGGCACTGAGCACCACCTTGCCCTGCGGCGTGTACTTGATGGCGTTGCCCACCAGGTTGTAAAGCACCTGTTCGAGCCGCTGCTCGTCGGCCAGCACCGGCGGCAGTTCGGCCGGGCTGATATCCACCAGAGTGAGGGGTTTGGCCTGCACCAGATGCTGGCAGAGGTCCAGCACCAGCCGGATAACCCCCTTGGATGAGACGGGCTGGGAGTGGATCTCCAGCTGGCCGTAGCGCATCTGATGGTAGTCCAGCAGATCGTCCACCAGACGGGCCAGGCCATCGGCGCTCTTGATGATGAGACCGAGCTGCTTTTGCTGCCCTTCGGTCAAATCCTGCTGGCTGGCGAGCATGGACTCGGCCATCCCCTTGATGCCGTGAATGGGGGTACGCAGCTCGTGGGAGGTGTTGGCCAGCAGTTCATCCTTGAGCTTGTCCGCCTGCTGCAGGCTGAGGTTCTGCTTGTGGGTCAGCTTGACCTGCTGTTGCAGCTCCTGGGTCTGCTGTTCGATCAGTTCGATCTTGTCCTTCACCGAGCGCTGCATATGGCGAAACGCTTCGGCCAGCCGGTCGATATCATCGCCGGTGCGCTCGATGGCGATGGGGTGATCCAGCGCGCCGTCGGCCACCTGCTCGGCTGCTTCGGTCAGGGAGCGCAGCGGCGCCGTGATGGAGTGGGAGAGCCAGCGGGAGAAGAGGATCAGCAGCAGCACCGAGCCTGCACCCAGCACAATCACCAGAGTTTCCAGCTGGCGGATGGGGGCATAGGCTTCCCGAGTGGAGATCTCGGCGATAAAGGCCCACTCGGTATCGAAAACCTTCACCTGGGTGTAGGCGGCCAGCACCTCGTCATCCTGATAGGAGTGGAACAGCCCGACCCCCTGCTCGCCGGAGAGCGTCTTGGTGATGAGGGGCGTTTGCAGTGGACGGAAGTTGGGGCTGAAGCTGTTCTCGACGCTGAACTCCGGAGCCAGCCAGGCATCGGCGCGCATCCGCTTGTCAGGGCCGATCAGGATGGTCTCGCCGGTCTCGCCCAGCCCCTCCCGCTCCGCCATGATCTGGTTGAGCTTGTCCGGCAGCAGCTC
The DNA here is from genome assembly GCF_040907785.1 of Aeromonas sp. s8. Lineage (NCBI taxonomy): Bacteria > Pseudomonadati > Pseudomonadota > Gammaproteobacteria > Aeromonadales > Aeromonadaceae > Aeromonas > Aeromonas sp. s8. The sequence continues at coordinate 20,610 of NZ_JBFOCL010000028.1, forward strand.
GAAAATCACCACACCGCGCACATAGTCGTACTGCATCACGGGGGCTGCCATGTAGGCGACCACCTGCCCGGTCAGCTCGTTGCGGCCAAAATCGGTGAACTCGAAGATCTGCTGCGGCTTCTGGCCACCATCAAGGCGGCGTTTGATCTTGGCGAAGGTCTGGCCCAAGCCGCTGCCCTGATAAGGTCCTGAGAGCAGATTGGTGGCAAAGTTAGGGTGCTTGGTGACCGAATAGACCACATCACCGTTGAGGTCCACCAGAAAGATGTCGCTGTAGTTGGACTTGCGCACCATGTCGGCATAGCCGCGATGAAAGCGCTGGTGCACCCGGCCATACATCTCGTCGGCGAGGATAAGCGCCGTGATGGAGGGTTCGATCTCTACTTGGCTGTCCGGTTTGCGCAGTTGATCCCAGGAACCGGGCAGATAGCGGGCCTGGGCGCGGCTGCGGGCCTCCTGCGGTGTGGTGCCCAACTTCTCGAAGGCGCCGGTAAAGCCATAGAAACGGCCGATACTGTTGCCGGCAAAATCCTGCTGGGAGAAGTTGATGATCTGCTCTTTGAGGTTGTTGAAGTAATCCTCGAGCTGACTCTTCTTGATATTACGAACGGAGACCAGATGGTTGGAGGTCTGGGTGGTGAGATCCTTGCCGTGGCTGTATAGGAAGAAGAGGGTGATGACCAAAAAGGGCACCATGCCCAACATGAAAAAAGCCAGCATTAACTGCGGCCTGAGCCCACGAAGCGTGAAGATCCATTTCATCTTGTGATTTTCAATTGAGAATCCGGTTATTAAGCCGCTCAAGTCTCGAACGAAAGCGTAATCATTTCAACGACTTTATCCCAAATTCGCTTGGTGGGTCACAGCTGGCTGGAGAAAAATGCAGCAAGGCGTTTAAACCCTGAGCAAACAGTCTGCATCAGGGCTTAAATTGCGAAAAAGGGGTTGTGCTGGCGCTCGTGGTACGTATAATGCGCCTCGTTGTCAGGCAACTGGCACGAAAGCAGTAACGCGGGAATAGCTCAGTTGGTAGAGCACGACCTTGCCAAGGTCGGGGTCGCGAGTTCGAGTCTCGTTTCCCGCTCCAATTTTCCATCACACCAACGATGGAACTCACTTTCAAGACAATCAGTCTTGTCAGCATGGCGCGTTAGCAAAGCGGTTATGCAGCGGATTGCAAATCCGTTTAGTCCGGTTCGACTCCGGAACGTGCCTCCATCTTTTCTCTGTTTATCTCAATCATCACTCTTCGAGTCTGATCCTTGGTCAGTATCCTTGCTGTACCAGTAACTGTTCGCAGCCAGCCTGTTTCCACTCGCGCTCGAGATAGTGGCTCACATCCGCCATGTTTTGCCCCCGATATTGAAACTGCACCTCGGCACTGTGCTGGTTGAGATCCGCAATCCGTTGCTTCAGTGTGCCGCATTGCCACAGGCTGACGGTGGGCACGCCCCGTTCGGCCAGCACGATGGCATCCTCCCGATTCAGTTGCCACTCCTCCAGTTGTGCCCGTGTCAGGGCAACCATCAGCACCAGCAGTGCCACTTCCGGCAGTTTCATGCGTGTCTCCCTACTGCATGTTTTTCCCCTGATAACTGTGGCAAAGCGCACGATTTTCGCAAGTTTGTTAACTGTTGGTTAATGACGTAACCCGTTTTCAGTATTTCCAGTTTTTCACCATTTTTTTATAAAAAAATGCGTTGGTGATGTAGTAATCCTACATGGAGTGGGGTAATCTTTGCTCAGTGGTCTTACCAGTAAGGAGTTACATCATGTTTCATCCCTTTTCCCTGACTCAGATTATTCTTCGTCGCATTTATGTATTGCTGGTGGGCATTCTGGCTTTCCCCGTGATGCTGTTTCGCAGCGATCGTGCCCGCTTCTACAGCTATCTGCACCGGATCTGGAACAAAACCAGCACCAAACCGGTGTGGCTCAAAATGAGCGAGCGTGGCGAGCGGATCTTCTACTAAACCCCATTCGCACCATGTGCAAAAAGAGACAGCCAAAGCTGTCTCTTTTTTTATCTGCTTGCCGCAACTCCTGGCTCCCAACCCCCCCCCCCGCTTGTTGATTTATTGTTTCTTGCAAGTTGCATCCAGCCCTGCCTGTTGGCGGGGCTTTTTTATGTCTGACGCATCTCTTTTGATGGTGGTTGTGAAGAAGATTAACGGAGTGAAAGCACCATATGGCACTTTTCTTGTTCATAAACGGGTGGTCGGCAATAAATTTTTAATGAAGAAATTGCTGTTTTAAATCAATGTCTTGTTTTTTTGGCTTTGGGTTGTTTAACTCTTTTTGTGTTTTTTTTGAAAGGGAATATCCCGTTTGCCGGTTCTATTGCAGGTACCCGGTTGCGACAAATCGGGGATATCAGCAACATCCAACGACATCAAAAGGAACATGAACATGAATGTTAAAAAAAGCACTGCTATCGCCTCCGCCATGACCGGTCTGCTGGCGCTGGGCGCCCAATTTATCGCGGCGCCAGCCATGGCTGCCGATGAAAAGGAGAAGTGCTACGGCGTGGTCAAGGCCAGCAAGAATGACTGTGCGACCAAGAGCAGCTCCTGCGCCGGTACTGCCAAGGAAGATGCTCAGGGTGATGCCTTTGTGGTGATGCCCAAAGGGCTGTGCGAGAAGCTGGTCGGCGGTTCGCTGCAACCCAAGTAAGAGACATCGGGCAGGGGATGGTCAACGGGTCGCCCCCTGCATCTTCTCTGATTGGCGAAAGCGAGTCTTGCGATGAACCCTTTGATTGGTATCGGATTACGCACTCCCCATTACGATGAGATCCGGCAAACCCTGCCGGCAGTCGGTTGGCTGGAGGTGCATAGTGAAAATTACTTCGAACGGCACAGCCAGGGTTTTCAGGTGCTCGCCGAACTGGCGCAGCACTACCCCGTCAGTCTTCACGGCGTTGGCATGTCCCTCGGTTCTGCCGACCCGCTCGATCCGCACCATCTGCAGCAGTTGTCGACACTGGCCGCGGCGATCAAACCTGTACGGATCTCCGAACATCTCAGCTGGGGCAGCATTGGCGGGCGTTACTTCAACGATCTGCTGCCGGTGCCCTATACCCGAGCCTCCCTGCGCAACATGAGCGACAAGATCCAGCAGGTACAACAGACCCTGGGTTGCCGCATGTTGATTGAAAATCCCTCCTCCTATCTGCAACTGCCCGGGGAGATGAGCGAGTGGGAATTTCTGGCCGAGCTGCAGCAGCGCAGCGAGTGCGGCATCCTGCTCGACCTCAACAATCTCTATGTCAGTGCCTTCAATCACGGTTTCTCTTGCGATGAGTATCTGGCGGCGATCGATCTCGCCACCGTCGGGGAGATCCATCTGGCCGGTTATACCGAGAAGCAGCTGCCGGAAGGCTCCCTCTATATCGATACCCACAGCGCCCCTGTGGTGGAGCCGGTCTGGGAACTCTATCGCCAGATCTGCCGCAAGCAGGCCATTCCCACCCTGATTGAGTGGGACCTCGAGATCCCGCCGCTGCCGGTCTTGCTGGCAGAGGCGGCGCAGGCCAGCGCCATTCTGGATGAGGCGCGCGCCATGAGTGCGCCACGGGAGGTGGCCCATGGCTGAACTGGCACAGCTGCAACAGCACTTTGCCGAGGGTCTGCTGGGGGCGCCTGACGCCATTTCCCCTCACATCAGCTCCCGGCTCTTTTCTGCCGAATCGGTGCTGCAGGTTTATCGCAACCACTTCATCCTGAGCCTTGGCGAGGTGCTGGCGAGCAGTTATCCCGCCGTCAAGGCTATGGTCGGGGATGACTTTTTTGCAGCGGCGGCCCGTGGCTTCGTATTGGCCGAGCCCCTCAGGGAAGGGTGCGTCATGCACTATGGTGCCGGATTTGGCCAATGGTTGGCCCGCTTGCCGACTACAACCGGGCTGCCCTGGCTGGAGGCGCTGGCGCAGTTCGAATGGCAGCTTGAGCGTGCCAGTCTGCTGCCGCTGGAATCACGCTGCTGGCCAGCCGAGCGTCTGGCCGCATTATCGCCGCAACAATGGGAGCGGCTGCGGCTGTTGCCAGCTACGGATCTGCTGCTGGTTGCCAGCGATTATCCGGTGCTGGCCCTGTGGCAGATGGCGCTGCACGGTGGTGAAGAGGTGGAGGTGCTTGATGCCCCCGTCTGGTTGGCATTGAAGAAACAGCCGGATTGCCGGGTTGCCCCCTTGCCCCTGACGGCTGGTGAGTGGGCGCTGCTACAGGGTTGTCTCGCTGGTACGGCGCTGGTCGATCTGCTGGCGGCCGACCCTGCGGCCAGTGAACATCTCACTCGCCTGATAACCCTTGGTCTGCTGGTGGATATGGAGGTAATGCCATGATGGCAAACAAATGGCTGGCGCTGGCCAGCTCGAGTGGTGATTTGCCGCGCTGGAGCAGCGCTGGTGTGCTGTTGCTGGCGCGGCTTTGGGTCGCCTCGGTTTTTTTCACTTCAGGCTGGCTCAAGCTCACAGCGTGGGATTCCACCCTCTATCTGTTTGAATCCGAGTATCAGGTGCCCCTGCTGCCCTGGTTGTGGGCTGCCTATCTGGGGACGGCGACCGAGTTGTTGCTGCCGCTTTTCCTGCTGGCGGGGCTTTTTACTCGCCCGGCTGCCTTGCTGCTGTTTGGCTTCAATATCATGGCGGTGATCTCCTATCCGACCCTCTGGGCGGGCGGCTTTTACGATCACCAGCTGTGGGGCTGGATGCTGCTGACTCTGACCATCTGGGGCGGCGGTGTGCTGAGCCTGGATTATTGGCTGACTCGTCGCAGCCATTGATTTATCAGTGATTTCCCCAATGACAAAGAGCGCCACAAGGCGCTCTTTGTCATAATGACGGCCGGCGAAATTTCCCATGAGAGAAAAGGAGCAGCCAATGATCATTCGTCAGGCAAGGGCCGCAGATATTCCCGCACTGGTGGCGCTGCGCATGGAGCTGTTTTGTGAGGTCGGTGAGCTGGTGACGCCGCAGGCAGACCCGGCCTTGTGGCAGGCCACCCTTGACTACTTTACCCGGGCGATGAGTGAAGAGAGCGCTTTATCATGGCTGGCTGAGGCCGATACGCAAGAGGGCGGCAAACAGATCGTGGCAGCAGGGACGCTGGCATTGTTTGTACGGCCCCCCTATCCCGGCAATTTGACGGGGGTGGAGGGGTACCTGCTCAACATGTATACGCGGTCACAATGGCGCCAGCAGGGGATCGCCACGGCGCTGCTCGATGCCATAACGGCCTTCGCCAGAGCGCGTCAGCTGGGCAAGGTGTGGCTCCATGCCAGCGAGCAGGGGCGCCCTCTCTATGAGCGGATCGGCTTTGTCGCCAATCCGGCCTATCTGGAGTGGGACCTGGCACCTTAATCGATAGGCCCCGTTATCTCTATGGTTTCTCGTCTAAAGTTCATGCAGATGTGACGTAGTTGTAACCAGGTAACAGAGGGGCAGGGCAAGATGTTCAACTTCAAACTCAAAGCGGAATTACAAGCGTGTCAAATGCAGTTGGCCCAGGCCCAGGCATTTATTGATGCAGTAAAAGTCGGTGTCGCTACCATCAGTTTCACTCCAAGCGGCGAGGTCCTCGAGGCGAACCCGCTGTTTCTGAGTGTGGTGGGCTATAGCGAGCAGGAGGTGATTGGTAAACACCACCGGATTTTTTGTGATGCCCACTACGTCCAGTCATCCTCCTACGCCCAGTTTTGGGAACAGCTGCGTCAGGGGCATAGCCACAGTGGCACTTACCAACGCTTTGATAAACAGGGTCGGGAGTTGTGGCTGGAGGCGACCTACTTCCCGGTCAAGCTTGACGGCAAGGTGGTCAGGGTGGTCAAGATTGCCTCCGATATTACCGAGAGTTATCAGCAGTTGAGTCGTCAGAAAGCGATCATCTCGGCACTCGATCGGGCGCTTGCCATTATCGAGTTCACCCCCAAGGGGGAGATTGTGACGGCCAATCAGAATTTCCTCTCCTGTGTCGGTTACTCCCTTTCGCAGCTCAAGGGGCAGCATCACAGGCTGTTTTGCGATGAGAGCTTCTATCGCGAGCAACCCCACTTCTGGGACGATCTGGCCCACGGCCAGCTCAAATCCGGGCTGTTCAGTCGCCGTGACAGCCACGGCAACGAGATCTGGCTGGAGGCTACCTACAACCCCATCAAGGATGAGAGCGGCAAGGTGGTCAAGGTGATCAAGTTTGCCAGTGAGGTGACAGAGCGGATCAAACGCGCCCAGGCAGTGAGCGAGGCGGCCAACATAGCCCAGACCATTTCGCAGGAGACCACCCGCTTTGCTGCGACAGGTTCTGAACTGTTGACTGCATCGGTCACTATTTCCAGCGCAATTTCTGAACAGGTGAGTCGCACTTCCGGCCTGATTGGCCAGCTCAATGAGCAGTCGAAAAGCATTGAAGCTATCGTCTCGACCATCAGCAGTATTGCCGAGCAGACCAATCTGCTGGCCCTTAACGCAGCCATCGAGGCCGCCCGGGCTGGCGATCAGGGGCGCGGCTTTGCGGTGGTGGCCGACGAGGTACGTCAGCTGGCTGCGCGCACCTCCCTCTCGACCGGCGAGATCGCCAGCGTGGTTCAGAAAAACCGCGAACTGACGGCCCAGATCACCGGCAACATCAATGAGGTGGCCACCAGTGCCCAGCGTGGCAAGGAGCAGATCGGCGAGGTGAGTGGCGTGATGTCACAGATCGAGCAGGGCGCCATCAATGTGACCGAGACAGTCTCCAATCTGGCCATCGGCTCCTGACGGTTATTGGTTGTTGAACGAGGCGCCGAATGGATGATTATTCCATCGGCGCTTATTTATTGCTCACTTGGTACGCCAATCTGAACTCTTCCTGTATCACCCCGCCATTGTGAATTGTCCTCTTCTGGCCCCTTGATTAGGCTTGCCGCCTCATTTATTTCAGAGCAGGAACAGAACACGATGGCATTACAACAGAAGGGGCGGGCAATGGCCCTGCTGGTTATGGTCGCGAGCATGGGGCTGGGCGGCTGTATGGGGCAGATGGGGCTTTCCGGCATGGTGACCAAGGGCAACCTGAGCGTGGTGGATAACCGCTACGCTCGTGCCGGGGTCTTTATGCTGCTCTCCCCTGTCTACGGTCTGGCCGCGACCGCTGACCTGTTCGTCTTCAATACCATCGAGTTCTGGTCTGGCAAAAACCCCATCACCGGCAAATCTCCGGCAGTGGTAGACATGAAAGCCGATCCGGTGATCAAGGTGAACCAGCATCTGGATCCGGCCCTCAAGACGGTGCCGTTGGCCATGCTGCCACAAGGGGTGCGTGAGGTGGAGATCAGCTACCCGGACGAGCATACCGCCCAGATGGAGGTGCACTATCTGGATGGTCGCCGCAGCATGATGCGTGGCGAGAAGCGTGGCGAGCTGATGGATATCTACTTCGATGGCCGCTTTGTATCTACCCTGAGCCGCGCAGAGCTGGAAGAGCGGGCGAATCAGGGGAAGGCTGCTGCCTAAATTCAACTGAATCCAGATCGATCCAGCTTCAGATGGGGTATACCTAATCTGCTGGCAAAATCGCCATGATGTCTAAGGGAGTAGACTATGACGGTGAATGGATTGCGATTAGCGGAGTTGATTGGTTCCCTCAGTCATGCGCTCGATATGACCGAGGGGCAACCAAGAGGACACTGCATTCGCTGCTGCTGGATAGGTTCCCGTCTAGGGGAGCGGCTGGGACTGGACGCCCGGCTGCGCCATGATCTCTACTACACGCTCCTGCTCAAGGATCTTGGGTGCAGCAGCAATGCTGCCCGCATCTGCGAGCTCTATCTCACCGACGATCTTCACTTCAAACGCGATTTCAAACTGGTAGATGGCTCCCTCTCCGAGGTAGTCAACTTCGTGCTGGGCCATACCGGCCTGCAGGCGGATCTGCTGGGACGTTTTCGCAGCCTGTTTCATATCTTTCGCAACGGCGACCAGATTGCCAACGAACTGATCCAGACCCGCTGTCATCGGGGGGCGGATATCGCTCGCCAGCTCCGTTTCAGTGATGATGTAGCCAATGGCATCCTCTCCCTTGATGAACACTGGAATGGCAAAGGTCGCCCCCTGCAACTGGCTGGCGAGGCGATCCCGCTCTTCTCGCGCATTGCTCTGCTCTGTCAGGTGGTGGATGTGTTTCACGCAGCCGCAGGCCCGGATGCAGCGCTCAAGGAGCTGCGCGAGCGCAGCGGCAGCTGGTTTGATCCGGCGCTGGTTCGGGAATTTGAAGCGCTGGCCGACGAGGAGTTCTGGCAAGGGCTGGCTGATCCCCGACTGACCGAGTGGGTGCTGGTCCACCCGGCCGGGCAGGGGGAGGTGGCGCTGGATGAAGATTATCTGGACGAAATCGCGGCGGCCTTCGGGCAGGTGGTGGACTCCAAAAGTCCCTACACCGCGGGTCACAGCGGCAGGGTGGCGCTCTATACCGACATTCTTGCCACCCAGATGGGCTTGTCCGAGTCGCGTCGACGCTGGCTCAAGCGGGGCGCCTTGCTCCATGATGTGGGCAAGCTCGGGGTGAGCAACGCCATTCTCGACAAGCCGGGCAAGCTCGATGCGCAGGAGTGGGCGGCGGTGCAGATGCATGCCGCCTATACCGAGGAGATCCTGAGCCGTATCGGCGCCTTCGAGGAGCTGGCACAAGTGGCGGGCGCCCACCATGAGCGACTCGATGGCAAGGGCTACCCCAAGGGACTTAAGGGGGACGAGATTACCCTTGAGACGCGCATCATCACCACAGCCGACATCTTCGATGCCATCACCGCCAAGCGCCCCTATCGCGGCGCCATCCCTGTGCCGCAGGCGCTGGAGATGATGGCGGAGAATCTGGGCACCGCAATAGACCCCGACTGTTTTGCCGCCCTGCAGGCGGGCATTCAGGATTTCTCCCTCTACCTCACCACCGAGCAGCCGCTGGCCAATGCCAGTTAAGATTTGCTGCCTTCATGGCCTAAACGGCCAGTCAGACAGCAAAACGCCCCGCAACAGCGGGGCGTTTTGCATTGGGTCTAGTCCGGCTGCTTGCGATGGGGCGGGGTGAGGATCAGCCCCAGCAGGCGGCGCAGGTGGGTGAGCTGTTCGGTCAGCTGGACGTTGAGCCAGAGGTAACCATTGATGGCTGCCTCTGCGTTGGGCGGCAGCGATACCTGGGTCGCCACCTCGTGCAGGCGGGCGATGGCGGCATCGGCCCCGCGACCGTCGCCGGTTAGCATCATCAGGGCAAGCTGGTTGATCGCCTCCTCGGTGGCCAGATGGCAGGCTTGCAGCGCAGCCGTGCTCTGCATCAGGAAGTGGCTCTCCCGATCGTTCCAGTAGGTGTTGGCCAGCATCTCAAGAGTGCAGAGGGTGTTGCGCATGGTGACCTGCACCGCATCAAACAGGGCGACGCTGTGGCGCGTCTCCTTGGCCGCCGGGGCCAGCAGGGCCCGCAGTTTGCCGGTTTGGGCCAGCAGTTGGGAGAGATTGTGCTTGAGGCGCGGGCGCTCCAGCACATTGGGGGAGAGGTGGGTGTGATAGAGCCGCCCCGACTGCTGCAGGATCTGGTGCAGTTGCAGCCGCCAGTGGCTGTAGGCCCGCTGGGGATAGATGCTGCAAAAGAGCAGTGCCAGCAGGGAGCCCAGGATCACGTCGGCACTGCGCCACAGCGCCGTCTCTATATCCCCCGGCATGGCCCCCATGGTAACCCCCAGGGTGATGCCGATCAGCAACCCCACATAGGGGCGCTTGCCGAGGGCCAGATAGCCGCAGAGAAACATGATGCATCCGCACCAGATCAGGGTGAGTGGCAGGGAGTAGATCTCGAGATAAAGTGCCACTACCCCGCAACTGGCGCCGAAGATGGTGCCCACCACCCGCTGCAGGGCGCGGGAGAGCACATTGCCCCAAAACGAGATGGGGCCCATCACCACCACCAAGGTTATCAGCGGCCAGGTGCTCTCCGGCAGTTTCAGTTCGCGGGTCAGCAGAAAGGTGAGCATAAAGGCGAGCGCAATGCGCAGGCCATGGACGATCCGGTAGCGGCCATAGACCAGCAGATCGAGTCGGGAGAGGGGGGCATCAAGACGCACGGTCTGCCTCCTGTCAGGTGGGGGATGGGGCGCCGTGCATCCGGCCGACGCCCCGTCGGGATTTAGGCCAGTCGTCCCTGCAGGGGATGGATCCAGACCCGCTCGCCAACGGCGATCCCGGGTTGATCCGGTACGATTTCAATCAGGCAGTTGGCATCGGCCATGGAGCTGAGAATACCCGAGCCCTGCGGCCCCGTGGTACGCACCCGCAGCTGGCCGTTACGGTCCTGATGAAAGATGCCGCGCAGAAACTCGGTGCGTCCCGGGCGGCTCTTCATCTTCTCGTCTGCCAGTGCCGAGAGGCGCAGCGGCTGCCACCGCTTGCCTTGCAAGCGGGCGATGGCGGGCTCGACAAACTGCAGCACGCAGATCATCGCCGCCACCGGATTGCCCGGCAGGCCGAAGAAGGGGGTCTGCCCCAGCTTGCCAAAGGCGAGCGGGCGGCCCGGCCGCATCTGGATGCGCCAGAAATCGATCTGGCCGAGCTCCGCCAGCACCAGCTTGATAAAGTCGGCATTGCCCACCGAGACCCCGCCCGAGCTCAGCACCAGATCGGCGCTGGCGGCGGCCTGCTCCAGTTGCTGGCGCAGAATGGTCTTGTCATCGGGAATGATGCCAAGGTCCATCACCTCGCAACCGGCGGCGCGAATAAGGGCCATCAGGGTGAAGCGGTTGCTGTCGAAGATATGGCCGGGGGTGAGCTGCTCGCCCGGGGCCTGCACCTCGTCACCGGTACTGAACAGCGCCACTTTCAGCGGGGTGCGCACAGTGAGACTGGCTTGACCGAGCGACGCTGCCAGCCCCAGCTGGGGGGCGCCAAGCCAGGTACCGGCCGGGATGGCGACCGCACCTTTGGCGAGATCTTCGCCGGCGAGGCGCACATTCTGCCCTGCGCGAATGGGGGCGGTGACGGTGACCCACTCACCTTCAATCAGCGTCTCTTCCCGCATCACCACGGTATCGACACCGGGGGGCAGCGGGGCACCGGTCATGATCTGCACCGCCTGACCGGCCAGCACAGGCTCGTGGCGCTGCTGGCCCGCCAGTACTTCCCCCACCAGTTGCCAGCGACCGGCGGCGAGATCGTCGCTGCGAAGGCCAATGCCATCCATCGCCGAGTTGGCGTGGGGGGGCACATTGATGGGGCTTATCAGATCGGCGGCCAGCACGGCGCCGTGGCACTGGGCCAGCGGTTTGTCGCTGCAGGCCGTGCTCGGGGTGAGGGCCGCCAGAATGGCATTGCGGGCCGCCTCTACCGAGAGAAAGCCCTTGCCCGCCTCCGGCTCCTTGCTCTGGCAGCCGTCAAGCCAGCTGCAGACGAAGTCGGCGATAGCCGCCAGATCGTTGATATCGAGTCGGGGCAGGCTTGTCTGCTGTTGTTCGCCACTCTGTTGGGGCTGATCGCTGGCCAGCGCGATGATGTCGCCGTCTTCGGGGAAGAGCAGCGGCTTGCCAATCTCGGCGCGGTGCAGCTCGATTTTCGGGAAGTGTTCGTGCTTGAACCCCTCGACCAGCAGCAGATCGAGCTCTGTTTGATCGAAGCTTGCCAGCAGCTGGCGAAAGTCCGCTTCGGCCAGCTCGGTTTCAATGATACGAGCGTGGCGACAGCGGGAAGCCACCATCATCTGCTGGGCACCTGCCTTGCGCAGGCGGTAGCTGTCCTTGCCCGGCTGGTCGATATCAAAGTCGTGGTGGGCGTGCTTGAGCACCCCGATGCGCAGGCCGCGATCCACCAGCAGGGGGATCAACTGCTCCAGCAAGGTGGTCTTGCCGGTGCCGCTCCAGGCGGCGAAGCCGAGCAGGGGAAGAGTGGGGGCCGGGGTCATGAGGTGACTCCTTGTTGGGGGTCGATAGCCGGGGCAAGCAGACGGGCCTCGTAGGCGGCTAGCTCGTCCGGGCTATTGAGATTGATAAAGGCATCCGGCTGATCGGCAAAGCTCACCACCGCCATATGGTGGCGGGCAAACCAGATATCGATTTTGCGCTCCCCCTCTGCCAGTGCGGCGGTGAGGGAGGGGAGCAGGGATTTGTGCAGCAGGGCGACCACGGGTTGCAACCAGTCGCCGTCGTGGGCCACTACCAGCTTGGTCTGTGGGGTCAGGGCGGCGCGAAAGCGGCTCATCAGATCCAGCGGCAGGGCGGGGCCGTCGCAGGGGACAAACAGCACCCAGTCATGACGGGCGGCGGCAAGGCCAGCCTGCATGCCCGCCAGCGGGCCGAGATAGTCGTTGTTGTCATCGCTGATGACCGGGGCCAGCGCCTGATAGCGGGCCTGACTGCGGTTGGCATTGATCAGCACCTCATCCACCTGGGGGCGCAGGCGCGCCAAAACATGGTCGATAAGAGGGCGTCCCGCCAGTGCTACCCATCCCTTGTCTTCGCCCCCCATCCGGGTGGCGCGGCCTCCTGCCAGGATCACTGCTGATACGGCAACGGGATCAGAGTGGCTGTCGCTTTTTGAAGTCATGTCGCTCGATGATTTTTAAAGGGGTCGTCTCTTGCAGCTGGCCACGGGCGAGGGTCCATTGCCGCTCGCACAGGTCGGTCAGGGCGTTGCTCTGGTGGCTGATGACGACCAGGCCGCTGCCATGTTCCCGCAGATCTTGCGCCAATGCGGCCATCAGGGCAACCGAATGTGTGTCCAGATTGGCGGTGGGCTCATCCATCAGCAGAAAGGCTGGTTGCAGTGCCCAGGCGCGGGCCATCGCCAGCCGTTGCCGTTCGCCACCCGAGAGAATGCTGATGTGCTCCCGCGCCAGTCCCTCAAGCTCGACCCGGCGCAGCGCCTCGAACACCCGGATCTCGCTGCCGAGCTGTTTATCGAGCGCCCAGGCGACGTTGTCGTGCACCGTGCGATCGAACAGATAGGGGGTCTGGTGCAGATAGGTGACCCGGCCCGGCCCCAGATCCCGCTTGAGCAACCGGTTGAGCCGCTGTTGCCAGCGCCCCGGCAGATTGGTGTGGCCGCGGGTGGGTGCCAGCAGCCCCGCCAGGATTTTGAGCAGAGTGGTTTTGCCCACCCCGTTGGCTCCATGCAGCCAGATGGCATCCCCCGGTGCGATGGCGAGCCGGTCAATCTCGAACAGTTGGCGCTCGCCAAAGCGCATCGTTAGCTGGTGGGCGGTCAGGGCCATGGGGTACTCCTGTTGATACACAGTGGGGGCATGGTCAGTTCTTCAGATAGCTGTGGCCGCGACAGGCCGTCAGCAGCAGGTTGAGCAAGAGGGCGAGGGTGAGCAGCACTATGCCGAGCGCCACCCCCTGGGTGAAGGCCCCTTTCTGGGTCTCCAGCGCGATGGCGGTGGGGATATTGCGGGTGAAGTGCAGGATATTGCCCCCCACCATCATGGAGCAGCCCACCTCGGTGACGATGCGGCTGAAGGCGCCGATGATGGCGGCCAGCAGGCCAAAGCGGCACTCGTGCATCAGGCCGATCAGCGCCTTGGGCCAGGAGACCCCCAGGGTCAGGGCGGTTTCCCAGGCACGCCGGTCACTCTGGACAAACGCCGCGTGAGCCATGGTGGCGATCACCGGAAAGGCGATCAGCATCTGCCCCACCACCATGGCCTGCTGGGTAAAGAGCAGCTTCCAGTCGCCAAAGGGGCCAGCCCGTGACAGCAGCATATAGAGCAAGAGGCCAATCACCACGGTCGGCACCGATTGCAGGGTATTGATGCAGGAGAGCCAGAGCCAGAGCCAGCGGCCGGGCAGCGGCAGATAGGCCAGCGCAAAGCCCAGCAGCAAGGCGGGCAGCAGCACCAGCAGCAGGGCGATGCAGGAGACGGAGAAGGAGACCCCCACCACCTGCCACAGTTCGGTGTCACCACTGAACAGCAGGGCGAGGGCCGCTAATGTCGTGTCGATCAATGTCGGCATCAGACCTCTCTCTCATAGTGCAGGGCGAGGGCCGCCAACGTAGTATCGAGCAGGGTCGGCATCAGGCACCTCCCTCAGTGAACCGGGGGAGGGCCATTAACGTTATCGCAGGGGTCAGGGTTGCCATTATTTCCCGTTGGCATCCGCTACGAACAGCGCCTGACCGGCTACCTTGAAGTCGCCGATCAGCTTCTGGCCATGCTCGGAGACCAGCCAGTTCTTCAGGGTGCGGGCCCCTTCGGTGTTGAGATCCGGGTAGCGCTTGGGGTTGACCAGGATCACCTGATAGGGGTTGAACAGGCGCTTGTCACCCTCCAGCAGTACGGCGAGATCCAGCTTGCTCTGGTAGGCGAGCCAGGTGCCGCGGTCGGTCAGGGTGTAGGCACCGAGCTCCGAGGCCATGGTCAGGGTCGGCCCCATCCCCTGGCCGATGGATTTGTAACCGGCAAACTCGGGTTTGACGTCTGCGGCTTGCCACAGGGTCTTCTCCTTGATGTGGGTACCGGACTCGTCACCGCGGGAGATAAAGGTCTGGCCCTGCGCCTTGATGGCCAGCAGCCCCTTGGCCGCGTCGTGCAGCTTGGCCAGACCCGCCGGGTCTTTGGCCGGGCCGACGATAACGAAGTCGTTGTACATCAGGTGTACCGGCTCGATGCCAAAGCCCGCATCGACGAACTTCTTCTCGGCAGAGGGGGCGTGGGTCATCACCAGATCCGCGTCGCCATTCTCACCCATCTTCAGGCTCTGGCCGGTACCGGCCGCCATCACCTGCACCGGATAACCGGTCTCCTTGGTGAACTGGGGCAGCAACCAGCCCAGCAGACCGGACTGCTCGGTGCTGGTGGTGGTGGCGAGGCGGATCGGCGCTTTTGTGGCATTAGTATCCGCTTCGGCATGGGCAGCACCGGCGATCAGCAGGCTGGCGGCGAGGGAGAGGGCAAAACGTTTGAGGTTGGTTTTTATCGTCATCGTGATGCAACTTTTTTCAGGGTGGATGAGGAGAGGGCAAGAGTAAGCAAGCAGGGTGCCAAACTGTTCCTTTGCCGCTGCATTCACGGTTTGCCTTTTAAAAACAGAAGCTTATTAGAATCAATTAGGTGAGCTTGTTATCGCTTTTAATAATTGGTGTTGGTGCTTTTGATACGGTAAGGACAAAATGTCCCACTAAGGTTCCGGTTATCGGGACATTCACCGACCGTACGTGCATCCGAGGTACTTTTTTCCATGACACTCCCTCCCAGCCGCTGGTCTGCCCTCTCCCTGCTTATCGTTGACGATGAGCCCGGCATGCGCAGCTTTCTGGCCAAGGCGCTGGCCAAGCGTTTTGCCCAGATTGAGACTGCCGCCAGCGTGGAGGAGGCGGAAGCCCTGCGCTGCCGCCTTCACTTTGACCTTATCATCGCCGACATCCGGCTGCCTGGGCGCTCCGGCATCGAGTGGCACGAGGCCATAGACCCCGCTACCCGCCGCAGCGACATCATCTTCATGACCGGTTTTGGCGATATGGAGACCGCCCTCAAGGCGCTGCGCCTCGGCGCCAGCGACTTTATCCTCAAGCCCTTCAACCTCGATCAGATGGTGCAGGCGGTGGACAGAGTCATCGAGCGCCGCCAGATGGAGCGGGAGAACCTGCTGCTGCGCCGGGAGGTGAGCAAGCTGTTCCCGCCCACCCTGATTGGCGACAGTGCCAAGACCCGCGAGCTCAAGACGCTCATCGCCAGAGTGGCCCCCTCCAATGCCGCCGTATTGGTGGAGGGGGAGTCCGGCACCGGTAAGGAGCTGGTGGCCCGCGCCCTGCATCAACTTTCCGGCCGGATGGGGGCCTTTGTGCCCCTCAACTGCGCCTCCATCGCGCCGGAGCTGCTGGAAAGCGAGCTGTTCGGCCACGTGCAGGGTGCCTTTACCGGCGCCCGCAAGGGGCGTGACGGCCTGTTCCGGGTCGCCCATCAGGGCACGCTCTTTTTGGACGAGATCGGCGAGATGCCGCTCGCCATGCAGGCTTCCCTGCTGCGGGCGCTGGAGCAGAAAGCCATCCGCCCGGTGGGGGCCGAGCGCGAATTGGCGGTGGATGTACGCATCGTTGCCGCCACCAACCGCAACCTCAAGGCCGAGGTGGAGGCGGGCCGCTTTCGCGAAGATCTCTTCTATCGCCTCAACGTGGTGGCGCTACCGGTTGCCCCGCTGCGCGAGCGGATCGACGACATCCCCGCGCTGGTCCATCACTTCACTCGCCAGCTCACCGCCGAGATGGGGATGGGCTCCTTAAGCTGGACCCATGAGGACGTGGTGGCGATGCAGGCTTACCCCTGGCCCGGCAACGTGCGGGAACTGCGCAACCTCATCGAGCGCTGCCTGCTGCTGGGCAAGCCCCCGGCGGATTACTGGCAGAGCAGCAAGCCCGCCGAACCGGGCACGAGCGAGGAGGGCTACCCGCTGGCATGGCCGCTGGCGGAGGTGGAGAAGGCCCACATCCTGCAAGTGGTGGCGAGCCATGATGGCAACAAGTCTGCCGCCTCCCGGGTGCTCGGGGTGGCGCGCAAGACGCTGGATCGCAAATTCAAGGAGTGGGCTATCGAATGAGGAAGGCTGACTGGATGGGGTGGCGATGAAACTGACCCTGCTCTCCCGCTGCATGCGCGCCCTGTTGCCCCGTTGCGTGCGCACCAAAGTGCGCTGGCGCCTGCTGCTGCTCACCTCGGTGCCTATCATGCTCACCCTGGTGGGCATGATCGCGCTCACCCTCTACTGGACCCTCACCTACAGCTGGCAAAACCTGCTCACCACGGTGCGCAGCGATCTCGGGGTGGCCCATCACGCCATCACGGTGCAGCAGCAGCGCCAGACCGAGCATCTCGAGCATCTGCGCGATGCCTGGGCCTTTCAGCTGCGGCTGCGGGAATCGCCGGATCAGCTGCATGACTGGGTGATGCCGCTGGCGGCCAACTATGGTCTCGATTTTCTGCGCTTGCGCCGCGGCCCCGAGCTGGATCAGCTGACGGCGCAGGAGCGGGCCGCCCTCACGGCCGGGCGCAGCGTCAGCCACTTCGTGGTCTGGTCGCAGCAGGAGATGCTCGCTCTCTCCCCGCAACTGGCCAAGCGAGCTGTGTTGTGGCAACGGGATGGCACCAGGGTGGTGGAGGACAGGGGGCTGATCAGCTTGTCACTGACGCCGGTGATGGGCCGTGACGGCTCCCTTTGGGCCGTGCTGGAGGGGGGCGAGCTTGTCAACGGCAGCACCCGGCTGGTGGATGAGCTCAAGGGTCAGGTGTTTGCCAAAAACACCCTGCCGGATGGCAGCGTTGGCACCGTCACCCTGTTTCTCGACGATCTGCGGGTGAGCACCAACGTACCGGTCAGCAGTAGCCGTCAGGTGGGTCGGGCGGTGGGCACCCGGGTCTCGCCGCCAGTGCGCGATCAGGTGCTGGGACGGGGGGAGATGTGGGTTGACCGCGCCTTCGTCCACGACGCCTGGTATGTCTCTGGCTACGAGCCGCTGTTGGGAGCCAGGGGCGAGCGGCTCGGCATGCTCTATGTGGGCTTTCTCGAGTGGCCCATCATCCGCACCTATCTCACCAATCTGGTGGAGCTGGGCTCCGGCGTGGTGCTGCTGTTGCTGCTCTCCGGCCTGCTGGTCTATCGCGGCGCGCGGGATCTCTTCTCCCCCATCGAGCGGATGCACAAGGTGGTGCGGCAGGTGCAGGCCGGGGAGTCGGCCCGTATCGGCCCCCTGGCCCTCGACCCTGACCACGAGCTGGCCCAGCTCGGTCGTCAGTTTGACGCCATGCTGGACAGGCAGGAGGCGCACCAGCAGCAGATGGCTCGCAGCGCCGATGAGCTGGAGCAGAAGGTGGCCGAGCGTACCCAAAGCCTTGAGCTCAAGACCGCCGAGCTGGAAGATCATATCCATATGCTGACCGAGGCGCGCCAGCAGCTGCTTATCAGCGAGAAGCTGGCGGCCCTTGGCGAGCTCTCCGCCGGGGTGGCCCACGAGATCAACAACCCGCTGGCGGTGATCCTCGGCAATGTGGAGCTGATGAAGCTGGAGCTGGGGGAGGCGGCCGAGCCGGTCAGCGAGGAGCTGGCACTGGTGCTGGCACAGATCGAGCGCATTCGTGCCATCACCCGCAGCTTGTTGCAATACTCTCGCCCTGGCGATTACGAGACGGCGCCGGTGTGGCAGCACCTCAATCCCATCATCGAGGAGAGCCTGACCCTGGTGCGCTCCGCCCTGCGCCAGCAGCAGGTGGAGCTGGTGGCCGATCTCAGGGCCCAGCAGCCCATCGAGGCGGATCGCCAGCAGTTGTTGCAGGTGCTGATCAACCTCCTGGTCAACGCCAGCCACGCGCTGGGGGAGCAGGGGGAGATCCGGGTCGAGAGCCGCGACTGGGTCGATGAACTGGGTCAGCTGCGCGGGGCCGAGGTGCGGGTGATCGATAACGGCAGCGGCATCGAGGCGGCCATTATCGACAAGATCTTCGACCCCTTCTTCACCACTCGCGCCACCGGCACCGGTCTGGGGCTGGCCCTGAGCCACCGCATCATCAGTCGCTGGGGTGGGGAGCTCTTGGTGGACTCCACCCCGGGGCAGGGGAGCTGCTTTACCGTGCGGCTGCGCAGCCACGCCCTGCTGCCCAGCGGTAGCGAGCCCGCGAAACTGGAAGGGTGGCGCATCGCCCTCAATGCCGAGGGGCGTGAGACAGGCGATTGATCCCGTTATAAAAAGGCCCGTGATAAAAACAGCCCGTCAACATGGTTGACGGGCTGTTTTGTCGGTGGGTGAGTGGTTATTTACTGCGGGCTCCACACCAGCTTGCCGCTCTGGGTCAGGTCATAGCCGCCGAGGCGGGCCGCCAACTCGCGCCCCTCGGGGGATTGCAGCCAGCCGATCAGCTGTTGCAGCAGGGTGCGAAAGAAGACCCCCTGCGGCATCACCAGATCGAAGCACTCCTGCGACAAGGGCATAAAGCCGAGGCCAAACTCGGTGGCGGTGCTCTGGGCGCCGGGCCCGACATCCGCATCGCCGCGGCTGATGGCGGCGGCCAGCTCCCGCTCGCTGTTGACCTCGAGGGTGCGCTCCAACCGGGTCAGCGACTCCCCCTGGGTTTGCAGCCACTCCTGCAGGGCGCGCTGGCTGCCGGCCCCCTCCTGACGCATGGCCCAGCGCCAGTCGAGTGCTTCTTTCGCCTCTTTGGGTTGCAACCCCTGCCGCAGCACCAGTCCCTGCACCCGGCGAAATCCATGAACGATCACCCATTGCCGGTGGCCCTGATACTGCTGCACCAGCGCCGGATGGCGCAGGTGGGCCTCTTCGGCCTGCCCCCAGTGAATGGCGCAGAGATCCACATGGCCGCGCGCCAGCATCGCCAGCCCCTGACGGGTGCCGCACGGGGTGTAGCCCACCAGTGCCTGGGTGCCGAGCTGCTGTGCCAAGCGGCTGCTGGCGTAGTGCAGCAGCACATCGTCCGAGCCTGCCAGCAGCAGCCGGTCGTTCATCACCCCCTCGTGGCAACTGCCGAGCAGCCAGCGGTCGAGCAGGGAGCGGGGAAACAGCCACTTGCCGGTCGCCTTGGTGGCGGGGATGCGCGCCTCGTTGGCGAGCTGGTAGACCTTCTTCTCGTTGAGATCGAGGTATTCCGCCACCTGCTTCACGTTCATAAACTCGTTCATGAGTTAATCCCGCATCCCGCGACCGGCCGGACTGGGCGCCAGCACCGGCGGCTTCTCGTCCAGCACCATATGGTCGTGACCGCTAAAGACCTCGAAGTGGCGCCCCTTGGCGCGGGCAATCATGGTGATGCCGAGCTGGCGGGCGAGATCCAGTCCCATCTGGGTGACGCCGGAGCGCGACAGCAGCACCGGAATGCCCATCTGCGCCACCTTGATCACCATCTCCGAGGTGAGCCGCCCCGTGGTGTAGAAGATCTTGTCGTGGCCAGCCTCGCCGCGCATCCAGAGCTCGCCCGCCAGGGTATCCACCGCATTGTGGCGCCCCACGTCCTCGACAAAGGAGAGGATTTCGCTGCCGCGACAGATGGCGCAGCCATGGACTGCACCGGCCATCTTGTAGGTTTCGTTATGGGCCGACAGGGCTTTCAGCAGGGCGTAGAGGGTGCTCTGTTTAAGCTCAGGCGCCGCCAAGACCACCCCTTCGAGCTTCTTCATCACGCTGCCATACATGGTGCCCTGACCGCAGCCGGAGGTGACCGTCTTCTTCTCCAGCGATTTGTCGAGATCGTCGGCCTGCTGGCTGCTCACCACGGCGGCGGCCTCGCTCTCCCAGTCGACGATCACCGACTCGATGGCCGAAATATCCTCGATAAAACCCTGATTTTTCAGATAACCCAGCACCAGCGCCTCGGGGCGGGCCCCCAGCGTCATCAGGGTTACTATCTCCTTCCAGTTGAGGTAGACCGTCAGTGGCCGCTCGCAGGCGATTTGGCGGGTATTCATTGTGCCCTGCTCATCCATCACCTCGACGGCCATGGTGAGCTGGGCGGCAGCATTGCTTTTGATAAAGGTCGGTGTCATGGGCCCCTCGCGACCGGTTGCCGGGATCTAAGGGGAGGGATACAGCAAGTTTTGTTCCAGATTACTTTTGGTTTAGGTTCTCTTCTTATGGAGTTGAGTAGGTTCGAATAGCAAAGCGTATTCGAACAATCGCGATATTCGTGGCATTGAAATTGTGCGAATTGCGTCGGGTAGTAACACAATGTGTGGCTTTACGGCTATCAAAGGAAAACGGGATGGCAAATTGGCAACGAGCAAGGCAGCCCAGTGTAATTTGGTTCTTTACCGTTAACCTCCTGAAACGGCGCGAAAACCGGTTGCTGGTGACGCAGATCGGTTGCGCCATGTCGTTGCCAAGGTGAAATAGGCTCGCCCTACCTGACTATCTTCATTGAATTCTCTCCTTACCAGAGGGGGAGATTGATTTTCCTCTGCGTTGGCGGTTGATAAAAAGTTACTTCTCTTGTGTCTTGCCACTATAGATTTACGTAGTTAGACCCGGCTGCGACATTGCGAACGGGGTATTTGGCTGCGTAATTATTGGGAGCATTTTATTCGGGCTGAAGAGGATTGCCGTCGCCATATGGATTATGTCCATCGTAATCCACTTAAGCATGGCCATGCAATCCTCTTAATGTTTTTTGTCGCTCTTGTCTAACCTATGGCCTTGATTATAGGTCTGAGACTGTTAGTACTTGCAGTAAAGTGTCATCGTAAATTTCGATTTCAGATAAGCGAATAGCTTGATTTAATAGCATGGATTCAAATAAATTTCTGGCAAGACGGCCATTTGCGAACATATCAGTTGAGTTTCTATAGTTTGAAAACTTATCAATCAATGCGATTTCTAGTTCCTTCTCTAATGTGTAGTCATTTCTTTCAGCCATTCTTTTTACGATGCTGACCAATTCTTCATTGCTGTAGTCTTCGAACTCAATAAAAAAGTTAAAGCGAGATTTAAGGCCAGGGTTTGCATTCAAAAATTGCTCCATTTCGTTTTTATAGCCTGCGACAATAATTACAATGTCATCACGGTAATTCTCCATGGCAACCATAAGAGTTTCTATTACTACCTTGCCAAAGTCATTATCATCACCAGCTAAAGCATATGCCTCATCAATAAAAAGAACACCACCTTTGGCTTCTTCAAGAATCTTGTTAGTAATTATCTCTGACTTTCCAATATATTCTCCAACAAGGTCTGAACGCTTGACTTCTCTAAATCCCCCTTGACTAACCAATCCATAAGCTTTAAATAATTTACCAATAATCCTAGCTACAGTGGTTTTGCCTGTTCCTGGGTTACCAGTAAATACAATATGTCTTCCAACTGAAACGGACTGTAAGCCTAATTTTTTCCTTTTCTGTTGAATTGTACTAAAAGCAATAAGCTCTTTTATTTTTCTCTTAACACTAGACAAACCTACTATGTCGTTTAGTTCATTCTGAATGGAAGATATTTCATTGCACACAATGTTAGTGGTTTTCTTTAAGTTTGTTTGCGCCCCGCAAAGATTACAGATTGATGTTATAGAGGCCTGTTTTCCATTGTATTTAATATTGAGTGTTGAACATATCATTTTAATGTCATGATATGTAAGGCAATTTAGAATTTGCGACATGTGCAATGACGTGAGGGCTCGATTAATTAATTCGCTTTTGCATCCAGTACCACTTAAACCGTTTTCCCTAAGGACCATCTGCAAATCATATTTATAGAGCTGATTTAAAATATCGAAAGGTTTCATTATGTATCTCATTGTTTTCAATGGTTATTAGAAATTTGAAATTCGAAACCCATACATATTTAGTGGGTTCGATTGATACACATTACTGTCTGTGATTACGCTTTTCAATAACAGAGGAAAAAATTGAGAGATAAGAGCTTGGATTGATATTCTCCTGTTGGGAATTGTTCGAATGGCGAAGCGTATTCGAACGGTAGTGTATTGGAATTGCTGCGTCCCCTGTCCGCCTTGATGGAACACTCCATCCTGCCTTGGCCCCACTCTTGCTATGTCTTATCCCATTGATGGCCGTGGCTGCCATGAATCTCCTGCCATGATCCGCCCCGAACGGGGTGGTTCAAGGGGGAGGGCGGCCCGGCAGAGACCTTCTAATGGGAGCCGTGACAGTGCAAGAGACAACCAATACCTTGCCCCCGCAGCGCTGGCTGCAACTGGAGTTAAAGGCCATCGACAGCCAGGTTGGCCGCTGGCAGAGCCGCCGTTTCGAGATTGCTGCGCTCCACCCCGCCGAACCTGAGGCAGCCGGTGCCTTGCCCCTTACCCTGTTTCGTGACGAGCGGGGGGATTATCGCTTCAATTTGAGCTCCGGCTCGCCCCGCCTTTTTGTGACCGGAAGCCGCGTGGACAGTGGCTTTGTGGCCGATGGCCTGACTCTGAGCCAGACCGTGGCCGCCGCCTATATGGATGGCGAGCGGCAGGTGCTCTCCTGTCCGCTGCCCGAGGCGCTGCAAGCCTGGGTGGAGGCCTTTATCGGCCGCCACGGCGAGCTGCTGGAGGCCCGCCGCAAGGGCAAGAAGGGCAAGGGGCGGGCGCAGGATCAGCTGGGAGTCGATAGCCAGGATCAAGCCAGCTGTGGCGCCGTTAAAGCCACCGGCCCCGATGGCAGCGAGCGTGGTAGCCACAGCGGAAACAGCGCCCATGAGTGAGTTCCTCAAACGCTGGTCATCTCGCAAGAGTGAGGCGCGCAAGCATCAGGTATTGCAGCCACGGGAAGAGGCCATTCCCGAGGCGGTTGCCGCCCCCATCGAAGGCAGTGGCGAAGCTGAAACACCAGATACATCGCTGGATAGCCCCGTAGTCAGCACTGACAAGGGGAGCAGTGAACCCCTTGCCGTTGAGGGGGCTGGGAGTGGCGAACCGCCGCTAACAACAGCCCAGCCGGGCAAGCCAAAACTTCCTGACAAGGAGGCGCTGCGGGCCATGTTTCGCAGCCATAAACCGGATGGGCTCGACGACTACACCCAGGATTTCAGCCAGCCCCAATTGCTGCCCGCGGCCCTGACCGCCGGGCTGCGCAACTGGCTGGTGGATCAGGTGATCGCTCCTGACCGCGAATCGGCCAATCCGGCCAGCGGATCCGCCGAACCTGTGGCGGTTGCCAGCGAACCTGCCGCCGACGAGCTGGCTGATAACCATTCTCAAACCCACACTGACGATCGGGACATTTTGGTTTCCTCTGGTGGACAAAATGTCCCAACCAAAGGTGGGGGGATGGAACCCTCAGGATCCTGACTCCCTGTCAGTCACTTTTTTTCCGGGGGAGTTGGCTCGCCTCTTGCTCTCTCGGCTTACCAACAAGCGCCCATCCCATGAGGTGGCGCGCACAGGAGCGTATGTGAGCACTGAACAAACATTGCCAAATCTGGCCCCAAATCTAGTCTCCAATCTTGCCCATGGGGCGGGGGCGGCCGAGCATAACGCGCGCGCTCGCGCCTATGCCCTGCAGCATACGGTCAAGACCGATAACCTGATCCCGGCCACTGTCTCTTATCAGAGTCAGGGGCGCCTGCTGCTGGTCGGCCCGGAAGATCGCATTCGCCGCGCAGCCAGCCTGCTGCCCGCCGGGGTGAAGCCCACCCTGCTGGTGACCGAAGCGGTCCACGATGCCGAGGCGGCAGATCTCGAAGCCATTTTCGATGCCACCGCATCCCTCGCGGCCCTGACCCTGCGCGAGTCGAGCCTGACAGGGTATCTTGGCCAATTTCAGCTCACCGGCCTCAATGGGCAGGGTGAGCGGGTAAATCTGGCGGCGCTTTGCTTCCCACAACAAGCGGCTGCTGTTAGTGAACAGCCACGCGAGCCTCGCTTCGATCTGGTGGCCGATCTGGGCCGCGCCCCGCTCTTTGCGCTGGAGCGCCCGCCGGTCGGTTATCTGCATCTGGCTGATGACACAGACTTGGCTGAACGGCTCGCCGAGCTCTGTGCACTGACCGGTATTTTCGATAAACCGCGCTATTTTCGCCTCGACCCCGAGGCCTGCGCCTTTACCGCCCGCGGCGTGCCCGGTTGCAGCCGCTGTCTCGATGTCTGCCCGACCGATGCCCTCAAGCCCATCAATGGTCGCATCCAGATCGATCCCCATCTCTGTCAGGGCTTTGGCAGCTGTGCCTCTGCCTGTCCGACCGGGGCGATTGCCTATCATCAGCCCGATGCCAACACCAGCGGCGACTACCTGTTCCGATTGCTCAAGCACTACCGGGAGGCGGGCGGCGAAGCGCCTCGACTGCTGATCGCCGGTGAAAACGAGCGCGAATGGGTGGAAGCCGAGCTCACCCGCTTGCCCGCCAACTGGCTGCCGGTCTGGGTGGAGGAGAGCGCGAGTTTGGGTATCGAGAGCTGGTTCGCGGCACTCGCCTACGGTGCCAGCACGGTGCGCATTGCGCTGGGTGACGATGCCCCCGAAAGCGTCCGTGCGCTGGTTGAGCGGGAGCTGGCGAGCGCCGCCGTGCTGCTGGCGGGCGCTGGGCTTGCTACCGATCGCATTGCTCTGTTTGACGCAGATGCTGGTGAGCCTGTTTCCGGCCAGCCAACCGTTGCCCTGCTGGAGAAGCCGCTCAAAGGGGACAAACGGGAGAACCTGTTTGCCGCCTTCGATGCCCTCTGGCAGGCCAACGAGGGGAGCCGCAAGCCGCTGGCGGTGCCCCACGGCGCCCCTTACGGCAGTGTGGAACTCAAAGAGTCTGACTGCACCCTCTGCATGGGCTGCGTGGCGGTCTGCCCGAGCCGTGCCCTGCATGCGGTGGGGCACACGCCGGGTCTCAACTTTATCGAGCAGGACTGCATCCAGTGCGGCATGTGCGAAAAGGCGTGCCCCGAGCAGGCCATCGTACTGGTGCCCCGCCTGCAACCCGTGCCCGAGGCGCGTCGCGCCGTGCAGAGCCTGAAAGCCGAAGAGGCCGCCTGCTGCATTCGCTGCTCCAAGCCGTTCGCGCCCGCCTCGATGATCCGCCGCATCCAGCAAAAACTGGCCGGTCACTCCCACTTCCAAAATGAGGCCGCCCAGCGGCTGCTGATGTGCGAGGACTGTCGGGTCAAGGATGTGTTTGCGGCGCTGGCGGCGGATCCCGTCTCCCAGCTCAAGGTATGAGGGGCCAGTGATGAGTGAACAACATAACGAAAAGGCTGGCGAACTGACCATGACCGAACTGGAACAGAGCAGCGCCGATCTCTACGCCCTGCTGGCGAGTCTCTGGCGCGCCGCTCCCCGTGGCGAACAGCTCGCCTGGCTGCAAGGGTTGCAGCCGATGCCGGGCTCCTTTGCCAGAGGGCTGGGGCTGGTGCAGCTGGCGGCCAGTAGCCACCACGAAAACGAGCTTGCCGAGGAGTATCAGGATCTCTTTATCGGGCTGGGGCGCGGGGAGATTGTGCCGTTTGCCTCCTGGTATCTCACCGGCTCATTGATGGAGCTGCCGCTGGCGGTGCTGCGTGCAGATCTGCAGTCCCTCGGTTTCGAGCGCCAGAGCGGAGTGTGCGAGCCGGAAGATCATCTGGCCGCCCTCTGTGAGGTGATGGCGGTACTGATTGCCGAGCAGCACCCTGAGCGCAACCGCTTCTATGAGCGCCACCTTGCCCCCTGGGTACTCGCTTGCTGCCGCGATCAGCAACAGGCGAAAGGGGGCAGCTTCTACCGGGCGGTCGGTGCCCTTGCCGAAGATTTCTTCAAGCTGGAAAACGAATTGCGCCTGCCGTTTGGCGCCTGCGTGGTGCCGGGCTGAATGCCCCGAACCACCCACAACAAAACGAACAGACGAGATATCCCATTGGACGCGAAGCTGGCGCGCAAGCGCTGGCAAGAATAACAACAGAGGTCACAAGAATGAGCGATGAACAGCTGAAAGACCCGTCCCGCCGCAATCTGATCAAGGGAGTTGGCGTGGTCGCCACCATAGGCGTATTGGCCGGTGCCACCGGCCGGGTGGTGGGCAAAGAGGTGCTGACCCACGACACCGAGCCTGACAAGGGCTATCGGGAGACCCCCCATGTTCACGACTTTTATCGCACCCTGCGCGGCACCGACTGAGCCGGATCAGTGAAGGAGAACTCATGAAACTGACAAAACGTGCCGAGCAGCCCCAGGCGGGCGAGCAGGGCAATGAGGCCATTCGCGGTCAGGGGCTGACCCGCCGCGCCTTTATGGTCAACTCCGGTCTGGTGGCCGGTGGCGCCGTGGCCGCCGGTTGGCTGGCGCCAGCCATGATGCAGCGGGCCGAGGCCAAAACCGTGGCGGCCGAGGTGCCGGTCGAGGTGAAGCGCACCATCTGTTCCCACTGCTCGGTGGGCTGCGGCGTCTATGCCGAGGTGCAAAACGGCGTCTGGACCGGTCAGGAGCCGGCCTTTGATCACCCCTTCAACTTGGGCGGTCACTGCGCCAAGGGGGCGGCCCTGCGCGAGCACGGCCACGGTGAGCGTCGCCTCAAGTACCCGATGAAGCTGGTGGGCGGCAAGTGGCAGCGCATCAGCTGGGATCAGGCCATCGAAGAGGTGGGCAACGAAGTGCTGCGCCTGCGCAAGGAGTCCGGCCCCGACAGCGTCTACTGGCTCGGCTCCGCCAAGCACTCCAACGAGCAGGCCTACCTGTTTCGCAAGATGGCCTCCCTGTGGGGCACCAACAACGTGGATCACCAGGCGCGGATCTGCCACTCCACCACGGTCGCTGGGGTCGCCAACACCTGGGGCTACGGCGCCATGACCAATAGCCTGAACGACATGCACAACAGCAAGTCGATCATGTTTATCGGCTCCAACCCGGCGGAGGCCCACCCGGTCGCCATGCAGCACATCCTGCTGGCCAAAGAGCGCAACGGCTGCAAGATCCTGGTGGTCGACCCGCGCCGCACCCGCACTGCCGCCAAGGCGGACATGTACCTCTCATTGCGTCCGGGTACCGACGTCGCCTTTATCTGGGGCATGCTCTGGCACATCTTCAAGAACGGCTGGGAAGATAAAGAGTTCATCCGCACCCGTGTCTACGGTATGGACGAGGTGCAAAAAGAGGTGGCGCGCTGGACTCCGGCCGAAGTAGAGCGGGTGACCGGCCTCAACGAGCAGCAGGTCTATGGCGCCGCCAAACTGCTGGCCGACAACCGCCCCGGCTGCGTGGTCTGGTGCATGGGCGGCACCCAGCACACCACAGGCAACAACAACACCCGCGCTTACTGCATCCTCGAACTGGCCCTCGGCAACGTGGGCAAGAGCGGGGCGGGCACCAACATCTTCCGCGGTCACGACAACGTGCAGGGAGCCACCGACTTTGGCGTCACCTCCGACTCCCTGCCCGGATACTACGGGCTGGAAGAGGGCTCCTGGAAGCACTGGGCCCGGGTGTGGGACGTGGATTACGAGTGGATCAAGGCCCGCTTTGACAACAAGGCCTACAACGGCAAGCTGCCGATGAACAACAACGGCATTCCGGTCTCCCGCTGGGTGGACGGGGTGCTGGAGAATGCCGACCTTATCGAGCAGGGCTCCAACATCCGCGCCATGTTCTACTGGGGCCATGCGGTCAACTCCCAGACCCGCGGCCCGGAAATGAAGAAGGCGATGCAAAAGCTCGACATGATGGTGATTGTCGACCCGTATCCCACCGTCGCCTCGGTGATGAACGATCGCACCGACGGCGTCTACCTGCTGCCGGCCACCACCCAGTTCGAAACCTATGGTTCCGTCACCGCCACCAACCGCTCCATGCAGTGGCGCGACAAGGTGATCGAACCCCTGTTCGAATCCAAGGTCGACCACGAGATCATGTATCTCTTGAGCAAGAAGCTCGGCTTTGCCGACCAGCTGTTCAAGCACATCAAGGTAGAGAACAACCAGCCACTGTTGGAAGACATCACCCGCGAATATAACCGCGGCATGTGGAGTGTGGGCTACACCGGCCAGAGCCCGGAGCGGCTCAAGGCGCACCAGCAGAACTGGCACACCTTCCACAAGACCAACCTCAAGGCCGAGGGCGGCCCGGTCAGTGGCGAAGTGTACGGTCTGCCGTGGCCCTGCTGGGGTACCCCTGAGATGAAACACCCCGGCAGCCACATCCTCTACGACACCAGCATTCCGGTGTCGGAAGGGGGCGGTGGTTTCCGCGCCCGCTTCGGCATCGAGTATCAGGGAGTCTCGCTGCTCGCCGAAGACTCCTGGCCGAAAGGGAGCGAGGTGGAAGACGGTTATCCCGAGATCACTGCCGACCTGATGAAACAGCTCGGCTGGTGGGATGAGCTGACCGAGGCCGAGAAGAAAGAGGCCGAGGGCAAGAACTGGAAGACCGATCTCTCTGGCGGCATTCAGCGCGTCGCCATCAAGCACGGCTTTGTGCCGTATGGCAACGCCAAGGCGCGCTGCGTGGTGTGGACCTTCCCGGATCAGGTGCCCAAGCACCGCGAGCCGCTCTACACCCCGCGCCGCGACTTGCTGGCCGACTACGCCACCTGGCCTGATTCGAAGAGCCTGTGGCGCCTGCCGACCCAGTACGCCTCGGTGCAGGAGAAGGATGTCAGCAAGGAGTTCCCGATCATCCTCACCTCCGGCCGTCTGGTGGAGTACGAGGGGGGCGGCGACGAGACCCGTTCCAACCCTTGGCTGGCTGAATTGCAGCAGGAGATGTTTGTCGAGATGAACCCGGCGGATGCCAACGATGTCGGCGTGCGCGACGGTCAGGATGTGTGGGTCGAGGGGCCGGAAGGGGGGCGGGTCAAGGTGAAGGCACTGGTGACCCCGCGGGTCAAACCGGGGCTCGCCTTTATGCCGTTCCACTTCGGCGGCCACTTCGAGGGCAAGGATCTGCGATCCAAATATCCGGAAGGGTCTGACCCCTATGTGCTGGGGGAGTCGGTCAACATAGTCACCACCTATGGTTATGACCCGGTCACCCAGATGCAGGAGACCAAGGTCACCCTGTGCCGTTTTCGCAAAGTAGGAGCCTGATCCCATGGCCAGAATGAAATTCATGTGTGACACCAAGCGTTGCATCGAGTGCAACGGCTGTGTGACGGCGTGCAAGAACGAGAACGACGATGCCCTGGAGTGGGGCATCCAGCGCCGCCGGGTGGTGACCCTCAACGACGGCCTGCCGGGGGAGACTTCCATCTCGGTCGCCTGCATGCACTGCACCGACGCCCCCTGCATGGCGGTCTGCCCGGCCGACTGCTTCTATCACACCGACGACGGCATCGTGCTGCACAACAAGGATCTCTGCATCGGTTGTGGCTACTGCCTGTTTGCCTGCCCGTTCGGGGCGCCCCAGTTCCCGAAGACCGCCGCCTTTGGCGATCGGGGCAAGATGGACAAGTGCACCTTCTGTGCCGGCGGCCCGGAAGAGGATCACAGCGAGGCGGAGCGCCAGAAGTACGGTGCCAACCGCATCGCCGAGGGCAAGCTGCCCATGTGTGCCGAGCTCTGCTCCACCAAGGCACTGCTGGCGGGGGATGCGCAGGTGATCTCCGACATCTTCCGCGAGCGGGTTGCCTATCGCGGCGCCCCTCATGCAGCTTGGGGGGCTGATGAACAGGCGCTCTATCGTGACGCCAGCAAACCTCACGATGGCAGAGGCAAGGGGCTCAAGCTTGGCAAGCAGGAGGATGGCCAATGAGACACTGGCTGACAGCGCTGCTGACGGCCTTGCTGCTGTTCAGCGCGCCCGGCTTCGCTGATGCGCAGAAAGAGGCGGTTGGCTTTGCCGGCGCCGATTACTGGCGGGCGGTGAAGGATGGGCAGGAGGGGGTGACCACCTCCCGCTCGCCGGAGCACGGAGTGCTTATCTCGGTGCCGGGCCAGCTCTGGTTCGAGGTGAAGACCAAGTGGGTGTCGCCACTCGGTGCCATCGCTATCTTTGGATCCTTGGCCATGTGCGGCCTGATGTACCTGGTGGTGGGGCAGACCAAGCTCTCCAAACCGCGCACCGGGCGCAAGCTCAAGCGCTGGAGCCGGCTGGATCGGGCGCTGCACTGGACCACGGCGGCCATGTTCCTGACCCTCTCCGGGTCGGGGCTGGCCATCATCTACGGCAAGTACTTCATCAAGCCGGTGGTGAACCTCGGGGTGTGGGAGAACTGGATCTGGTTTGCCAAGGTGTTCCACAACTACGTGGGGCCGCTCTTCTTCCTCTGCCTGATGGGGGTGCTCATCAAGTGGTTCCGCCACAACATCGTCAACATGGTGGATGTGCAGTGGTTCATGAAGTTTGGTGGCATGCTCGGCAAGCACAAGGGAAGCCATCCTTCGGCGGGCTTCTCCAACGGCGGCGAGAAGGCGATCTTCTGGCTGCTGATCTGGTTTGGCGGCATCGTCGTGGCGACCGGGCTGTTCCTCGACTTCCCCATCTTCGGCCAGCTGCGCCGCCAGATGGAGTGGGCCAGCTTCATCCATATCGTAGGCGCCTTGATCCTCATCTGCGGCTTTATCTTCCATATCTACATGGGCCTGTTCCAGCTGGAAGGGGCGCTGGAGGGGATGGTGACCGGCGAGGTGGACGAGACCTGGGCCAAGGAGCACCACGACCTCTGGTATGAAGAGGTGAAGCACACTCTCGATGAGCCCAAGGCGGGCAAATCAAGCTGATGGTCGACAAAGAGTAAAGAGAAGGGGCGCTGCGGCGCCCCTTCTGATGGCGGGTCGATCGTGATGGCAAATTGATTGAGCGATGCTACAAACGGCGATGGTTTTTTGGGCCACCTTGAGCAACAGTAACAGGGGTTCCATTCACACAAGGGATGACAAATGATGAGAAAAGCATGGCTGGCAGCGGTATGTGCATCTGCGCTCTTCGGTGGTATTGCGGGCGTGGCGCAGGCGGCTGACGGGATCAAGACCCAGCAGGTGCAGTTCAAGAAGGGGGAGTCAGGGGCAACCATCAACGGCACCATTCAAGGTAGCCAGACCCTCGATTACAAGCTGACGGCCAACAAGGGCCAGAGCATGGTGGTGATCCTGACCGGCAAGCCCTACTTCAATATTCTGCCGCCGGGCAGCAAGGGGGAGGCGATTTTTATCGGTTCTACCGAAGGGAACAACTTTGAGGCGACCCTGCCCGCCAAGGGCACTTATACCATTCGGGTCTACCAGATGGGGGCGGCCGAGAGCAGCAAGGCCAAGACGCCGTTCAAGCTGGAGGTGGGCATCAGCGGCTAATGCCTGCAGCTGACAAGGATCACAGAGGTGGCGGCCACAAAGGGCCGCCACCGTTGTTTTATCCCCTCTGTTTTTGCCTCGCCAAGGTCAATAGTCCCCCCGGGAAAGCTGTTCGAAGTAGCGCTTATAACGTCCGCTGGCGATGGCCTGCTGCAACTGCTGATTGAACTGATCCCGCAGTTTGGCTGAATCCGGCATCTTGCGCGGGAACATCACGAAGCTGTCGTTGCGCAGAAAAGGGGTCTGACTGTGGGTGATGAGTGCCGCGCTGGCGGGATCGAGCTGGCTCTGCAACTCGGCCAAACCGACTCGCAGCTCTTGCGGATAGAGGTCGATCCGTCCGCGCAGCAGCTTGCCGAAATTCTGTTTCACGTCGGTGACTTTCTGTTGGGTTACCTTGCCATCGGCCACCATCTTGTCCAGCTCGGGCCCGTAGCTGTAGGCGATATCGCCCCCCAACCGCATGCCGATGATCTGCTCAAGGCGCTCGGCCCGCAGCTGCCGTGATTTGAGGGAGAAGAAGACAAACTGCTCCTGCAGCACCGCTTCGCTGAACAGAAAATCCTGCTCCCGCTCCGGTTTGTGCATCCAGACGGCGGTGGCGTCGTAGAGCTGGCTGTTGGCCGCCAGCGAATAGACCCGACCCCAGGGAGCGAAGTGGAACTTCACCTCATAGCCCGCCTCCTTGAACAGATCGCTGATGAGGTGGGCCACTGGCCCGTGCTGTTTTGACTGCTCGGAGACGAAAGGGGGCCATTCACCCACGATGATGTTGAGTACCCGGCCCGGTGCGGCGAGAGCCGACTGGCAGGTCAGAAACAGCCACAGAGCAAGCAGCGGGATCAGGCGCATGGCTGAAAGAAGGGGACGCAGGCTGGCAGAGGCGAGGGCATCAGATCACTCCCGGCTGTGATGCGGTGAAAGGGGCTGGGTTGCCCGCAATGCTAACATGAGTCTCATTCCTTGCCGTGGATATTTGTCTCGCCGGGGTCGCCGGGCGCCTATTTTGGCCGCAGGGTATGCCCAAGCTCACAAAACCGATCGAGTAAACGTCATATGATTGATTTCATTATGAGTCTTGCTCTCCTGCCGAACGGCAATTTCACGTAAATCAAAGAGAATGACTATGGCTACCGGACAATATCTGCTGTGGAAAGATGCACAGGGACAGGATTTTCGCCCCGTTGCACTGACCGGCACTGATCTGCTTAACAATCGATACCTCAACAAGGGCACGGCCTTCACCGAACAGGAGCGGGCCGATTTTGATCTCGATGGTTTGCTGCCGCCTCAGGTGCAAACTTTTGAAGCCCAGCTCGAGCGAGTGTATGAGGGGTTCAAGAGCGCTTGCAGCGATATCGAGAAGTACCAGAACCTGCGTGCCCTGCAGGATCGCAACGAAACCCTGTTTTATGCCCTGTTGTCACGCCATGTGGAGGAGATGACTCCCTACATCTATACCCCGACCGTGGGCAAGGCGTGTCAGGAGTTCAGCCACCGCTTCCAGAAGCCGCGCGGCCTCTACATCACCCCGGACAACGTGGATGACATGGGCAGTCAGGCCCGTCACTTCGATGCCAAATCGATCCGCATCATAGTCGTCACCGACAGCCAGGGCATTCTGGGGATCGGCGACCAGGGGGTCGGCGGCATGGGTATCCCCATCGGCAAGCTGGCGCTCTATACCCTGGGTGCCGGTATTCACCCCGCCTGCTGCATGCCCATCGCGCTGGATGTGGGCACCGACAACCAGAAACTGCTCGATGACCCCATGTATCTGGGCCGCCCCCACAAGCGGATTCGCGGCAAGGAGTATGAAGAGTTCATCGACAAGTTCGTGCAGGGGGTCAAGCGCCACTTCCCCAACGCCGTGCTGCAGTGGGAAGACTTCAGCAAATCCAACGCCTTCAACAATCTGGCCCGCTACCAGCAGGCACTGCCGTCATTCAACGATGATATTCAGGGTACCGGTGCCGTGGTGCTGGCCGGTATCATAGGCGCGGTCAAGGTCAAG
Source organism: Aeromonas sp. s8 (assembly GCF_040907785.1). NCBI lineage: Bacteria > Pseudomonadati > Pseudomonadota > Gammaproteobacteria > Aeromonadales > Aeromonadaceae > Aeromonas > Aeromonas sp. s8. Next base: position 54,237 of record NZ_JBFOCL010000028.1, read on the forward strand.
GGGGAGACCCTGGGCCAGCAGAACTATTTGGTCTATGGTGCCGGCGCTGGCGGGGTTGGCGTCGCGGATCAGATCTGCGCGGGGATGATCCGCGAGGGGATGGATCCGCAGGCGGCCCGCGATCGCATCTACATTCTGGATACCCAGGGGCTGGTGTGCGACAACCGGGACGGGCTCGACGAGTACAAGCGTCGCTACGCCAAACCGGGGTTGCTGCTGGCGGGCTGGGATACCGAGGTGCCCGGCAAGGCCAATCTGGCCGATGTGCTGCGTCATGTGTCCATTACCGTGTTGCTGGGTACCAGCGGCTCGGGCGGTGCCTTCCAGGAAGAGCATATCCAGCTGATGCTGCAGCATTGCGAGCGCCCCATGGTGTTCCCGCTCTCCAACCCGACCGCCAACTGTGAAGCGCTGCCGGAAGATATCTACCGTTGGAGCAATGGCAAAGCCATTGTTGCGACTGGCAGCCCGTTCAAGGATGTGAGCTACGAGGGGCAGGAGTTCCGAGTCGGGCAGGGCAATAACGTCTTTATCTTCCCCGGTGTAGGTCTGGCGGCCATCGTCAGCCAGCTCCGCGAGATCACACCCGATGTCTTCACTACAGCCGCCTTTGCGCTGGCCGAGTGCGTGAGTGAGGTGGACCTGGCGAAAGGGGCCGTCTATCCCCGCATTCGCGAGCTGCGCAGCATCTCGGTGCATGTGGCGACCGCCGTGCTCAAGGATATCGTGCGCCGGGATCCCTCCCACCCGCTGATCGGTCAGGATCTGCAGCAGCATATCCTCAATCACATGTGGGAGCCGGTTTACCTGCCCTATCGTCGGGTATAGGTTACTCACTGGTTTGAATAACATATTGATAACAAAGGGGGGGTATGGCCATCCCCCTTTTTTACCGCAGTGTTCCGTCTTGAATATGGTTTACACCTTTTCCCCACATAAATGGAGAACCCGATGGGACAAGGTGTGAAACGGACACAACGCGATTACTCGCTGGCGCAGGTCGAGCAGATTGAAAAAGGTGAGCTGACTTGTCAGCAGGCACAAGCCAGATATGGTATTCAGGGCAACCCGACCATTCTTGTATGGTTGCGTAAACATGGTCGACAGGACTGGAGCCATACGGATTCTCTGTGTGCGCCTGCAGGAGTATCATCATGCCTAACCCCGCCCGAACAACGTATTAAAACGCTCGAGCAGCGGCTGGCGCTGATGAGCCAAAAAGCCCAGTTCTTTGAGGCTGTCGTTGGTGCGTTGAAGAGCGACTTGGTGCCGCCCAAGCAGGCGTATTACAAGACCTCCCACAGTTTTCACCGCTTCGACCGTCATCCCAAATTGCTCAAGGCGGGGCAAGAGCAGGTCACGCCGGTGGCACTGGAGCAAGTGTGGATCGCCGACATTACTTATCTGCCAGATAGAACCTGACCCTGGTGACGGGTGTTTATTTCACGCAAGATAGTGAGCCACCTCGTGCTGCCCAAAGGGATACACGCCGAGTCGGTGTCCATTATGTCTAAAGAAGCACTGAAGCAACGGCGTGGCGGCGAGTAGCTCATCCAACACTCAGACTGAGGAGTGCAGTAATTGCTCGAAGCTGTATCAGTCATTGCATTAATGGTACGGGGTGAGATGTTCGATGACGGATGGGCATGACAGTTACCAGAATGCGCTGGCAGATCGGGTGAACGGGATATTCAAAGGAGAGTTGCTGTTGCAAAGCTAGCAGAACCTGGCGCAAGCGGGGCGATGATGCGTGAGGCGGTGGATATTTACAACGTGTAGCGACCGTATCATGCGTTGAAATATAGAACCCCGATGCGATACATCGGGGATTCTGAGTAGAGAAATGCTAGCCGAAATCAGGACTCGACAACGACAGGATTACTGTTTGACTTGCTGAACGCCGGTGACGCGTACTTCTACACGGCGATCCGGCGCCAGGCAGGAGATCAGCTGAGCCTTGCCCTTGACGCTGTTGCACTGGGTGCCGGTGACCGGATTGGCTTCACCGCGACCTTCGATGGCAACTTTGCCAGCCGGAAGACCTTTGCCAACCAGGAAGTCGGCCACGGTACGGGCACGCGCTTCGGAGAGTTTCAGGTTGTAGGCGTCAGAGCCGATACGGTCGGTGTAACCGACGACCACGGCGCTGCCATCTTTCGGCTGAACATCAACGATCTGCTGATACAGGGTGTTGAGCGCTGCGACACCTTCTGGCTTGAGGGTGGATTTGCCAAAGGCAAACAGCACGTCTGAGCTCAGGGCGAAGTTCTTGTCGACCAGTACCGGCTCGGGAACCGGCTCAGGCGCAGGGGCGGCAACCGGGGCAACATAAGAGGTGCGGTTCGGGTGCATCACCAGCTCCAGGGTCGCGACGCTCATGTCGCTCTCCCAGGTTTTCTGCTCGTTACCCAGATTCCACAGATAGCGGTAGCGTGCCTGCACATCGATAAGGTCGGAGAGCTTGGCAGTCAGACCCAGGCCCGCCAGCGGTGCAGTGCCGTTGTCGCTGTTGCCATTGCCGTTGACATGATTGAAGTAGGCACCGCCTTCAGCAAACACCGAGAAGATGTCGCCCAGCGGCAGGCGGGCGATACCGGAGAGGGTTGCTCCCTGGGTTTTGAAATCGGCACCGTCAACGCCCGCTTTACCGGCGTAGAGGTAGCCCAGTTCAGCTGCGTAGTAGTCGTTGAAGTTGTAACCGCCGAACAGGCTCAGCGCAGTGGCGTCTTTGTCAGTGTCTTTGCCAAAATCATCCAGACCGTGGGCATATGCCCAACCTGCACCAACACCGGTGTACCAGTCATCGGCAGCCTGAGCTGTGGTGCCTGCGGCGGCAAGCGCCAGTGCAATCAGGGTAGGAGCCATTTTGAGTTTCATCGGTTTATCCTCGTTGTGTTAGCCCATATCGGGCAATGCACTTGTTTTTATTGCTGCGAAAAATCGCCAGCAAAGTGGATAGCGAAGGCTTTGGACTCTCATGATGCAGTGGCGTCATGGACAACAGACCGGACAAGAAGCGCTTTTTAGTGCTTATCCAATACCTTACAGGCGCAACTACTTTATGCTTTCGAAACGGGGCAGGCAAGGGCAGGGAGGCGGGACTGAGGGATGCAAACGAGAACGAGACAAACAAAAAGGGATGCCGCAGCATCCCTTTTTTTCGCACTATCTGAACGAGGTCAGATTATTGCTGAACTTCTTGTACGCCAGATACGCGAACTTCTACGCGACGATCCGGAGCCAGGCAGGAGATCAGCTGAGCTTTAGCTTTCACGCCGTTGCACTTGGTGCCGGTAACCGGGTTGGCTTCGCCACGACCTTCGATGGCAACTTTGCTGGCAGCCATACCTTTGCTCACCAGGAAGTTGGCAACGGTACGGGCACGGGCTTCAGACAGCTTCTGGTTGTAAGCGTCGGAACCGATACGGTCGGTGTAACCAACAACAACAGCGTTGCCATCTTTCGGCTGGAACTCAACGATTTGCTGATACAGAGCGTTCAGGGCTGCAACGCCTTCCGGCTTCAGGGTGTCTTTGCCGAAGGCAAACAGCACGTCTGAGTTCAGAGCGAAGTTCTTCTCTACCACTTGCGGAGCAGGAGCCGGTGCTTCTTCAACAACCGGAGCAGCTACCGGAGCTACGTAGGAAGTACGGAACGGGTGGTACACCGCTTCCAGGGTAGCAACGCTCTGGTTGGAACGATATTGAACATTGTTATCGGTATGCAGGTTAGAAACATACCACATATAGCGGTAGCGAGCTTGCAGATCCAGCGCGTCGTTCACCTTGTAAGTTACACCGGCACCTGCCAGTGGGGAAACTTTAGTGTCGCTTACACCCAGACCGTCGGTGTGAGCCCAGTAAGCGCCGCCTTCAGTGAACAGTGAAACTTGGTTGTTCAGCGGAAAACGAGCGATACCGGAGAGAGTCACGCCTTGATTTTCGTAACGGTTACCATCGGTGTTGCCACGACCTGCATACTGGTAGCCCAGTTCGGTGCCCAAGGTTTCTGTGAAGTTATAACCAACGAAAGCATTTGTGGCAGTTGCATTTTCTTCACCATCTTTAACGCCTTCGACCTTGTTCAGGCCGTTGAAGTGAGTAGCACCGACACCGGCACCGAAGTAGATGTCGTCAGCGGCGTGAGCAGCAGTAGCACCCAGAGCAGCCATGGCGATGGCGATCATGGAAGGAGCCATTTTCATCATAAAAAAATCCTCGTTGAGATCGCACGTTATTCACGTGCTTCACACTTTGTAATTTATGTAAGCTGCAGGCTCCGCCGTACGGCTGGCGTCGAGTCTGGCAGATGACCCGGCAGAACCGGGTTGCACACTCTCCTGGTGTGTCGAGTGCGCTGGCATGGCACGCAATGCGTGAGAAACCACTGCCAGGCAACTGATGTCATTCCGATGACGAGGCGCACTCTATGCCGATTTTAAAACATGATCAAGCTCACAAATGAGCCTTGTGGCAAATTGTGTCGTGCCCTTAACTGGCTGTTTATTTTGATTAATTAGTGATCCAGATAGGCCCTGTGCAGTTTCTTCTCAAGCTTCATATAAGCCTGAACCCAGTCGCTATGCGGGCTGGCAGGATTCGCTCTGGCGGCAAAGACCGCGAGGTAATCTGCCTGGGTTGCGCTCTGCAGCAGGGGGGTAAATGTCATCAAGAAATGTCGGGCCAGATAGGGGTCAAGGGGCCAGATGTTGAGGATGGCGCGAGCCACAGGCTGAACCGCAGCTGAACAGATGAAGTGGCGGTGTCCCGCCTCCAGCCAGTCGGCCATCTCGCACATACCCGATTCGGGCACCAGACCACCATCACCTTGAGTGGTTGCCAGAGCAATTGCCTGACCGTTTACCGTGATGAGCTGCTCATTGTTATGCAGGGTGCCGTCGTGGCTGCGCAAGGCCAGGTCCGGGCATGACTGTTCAAGAAACAGGCTGCAGCTCTCCGGCAGGGCGGCCAGCAGTTCGCTGGTGTGGCTGGACATCAAGGCCGGAAGCCAGAATGCTTCGGCGCGATATTGTTCACCTTGCAGGCGCTGTTGTGCCAGTTCTTCTGTGCTGGATACGGGGTGCAGGCGAGAGATAATGCCGGGAAACGCCATACTTATTCCTCTTAATGGGTATCCGGCGGATTATACGAGTTATTGGGGGGGCCACAATAAAGGTTTCTTTTCGAGACTGTTTACCTGAGGCGGCTGAGCGATTACCATCCCCCCTTGAAGGCAAGGGTTGTCGCCGAAAGGCGCTCATAAGATAGAGGCTCGACCATAACGAGTCCGAACAAAACTGATACACTTGACTACGAGTCGTCGCGAAAAATAAAAGGCGGAGTAAATCCGCCAAACGGAGTATGGAACATTATGAATTCAAATATCGTCACTGTTGGCAAGAAGATCCGTCAGATCCGTGAAGCGGTCGGTTTGAGCCGTCCGAAGTTTGCAGATTTGCTGGGTGTTCCTCCCACCACGCTGAAAAACTACGAGCTGGGTTACCGTGAAGTTGGGGGCGCCTTCCTGGTTGCCCTGGCGCACCACCCGGATCTGCACAAGTTCACCCTCTGGCTGCTGGCAGACAAGAAAGTCGCCGAAATCGGCCAGATTGGCCCGGATGACCTCGCCAAGGCGTGATCATCGATGTGAATAGAAATGCCGCCTTCGGGCGGTATTTTTTTGGGTTGCCGATCGATATTTTGATCTAACACGCTTTGAATTATCCATGCAGGCCAACGAGAATAAGCGGCCCCCTGGTGGTATCTGGCCACCTGAACACTATTACATTCAGGATGATATGAGCAATCGTATGGAGTATGGGTATGAGCAGTAATGAGTTGGATAAACGTTATGGCCTGATGACTGCCATTGCGATGGTGGTCGGCGTGGTGATCGGCTCCGGTGTTTTCTTCAAGGCCGATGATGTACTGCGTCTGACTGGCGGTAATCTGGCCATTGCGCTGCTGGCATGGGCGCTGGGGGCATTTTCGATGATCTTCGGCGCGCTGGTGTTTGCCGAGTTTGCCCAGCGGATCGAAAAGTCCAACGGTATCGTCGATTATGCCGAAGCGGCATACGGCAAAATGTTTGGTTATCTGGTGGGGTGGTTTAAAGGCGTACTCTATTACGCCCCTCTTTCCGCCATCCTTGCCTGGGTCGCCGCTCTGTACACCATGATCTTGCTCGGTAGTGATAATCCGACCAACTCTGGTGCGACCTGGATACTGGCGGCTGTCTATATGACGGTCACCTATCTGATCAACTTCTACACCCCGGTCCTGGCGGGCAAGCTGCAAGTGGGCTCTACCCTGATCAAGTTGATCCCGCTGATCCTGGTTGCCATTGTGGGCACCATTTCAGGCTTGCTCAATGGTGTCACCGTGACCAACTTTGTGCAGGCTATGGATGGGATAGGAAGCACCGGAGGCACTCTGGCCACGGCCGTGGTTGCCACCGCCTTCGCTTATGAGGGGTGGATTGCCGCCGTGACCATCAACAGCGAAATTCGCGATTCCAAGAAGAATCTGCCCAGAGCGCTGGTGATTGGCACCCTGATAGTCTTTGTGGTCTATGTCACCTATTTTCTGGGGATCGCCAGCGTCTTGCCGACGGACGAGATAGTGGCGCAAGGGGATAACGCGGTAAATCTCGCGACAACCAGCCTGTTTGGCGGGACTGCCTCGACCATTTTGACCGTGTTCGTGATTATCTCCTGCCTCGGCACCCTCAATGGTCTGGTGTTGGCGACCATGCGCATTCCCTACTCGCTGGCGATCCGCAATCAGGGGCCAGCCCCCAAGTGGATGAGCCGTATCGAACCGCATCACCACATGCCAATCAACTCGGCCCTCGCGGCAGCGTTGTTGTCGGTGATCTACTCAGTGTTGTGGTACTGCAGCATCAACGAGACATTCGGTCGTTACATCGCTCTGGACGAGATGCCGATCGTGCTGATTTATGGCCTCTATCTGTTCCTCTATGTCTGGTACATGCGCACCTTTACCGAGTTGGGCTGGATAAAGCGGTTTGTGATCCCGACCTGCGCCACTCTGGGCGCGCTCATCATTCTGTATGGCGGTATCACCAATCCCAGTCTGGGGCTCTATCTGCTGGTCTCTGTGGGGGTGATTCTGCTCGGGTTGCTCTTCTACCGTAAGGAGTAACCAGGTAAGTAAGTTGAAAAAAAAAGCGCCGAATGGCGCTTTTTTTCATGTGTAAACCGCAGCATGCCGACAACTAACTGCCCAGCAACCCGAGGCGGCCCAGTTCATCCTTGAGCTGATCGAGATTGCGCTCGACGCAGGCTTCCCCCTCGTTGATGGCATCGCTGGCGCGATGAAAATCCATGATGGAGAAGCTGCCAAGGCGCGGGCAGAGCTGGATCTCCGGCGGGTCACCGGCCATCCGGGCGCGGGTGATCCGCTCCTGCATGATGTTGATGGAGCCACTCATCACGCTCCACAGACCCGGGGTGGCTGGCGCGGATTCACCGCGATTGAGCCACTGGCTGAGCAGACCGCCGCTGCCGGGTTGATCCGGCTCGTCGGTCCAGGGCTGGTGCATGTCGGTGTTGAGGTTGACCGCAATCACCACCTCGGCCCCCATGGCGCGGGCCAGCGAGATGGGCACCGGGTTGACCACGGCGCCATCGACCAGCCAGCGGTCGTTGATCCGGGTCGGGGTGAGGATCCCCGGCATGCCGCAGGAGGCGCGCACCGACTGGCGCAGCGGGCCCTGTTGCAGCCAGATCTCGCGGCCGGTATCCAGCTCGGTGGCGATGCAGGCGAAGGGGATGGGCAGGTTCTCGAGATCGGGATCCCCCAGATGGCTGGCGGCAAGGCCAAACACCTTTTCGCCGCGAAACAGACCGCCGGAGAGGGCCGGGTCGAGCAGGCTGACCACCTGCAGGCGGGTAAAGCCGCGCACCCAGGTTTCCAGCCGATCCAGTTCTCCGGCGGCATAGGCGGCACCGACAAAGCTGCCGATGGAGCAGCCAGCGATCAAATCCGGTTTGATGCCGAGACGTTCAAGGGCGCGGATGACGCCGATATGGGCCCATCCTCTGGCGGCGCCGCTCCCGAGAGCGAGCCCTACGCGGGGTTTACGTGGCACGACAGTCCTCCAAAAAAGGGGTTGAGGGCTCAGCTTACTCCGAGAGTCAGGAGGCGTCACCCTGCCATCTTTCGCTGCGGTTGCGACCGTTGGCCTTGGCCTGATAGAGCGCCACATCGGCGCGGCGCACCGCTTCGTGCAGGGGAAGGTTCTCCTGGTGGGGCAGATAGCCGAGACTGATGGTGACCTCCAGCCCGGGCTCGATGGCGGCCCAGTCGTGATCCGCTACCGCCTTTCTCAGCCGCTCCGCCAGCTCGCCGAGCTGCGTTGCATCAGCGCGGCCAATCAGCAGCAGAAACTCTTCGCCCCCCCAGCGGATCAGGCGATCAGTGGGTCTAAGCTGCTGCTGGCAGATCTGCACCAGCCGGATCAGCACGATATCGCCGACGGCATGGCCGAAGTTGTCATTGACCCGTTTGAAGTGATCCGCATCGAACATCAGGATCCCCGCTTGCAGCCGGGCCAGATCGCCCGCCTGTTCCAGCAGCACCAGATAGTGGCGGTTGAAGGCGCCGGTGAGGGCATCGTGGCAGGAGAGGTAATTGAGCCGCTGGTTGAGGCGATGGGATCTCAGGTTGGAGAGGGCGGCCAGCAGCATAAAGAGAATGGCGAGCAGGGTCGGCGTGGACTGGCAGAGCATGGCCCACACCAGCGGCAGCAGGGTGACGCTGTGCACCAGTCGCAACGGGGTATCTGGGATTGCCATGGTCAGCTGCAATGCCCCTTGTTGCCACTGGTACTCGTCGGTCGGCTCGGGGTCTTGCGGCACCACGGGCTGGTGTGCGCTGCTGGCCAGCACCTGATGGTACTGATTGAGCAGCAGATACTCACCCAACGCTGGCGCCAGCTGATTGAGCTGCGATTGCAAGCGTGAGAGCAGGATGTCCATGCTGATCATCCCTACCAGCGAGCCGTCCTTGTAGAGAGGCTGGGACATGGTGACCATGGTGCCCAGTCCGGCAAAATCTTCGTAAGGGCGGGAGAGAATGGTGTCCCGGCTTGGGTTGGGTGACATCAGCGCATCCTGCCAGTAGTGCTTGTCATAGATGCTGCGGGCAAAGCGAAACTGGCTGGAGGGGATCCAGGGATAGAGGTAGATAAAGTTGTCCACCCCGGTGAAGTAGGCCCAGGCGATCTCGCTGCCAAGGCGCTGGCTGGCGGTGGACAACAAGGGGGAGAGGCTCAGGGCCAAATGAAGTTGCGCCTCCCGCGCACTGCCGGGGGGCGGCAGCGGGCCGTCACCGGTGAGGTTGCCCGCCAGTCCGGCCGGTAAATCACCGGGGAGCTTGTCGAGGGCCAGCCCCTCTGGCAGCGCCTCGATATGGCGATAGAGCTGGCGGGTGAGCACCGACTGGGGGTCGCTGCGCAGTCGCTCTTCGGCCTGCCCGCGCATTGCCTCCAGAAATACTTCGGTCTGTTTGAAACGATCCCGCAGGTAGATGGCGCTGTTGAGGGTATCACTCTGGTAGAGGCGTTCTATCTGTTTCAGGCTTTGCCGCAAGGTCAGACCAATCAGCAGGATGACCACGGCGAACAGGAGCCAGGTCAGGCGTGTGAGAAAGCGGTGGTCAGACATTTTGGGCATAGGCAGTCAGTCGGGTTGCGAAGGAAATTGTCGTTAGTGTATGCGATGTGGCGTGAAAACAAACGGCGCGACCTGAAACAGAGTGAGCTTATCCCGCTCTTGTTACGTTTTGTCACATTTATACATAGTCACGGCATAGTCTGGGGCTAAAATGGCCCCAATCTGGATTTACCCTCTCACTCTTCATGGACTGTTCGATGAAAATGCGTATCTGGCTCGGCTTGGGCCTTCTTCTAATCGTGGTTGCCGGCGTCTGGGCGCTGCGTCACAGCGAACCCGCCGCCAAAGCACCGACCAGACAGGTCAATATCCGCACTCAAACCGTCAAGCAGAGTCTGGCCGAGCCGACCCTCAAGCTGGTGGGTAAGCTGGCCGCCAATCGATCCGTCATCATCAGCCCCGAAGTGACCGGTCGCATCGTCAAGATTGCGGTGCAATCTGGCCAGAGTGTGGCGAAGGGGGAGACCCTGATCGCGCTCGATGCGGGCAAGCAGCAGGCGGAGCTGGCCGAGCAGAGCGCCAGTCTGCGCGACGAGAACCGCAAGCTGAGTGATATGCGCAAGCTGGTGGCCCGTGGCGCCGTGACCCAATCCGAGCTGGAGGGGCAGGAGGCCACCGTGGCCCAGGTGCAGGCACGCCTCGATGCCGCCCGCTACGAGCTCTCCCTGCGTACCTTGCAGGCACCCTTTGCCGGTACCGTGAGTCTGATTGACTTGAGCGAAGGGGCGCTGGTCAACAGCGGCGATACCCTGCTGCATCTCGATGAGCTCGACAAACTGCGCCTCGATCTGGCGGTGCCGGAGCGTTACCTCTCCCTGCTGCGCCCGGGCATGGCAGTTACCGCCACCAGTACTGCCTGGCCGGATCAGCAATTCAACGGCACTCTGACCACTCTCGATAGCCGCATTTCCAACGATACCCAGAACATCAAGGCGCGGGTGATGATCCCCAATGGCAACGGCCAGTTGCGCCCGGGCATGTTGCTCAATGTGGAGCTGGCGCTGCCGGCCCAGCAGCTCACCCTGATCCCCGCCCAGTCGGTGGAGTATGCCGGTGAGCAGCGCTTTGTTTACCGTCTTGAGGCCGATGGCCGGGTCAAGCGGGTGCCTGTGGTGCTCGGTGAGACCGAAGGGGAGACCGTCTGGGTCACCGAGGGGCTCAAAGTCGGCGATCGCATCGTGGTCGAGGGGCTGGTCAATCTGCGTGATGGGGTGCAGGTGCGTGATCTGGCTGAGGTGAACGGCTGATGTGGCTCTCCGATATCTCAGTTCGCCGCCCGCTGGTGGCGGTGGTGCTCAGTGCCCTGCTCACCGTGTTTGGTCTGGTCGCCTTCAGCAAATTGACGGTGCGGGAGATGCCCGATGTGCAGATCCCCTCGGTCTCCATCACCACCACCTATGAGGGGGCCGCCCCCTCGGTGATGGAGAGTCAGGTCACCAAGCCCATCGAGGATCAGCTCTCCGGCATCAGCGGCATCAAGAACATCAACTCCATGACCCGCAAGGGGCGCTCGATGATCACGGTCGAGTTCAAGCTCGGCTGGAACATGGTGGAGGGGATCTCCGATGTGCGCGATGCCCTCTCCCGCGCGCGGCCACGGCTGCCTGATGATGTGGACGAGCCGCTGGTGACCAAGGACAGCGGCAACGGCGATGTGGCGATCTGGCTCAACTTCAGCAGCAGCCAGATGGATCGCACCGCCATGACCGACTACGCCAACCGGGTGCTGGTCGACCCCCTGAGTCTGGTGGACGGTGTGAGCGAAGTGGCGCTCTCCGGCGATCTCACCCAGGTGATGTATGTGCGGCTGCGCCCTGCCGACATGGCCGCCCGTGGCATCACGGTGAGCGATGTGGAAGAGGCCCTCAAGCGGGAGAATATCGAGCTGCCGGGTGGCGAGATCCGCAACAACTCCATGACCATGGCGGTGCAGATCGCCCGTCTCTATCACACAGCGGAAGATTTCCAGCAACTGCAAGTCACCACAGCCGCCAACGGCCAGAGCGTCTATCTGGCCGATATCGCCGATGTGGAGGTAGGAGCCAAGAACGAAGACAGCGCCTATCAGCGCAACGGCAAAGAGAGTCTGGGTATCGGTATCGTTGCCCAGTCCACCGCCAACCCGCTGGCGGTGGCGCAGGGGATCGAGAAGAAACTCGGCGAGATGCAGCGCTTCCTGCCGGAGGGGGCCAAGCTCGAGGTGGATTACGACTCCACCATCTTTATCAAGCAGGCCATCGACGAGGTGTACGAGACCCTGGCCATCTGCGCCGTGCTGGTGGTGGCGGTGCTCTATCTGTTCCTCGGGCAGGGGCGCACCACGCTTATTCCGGCCATTACGGTGCCGGTATCGCTGATATCAGCCTTTATCGGTGCCTGGTATTTCGGCTTTTCCATCAACCTCATCACCCTGCTGGCCCTTATTCTCGCCATCGGCCTGGTGGTGGATGACGCTATCGTGGTGGTGGAGAACATCCACCACCATCTGCAGCGGGGTGAACCGCCGCTGCTGGCCGCCTGGCACGGCACCCGCGAGGTGGGCTTTGCGGTCATCGCCACCACCGCCGTGCTGGTGATGGTGTTTGTCCCCATCGCCTTTATGGATGGCATGGTGGGGCGGCTCTTTACCGAGTTTGCGATCCTGCTTTCGCTCGCGGTGCTCTGCTCCTCGCTGGTGGCGCTGACTCTCACCCCGGCCATGGGCTCCTGGCTGATGCGCCCGCTGGATAAACCGAACCGGCTCACCGCCGGGCTCGATCGCGGGCTCGGCTGGCTGGAGGGGCACTATCGCCACCTGCTGGCGTGGGTGCTGCGTCGCTCCCGCTGGACGCCGCTGGTGCTGCTGCTCTGTCTGGGCGGTATCTGTGCCCTCTTTACCCAGCTGCCGACCAGCCTTACCCCGACCGAGGATCGCGGCGTCATCTATGTCTTCGTCAAGGGGGCAGAGGGGACCAGCATCGAGCGGATGAAGCGCAACATGCAACAGGTGGAGTCCGCCATCATGCCGATGCTGGGCAAAGGGGTGGTGCAGGCGCTGAGCTTCAGCACCCCCGCCTTTGGCCGTGGCGGCGATCAGACCGGTATGGTGATCATCCAGCTCACCGACTGGGCCGAGCGCGACGTCACTGCCACCGAGTTCTCCCGCTCGCTGGGTGCCAAGCTCTCCGGCATTCCCGATGTGATGATCCGCACCTTCCAGCCCGGTTTCCGCGGCGGCTCCACCGCGCCGGTGCAGTTCGTGCTGCAGGGTAACGACTATGCCGAGCTCTACCAGCAAGGGTTGGCGCTGCAACAGGCAGCGCAGGGCAGCGGCCTGATGCTGAGCCCGGATCTCGACTATGCCGAGAAGACCCCCGAGCTGCAGGTGACCATCAATCGCGACAGCGCCAGCCAGCTTGGCATTCCGGTCTCCACCGTGGCCAACAGCTTGCAGACCTTGCTGGGCGGGGCGAGCAAGACCACCTATGTGGACAGGGGTGAGGAGTATGACGTCTACCTGCGCGGCAACCAGACCGAGTTCAACGGCATCTCGGATCTCGGTCGCATCTATCTAAAGGCCGCCAACGGCGAGATGGTCAGTCTCTCGACTCTGGCCACCGTCAAGCAGGTGGCGACCGCCAACCGCCTCAACCACTACCAGCGGCAAAAGGCGATCACCCTGACCGCCGATGTGCACCCCGACCACACCCTGGGTGAGGCCCTCGATTTCCTCGATGGCTGGGCCAACGCCAACCTGCCCACCGGCATGACGGTGGATTACGCCGGTGATTCCAAGGATTACCGCGACAATCAGGGGGAGATGGTGCTGGTCTTTGGCCTCGCCCTGCTGGTGGTCTATCTGGTGCTGGTGGCCCAGTTCGAGAGCACCCTGACCCCGGCGGTAGTGATGGTGACGGTGCCACTCGGGATCTTCGGCGGCCTGCTTGGCCTCTGGCTGACGGGGCAGGAGATGAGCATCTACAGCCAGATCGGGATGATCATGCTGATCGGCATGGTGACCAAGAACGGCATCCTCATCGTCGAGTTCATCAACCAGCTGCGCCAGCGCGGGGAAGGATTCGAGGAGGCGATCATCGCAGGCTCGGTGCGCCGCTTGCGCCCCATCCTGATGACTTCGCTCACCGCTATTATCGGCGCGGTGCCGCTGATGCTCTCCATGGGGGCGGGCTACGAGAGCCGGATGGCGGTGGGGACAGTGGTCTTCTTCGGACTGTCGTTGGCAACCCTGGTCACCCTGCTGGTGGTGCCCGCCATCTACCATCTGATCGCCCGTCACGCCGGCATGACTGGTGCGCGGGATCAGCAGGTAGACGAAGCGCTGGCCGCCAAGGGGGCAGGGGAGTCACACCCTCCGGCGCCCTGATCTGCGCCTTGGCCTGAACCCAAGCGGGGGCCAGTTATCAGCCTCATCATCACAAGGGTGCCTGCGGGCGCCCTTGCTATTGCGGGCGGCGGCCTATTCCGCGGGATCTATAGGGACAAAAAGCCATCGCCCCCCTTGGCCGCAACCGGTATAATGCGCGACCCGAATTTTTCCAGGTGTTTAAAATGCAGCCGGTACCCAACCTTTTCTCCTATCCCCGCTATTGGGCCGAGTGCTACGGCACGGCGCCCTTCCTGCCCATGTCCCGCAAAGAGATGGACAAGCTGGGTTGGGACAGCTGCGACGTCATTCTGGTGACGGGGGATGCCTATGTGGATCACCCGAGTTTCGGCATGGCGGTGATCGGCCGCATGCTGGAGGCGCAGGGCTTTCGGGTCGGCATCATCGCCCAGCCGGACTGGTCATCCAAAGATGACTTTATGCGTCTGGGCAAACCGAACCTCTTCTTCGGGGTGACCGCGGGCAACATGGATTCCATGATCAACCGCTACACCTCCGACAAAAAGCTGCGCCACGACGACGCCTACACCCCGGGGGATGTGGGCGGCAAGCGGCCGGATCGCGCGACTCTGGTCTATACCCAGCGCTGTAAAGAAGCCTTCAAAGAGGTGCCGGTGGTCATCGGCGGTATCGAGGCGTCGCTGCGCCGTATCGCCCACTACGACTACTGGTCCGAGACCATCCGCCGCTCCATCCTGCTCGATGCCAAGGCCGATATCCTGATTTACGGCAACGCCGAGCGGCCGCTGGTCGAAGTGGCCCACCGCATCGCAGCGGGGGAGACCATCGAGACCATGCAGGATATTCGCGGCACCGCCGTCATCCGCAAGGAGCCGCTGCCGGGCTGGAAAGGGGTGGATTCGAGCAAGCTCGACCAGATTGGCCGCATCGATCCCATCCCCAACCCCTATATGGAAGGGGCGCCCTGCGCGGACGATGCCAGCGAAGCGGCACCCGCCGCGCAGGAAGCCCAGCCCGTGTTGGTGCAGCCGGCCAAGCCCAAGCCGTGGGAAAAAACCTATGTGAAGCTGCCGGCGTTCGAGCGGGTGAAAGAGGACAAGGTGCTCTACGCCCACGCCTCGCGCATTCTGCACCACGAGACCAACCCCGGTTGTGCCCGCGCCCTGTCGCAGGCCCACGGCGATCGCATCGTCTGGGTCAATCCGCCCGCCTTCCCGCTGGAAACCGAGGAGATGGACGGCGTATTCGGCCTGCCCTACCAGCGGGTGCCGCACCCGGCCTATGGTAACGAGAAGATCCCGGCGTTCGAGATGATCAAGACCTCGGTCAACATCATGCGCGGCTGCTTTGGCGGCTGCTCCTTCTGCTCCATCACCGAGCACGAAGGGCGCATCATCCAGAGCCGCTCGGAAGAGTCGATCCTGAAAGAAATCGAAGATATCCGCGACAAGGTGCCGGGCTTTACCGGCGTCATCTCGGATCTCGGCGGCCCCACCGCCAACATGTACAAGCTGCGTTGCAAGAGCCCCAAGGCCGAGCAGACCTGCCGTCGCGCCTCCTGTGTCTGGCCCACCATCTGCCCGCACATGGACACCGACCACAGCCCGACCATCAACCTCTATCGCAAGGCGCGCGACCTCAAGGGGATCAAGAAGATCCTCATCGCCTCCGGCGTGCGTTACGACATCGCGGTCGAAGATCCCCGCTATATCAAGGAGCTGGCCAAGTACCACGTCGGCGGCTACCTCAAGATCGCGCCGGAACACACCGAGGAGGGGCCGCTCTCCAAGATGATGAAGCCGGGCATGGGCAGCTACTACCAGTTCAAGGAGCTGTTCGACAAATACTCGAAAGAGGCGGGCAAGCAGCAGTACCTGATCCCCTACTTTATTTCTGCCCACCCGGGCACTACCGATGAAGACATGATCAATCTGGCGCTCTGGGTCAAAGAGAACCGCT
Source organism: Aeromonas sp. s8 (assembly GCF_040907785.1). Lineage (NCBI taxonomy): Bacteria > Pseudomonadati > Pseudomonadota > Gammaproteobacteria > Aeromonadales > Aeromonadaceae > Aeromonas > Aeromonas sp. s8. Next base: position 70,238 of record NZ_JBFOCL010000028.1, read on the forward strand.
TCAAGCTCGATCAGGTGCAGAACTTCTACCCGTCGCCGCTCGCCAACGCCACCACCATGTATTACACGGAGAAAAACCCGTTAAACAAGGTGAGCCGCACCGGTGGCGATGTGTTTGTCGCCAAGGGCGAGCGCCGTCGCCGCCTGCACAAGGCACTGCTGCGCTACCACGATCCGGCTGGCTGGCCGATGATCCGCGAAGCCCTGCTCGCCATGGGCAAGGGCCACCTGATTGGCAACGGCCCCGGCTGTCTGGTGCCAGCGGAAGGTCGCAACGAGCGCGCCGCCACTGGCAAGGGGTTGAAACCGGCCCTGACTCGCCACAGTAACATTGCCCATCAGCGCGGCAATGGCGCAGGCAACAAGCCGGTGGGGTCCCAGCTGCACAAAGGGGCGGCTAACGGCAAACCGGCCGCACAGGGCGAAGGCAAGAATGCTGGCCAGAATGCTGGCAAGGGCAAACCGACCGGCAAACCCGCCCACAAGGGCAAGGCGCCGACCCGTGCTGGCTCTGCCAAACCCGCTGCTCAAGGCAGCAAGCCTGCGGTCAAAGGAAATGGTGCCAAGCGACCGGCTCGGTAATATTTCCTGATTGGAAAGCGATAGAAATAAAAAGGCGACCGGATGGTTAATGCCAGTCGGTTAAGCACTTTTATGACTAAATATTCGAGATGTTGAATATCAAAAGTAGCTCCATGATTGAAGAGTCATTTTGGCTCCAACCCTTGCCCTGACTGGCATGCAATAAAAAGAGGGAGGCATCATGCCTCCCTCACTCTTTAGCCCTTATACCCTGCGGGCTGGGACTCAAATTCTCTTAACTGACTTGCATTACGACCGGATGGTCGCCTTTTTATTTAAGGTAATCATATCTGTAAATTTATTAACAATGTTTACTCACAAGGGTTCTCATCACTTATTTTTGTAACGACTAGGTCTGAGTAAACAGATGAGCGAGATATGCTTGAGCCATCGTGTAACTCGATACCAGTTGCTTGTGTACCAATCTTTATTTTATCTAGGTTTATATTTTTAAACTCTATCTCAAGGCTTTTCCCAACATGCATCTTGACTCGTCCGGATGAATATAAATCATCCATAACAGTCCTGTACTCATTATTAAAGTAACCCTTATTCAAAGCATTGCCACATACATATGTAGCTTCATAATGGCGCTCATTTTTTAAATTTTGTGGGTAACAAATTTTTCCATTGGAAAGCCACCAACCATTTTTATCCTTATCTACTTCTATTACATAGTGCGCTCTTCCGTCCGAGAATTTTTTGTAGAAAGCTTGCTCTGGTGTTTTATCAACGATATTTGTAATGTTGCCTTCTAGTTCAATATATGTAATGGCATAGGCAGGGGTGATAATAGGTAAAAAGAGTAATGGTATGTATCGCATGTTATATCCTTTTTAGAACGCCATTCTGTAAAAATAAAGAATAAACTAACTTTATTTTTGATTCTTATATCTACCTAAGGTTGGTAGGATCGAAGCTCGTGATCATCGATAGATTACAAATTTCAAGAATTTTTTATCAACTAGGTTGTAATCTGTCGCTATTGCTAGGCTTCGTATGGGTATCTTACTGTAAGTGCAGCAATAAAAGCGAGAAAAAATAACACTTACCTCCATATCTAACCACTGCTTTGTTATTACTGGGGCGACTCTGTTAAGAATAAATTATCCTAGAAGAGAAAAGCATGAGCGGTGCTGACTGCCATGACGCAGGGGGGGCTAGTATGTGGACAATGGGAATAATACTCAGCGATCGGCGTAGTGATGTTTTTTGATTAGGAATGTGTTGTAAATAAAAAGGCGACCGAAGGGACGCCTTTTTATTTGAAATATTGTTATTACTTAAAGTTAATGAATATAAGCATATGCAGATCAACTAATCCCCTAGGAATATTTTTGTTTCATTTTGTGCTTCTACTTCATTAATTAAGTCTTCCCATGGCCAAGTAATGGTTACATATTTCCTATAGAATAATAATGTTCTATCAATAGTTGTTATATCATTGGTCGCAGTATTAAACGCTAAAACCAATCCTCTTCCATCCGCATCAACCTGTAGATCTTCTAGTTTTTGAAGGATAGTTTTTAAGTTTTGCTTTTGGATTCTTGGCTGTCTCTTATTTACAATGTGAAATATTTCATCTAGGTTGAAACCGTTTAAAAGTTTGTTATCGTCAGCCATTATAATTGCAGCCATTGCATGGGCATATATACCTGTTGAGTCCTTTCTTGTTCTTATTCCTGTGGAAATATCAGTAGCAAATTTTTGGTATTTAGTATTTAGTTGTTCAGCATAACTAATCGCAGCTAGTTGGTTTTTTGTCTCATCATCTAAGTGAGTTGTTGCCCCAAGAGATGCTTCATATATTTTTTCTTCATCTAAGTAGGCTAGCGTGAGTGCTTGTAATAGACCCACATTATGATAAGCATCTGCTATTATTTGTTTCTTTATATTTGTTGAAAAGTTTATGTTTAGCGCTAAACTCCCTTTGCTTATAACTTTTTCTAGGTCGCTATCTGACCAAGAAACAGGAATTTCAATCATTCTACCGCTTAAATCTGGGTTTAGGTGTATTAATAAATTGGATTTAGTCCAAATTCCAATTATTACAAAAAAGCATTGATAGTCCCACAAAGCTTTTAGATCAAATGATATATTTTTCCTTTCTTCAACAGATAGATAATGAAAATCTTCAATAACAACTCGTCTGTTAGAATTATTTATTAATTTTGCAATAAAGTTTAAGTCATTAATGTCATGTCCTACAATCTGGCCCTTGGTTGTGTTTTCTTCTTCAATATTCAGGCCTAGTGATAATTTAAGTTGAGTAATCAGTTTTATACCTATACCACCAGATGCTTCAACCTTGCCTTTGATTGTGTTTTTAGTTGCATCCTCAATGATTAAACGTATTCCCAACTGAGAAAGGATATCTGTATAGATATCAACGTGTGTTGTTTTTAGTCTGCATTGTACAATAATTGGATCGTCTATTGTTTTTTGTCTTAACCATGACTTACCACATTTTGACTCACCTCGAAGAGCTATATGAGTTTTTCTTTTAAGTTGCCTCGATATTTCTTCATCTAGATCACCTCTATCCACATATGAATATGAAGAAACATTAGGTGATACACCGAAAACATCACTACATAGTAAGGTTGGAGCCATTTTTAATCCTCATGTTAAATTTTCAATATAACTCGCTAAAGCTAAACATAAAAATCTGGGTCGTCTACTTTTCTGAGTGAAGAGAAATATCATGAAGGATCCACGCTACGACAAGTGAATTACAGCTTCCAATATGCTCCCTTGACCCGCGCTGGCAGCAACCCATCGCAGTTCAACAGGTTCTGAATGGCCATGGTAATCCAAACGAAACTGTCGAGGCGAGCCTTAAAGTGACTTAACTATCAGAAATTAATCGTTTTTTGAGCTTGATCAGCAAATGGAGCCGGAAGGCGGCTTTATCGCCATATCCCGCTTTGGCAAGCAGGAAAGGGGTGTGAATTGGGGCGACCTGCTGGTCGCCCCTTGTTATTGCCATATCCGGCGCGTGAAGGGTCAGCCGTTATAGCTGTAGCAGCGCTTGAGCTCCTCGAAGTCGTAGTAGTGGCTACCGCTTTGGTAGGGCTGGCAGCCCGCTTTAAAGGCGATCTCCTTTTCGTTGTAGAGCATCTTGACCAGTACCTGTCGCTGCCCGTTCTGGTAGATATCCCACTGAATATTGGCGGTATAGGGGGAGACCCAGCCGCCGCGCCACTCGTTGTTCTGCTGGCTGAACAGCTGATCCGCGCTGGCCCCCTGACGGCTCCCTTCCAGCTTCATCAGGGCGGCGAGGGGGATAATGGCTTCGGCGTGGGCAAAGCGCAGGGTGGCCCGTCGGCTCTGCTCGCCCTCCACTACCTGACGCTGCACCTCGCCAAACAGGCCGTCGAGCAGCGGCTGGGCAATGGCGTAGGGGGCGCTCTGGTTGGCAAAGCTCGGCCCCTTCTCGTAGAAATCTTCCGCATCGGAGAGGTAGGAGAACCAGGCAGACTCTTCCGGGGTGAGGAACTGCTCCAGCGCCCAGGGTTCGCTGCCCTGTGCCTGCGCTTCGCGGATCATGCCGGGGCCGATGATAAAGAGGTTGTAGAGCATCAGGGCCGCATCCACTTCGTCGCGCACATAGGTCATGCCGCCATCTTCCGGGTTGACGGCGACAAACTCGACGCCGCCCGCCAGATAGTCGACAAACCCCTTGCTGTAGATACGCTCCAGCATGCTGCGGGCCATCTCTTTGGTCTTGCTCAGGTTTTTAAGCTGATCCAGCGCTCTGGCCAGCTCGGGGGCCGGGGCGATTCCGGCATCCTCGTCACCGATAAAGCGCTGGTAGCTCTCATAGGCGGGCAGGTAACGGGCGTAATCCCCCTCGGGCGTGGTCTTGTGGAAGTAGAGTTCGAACTTGTTGACCAGCTTTTTGTCGATCTTCGAGGGGTCATCCTGCGTGAGGTAGCACTGTGCCGAGTCGCTGACATAGTTCACGTCGCGCTTGAGGCTCTCCATAAAGTAGAAGGCGCTTTCGTTGGCCCTGTCCTTGCCCGAGGTGACCACTTTGATGCAGTGGGGCTCGCTGCTGTTGAGCAGGGTCGGCAGCCGCGCCGCCAGCCGGGTGGCGAGATTGGCGTGCTCCTCCTTGCCCAGCGCCGAGAGCAGGCCATAGCCCAGTTTCTGGTTGGCGGCCGTCACCAGATCGACCTTGCCTCCCAGCCCCTGCCCGAGGGTGGTGAGCGCCCCCTGACGCTGCGCCTCTTCCCAGACCAGCTTGGTCAGCACGTCATATTTCGGGCTGGAGAGGGAGCGCGAGCCGTGGCGCGCCACCATCTCGGTAAAGACCGGGCTGAACCCCTGGGGCGCTGGCTCGTAGCTCTCCGCCTGCTGCTGCGGGCTGTAGACCGCTTTGGTGCTGTATTGGTAGGCGGTTTTGCCCTGGCTGTCGGTAGACGATTCGTTCTCTGACTGGCAGCCGCCAAGCAAGACCAGCGAGACGGCCAAAGCCACATAAGAAGAGCGCGGGAAAGTCATGATGTTCCTTATCTATCCATATGAAAAATAAGTGAAAAACTCTATGGCTTGAAAATGACCGCGGGATGTCAGCCAGATGACAGGAAGGTGACTGTTGTGAATGCCATTAGTAGGGGGACAGACGTGGCGAGCATGCCCATCAGGGAGCGCTTCTGTTATCTTGGCCTGCCCGATAGATGGGCTTGGAGCCCGTTCATGACGTGTTTGGCAGGCGCAATCAGATGGCAATAAAAACGCGATCCCGCAGGGAGAAGGTGGGCAGTGGCCTTGGGCTGCTGCTCGGGATCATCGGCTTCAACCTGCTGGTGCCCTTCCTGTTTGAAAAGCAGGCGGGTTTTGATGGCAACCAGATGCTCTGGGCCGCCGTGACAGCTCTGGTCTGCTCCGAGCTGGGGGCCAGAGTGGGCAAGTGGCTGGATTGCCGGGAGCAAACGAGGGCAGGCGACTAACTCAGGAGGCGGCCGACAGGTCGCGGGTTGCTCTGAACTGGCTGGGAGTCAGGCCGGTGATGCGCTGAAATTCGCGATTGAAATTGGATTTGGTCTGAAAACCGGCGTTCATCAAGATCTGGGTGATGCTCTCATCCGTGTTCAGCAGGGCCTGCCTGGCATGGGCAATCCGATATTCGTTGATGACCCTGGGGATGCTCTGCTGGCGCACCAGATTGACGGCACTGGAGATCTGCTTTGCGGGAATGCCCAGTTTGCGTGAGAGGCGGGCCAAGGTCAGCTCAGGATCCAGGTAGCAGGCTTTCTCCTTCATCAGGTTATCGAGCAGAGCCACTATCTCTCGGGCGCGATCTTCGCTCAGCAGCGGCGCTTTCTCAGTAGGCTCGGGAACGGAGGTGGATATCTCCTCCTCTTCTGCGTCAGCGGTATTGACCCCCACCATCACCACGGCTGCCGCCAGCATGGGCACCAGCATCAGGTGACCCAGCGACAGGATATAGGGCGCCAGCTGGCCTTGGTTGAAGGCGAAGTCGAGGGAGACGGCGGCGTCGATGGCCGCCGAAAACAGCAGCATCCAGCCCGCGATATGTTCTGCCCGCCTGACCCCCTCCCACTCATTGAACGAGACATAGAGCAGCTGCTGTGTCTTATCGGAGAAGCGCACCAGCGCGATGCCGTAGCAGAGATAGATGGCGGTCAGCAGGCCATCCAGTGGCAACCAGTTGTGGGTCAGCATGCCGAAGGCAACCAGCGCGGGGCCGACGCCGTGCAGCCAGGAGAAGCGGGCGCTAGGCGCCTTGGTCCGGCTGAAGATGTGCCAGGCGGCCACCGGAATAAGCGAGGCGAGGATCGGCTGCACGAGAGTGAGCTGCGCCAGATCGAAGGTCCAGCGCAGCCCCACCATGCCGGTGGTGATGGCGCACAGCAGCAAAAAGAGGGCGGTCATTCTGGCCGCTCGCCCGAGGCGCGCTAGCAGCACGGCAGCCAGCAGTGCCAGCAGCAAGGAAACAATAAAGGGTATGGGTATGGCCAGCATCATGTATCCCGTGTGCAAAGAGAGGCCGTTGACCAGCCGCGGCATGCCAGCATAACGGCTCGGGTCAGGTGAATGAAGCCCATGATGGCGCAGGCGCGATTCGAGGACGACCTGAAACCGGTTTGAGGACGCTTTGGGGCGCTTTGCTCCCCATGATAAGGGCTCCCAATCACCATAAAAGGCAGGTATCCATGTTCTCTTTCTATTGGCTGGCGTGGCAACGCGCCCTGGATTTCTCGGGTCGTGCCACCCGGGCCGAGTGTGGGTGGTTCATGTTGTGCCATCTGCTTGTCACCCTGATCTGCGTCTGGCTGGACGTGCTGCTTGCCAACCTGGGCTGGCTGGATCTGAGCTACGGCCTGGTGAGTAGTGTGCCCCTGATTGCGCTTATCGTGCGTCGCTTGCACGACACCGGCCGCTCCGGTTGGTGGGGCTGGGTCTTTCTGGTGCCGGCCGTGGGACCCCTGCTGCTCATTTATTTCCTGGCGCAGCAAAGCGGGGCAACTAATGTTGGCAAGGAGGCATCGGCATGAGACAGGCACTCGGGTTGTTTATGCTGTGCTGCTCGCTGACGGTGGCTGCCGTCGACAATCCCCACGATTTTCCCAAGGGGGCACTGGGCCTGCTGCAGGTCGACAGCCTGACCCGTGGCGAGCTGCTGTGGATGCAAGGGCGGGTGGGGGAGGGAACCTATACCACCACGGATGCCGAGGGGCGCCACTGTGCCATCCGGGTGCCGGTGGCGGTCGGCAAAGTGGCGAGCAGCGGCCTTGGCATCGACTCCGCCGCGGGGCTGGCTATCGTCGTCATGACGCCGAGGCTCGATGCGGCGCTCAGCAAGGGGGAGCGGGTGAACAGCAGCGACTTCACCTTCTCCCGCGAGGCAGCTGACCCAGCGGCCGACGGCTATATCGTCAGCGGGATCGCGGCCGACGAAGGGTTTGTGCTGAACTCGCGGCGGCGCTGGATAGCTTGGCTGCTGGAAGACAAACCGGCACTGCGCTGTCAATAAGGCCTCCCTCGTCGGGAGGACGCGCCGGCCAGGAAAGAGCCGCTGGCCGGTGCGCTTACTGCCACACCTCCTGCCCTTTGGCATTGAGCAGGGTGTGGAAGAGATAGTGATCATCCCGATCGTAATAGACGGTAATGGTGTGGTGCTCGGTGTAATCCGCCGCCACGCCGGCCACCGTCATCGGTATTAGGATCAGCTCCCCCAGCCCCATGGTCACGGCGCTTGCCGTGGCCTGGCCATTGCCGTCAGCGCGCTTGTGGATCTTGCCGAGCACGGTAAAACGATCGCAGCCCTGCACCTTATCCTCGGTCAGAAAGGCGGCCTGCTGGCAACGCTGGGGCTCGCCCAGCTCGGCGCGAATGGTCGCGCGGGTTTCCCCCGATACCAGGGTGTTGCGAAAGCGCCCCGCGTAGTGATCGATGGCGGCGGCGCAGCCGCTTAGCAGCCAAATCAGCAGCAGCGGTGTGAGCCGCAGACAGGCGCGTATCATGGGCGAGCCCCGCCCTCTGTCATAGGCGCATCACCCCGTCGCCCGGGCTCGCTGCGATGCAAAAAGGTGGTCAGGGTATCGCGCGGCGGCGTGATGCCACACTGCACCAGAATCCGCCCGATGGCTCCTCTGTGATACCCGCCATGAGTCACCAGATGGAACAGCATTTCATCGCGGCTCATCTGCCCCTTGTCACCATCGACAAAGCGAAACGAGAGCGGGGTTCCACCCTCTTGCGGGCTCAGCGACGTGACGTAATCTACCAGCCAGTTATCCAGCTTGGTGACTGTGCTGCGCAGGGCGGTGAGGGTCGGTGTCTCCGGCGTATTGGTGGCGGTAAAACCGTGGCGTTCCCCCAGCAGATTGGCCTTGAAGATGGTATCGACCACATGGATATGGTTGAAGATCCTGAGGCAGGTGTGGTGTGCCTCGCCATATTGCTGCGCATCGAGTGTGGCGATCGCATCCAGCAGTTCGCCATCGGCCCAGCGTTTGTAGTGAAAGAGAGATTGCAGTGTCTTGTTGCTCATCGCGTCCTTGCCCTTGTCGCTTCGTGAAGTGCGGCATGTTAGCCAAAATGGGTTCAATACGAAACCCGTTCTGCTGCTGTTCTGCCCCCCGCCATACAAAAAGCCCCGAGAGCTGGCGCTTTCGGGGAAGAGGAAAAACATCGACAAGGAATTACAAAGGCATTGGGTTCACACCTGAACCGGATCAGGCATCGACATAGAGCACCTGACCGCTAATAAAGCCATCGACGGAGCGCTCAAACGCCTTGCCGACCAGGGCGCCCGGCACCGGCTGGAAGCCTGGCATCATCTCGCCATATACGTCCCACGCCTCTTCCAATACGGTCGGGTTGACCACATTGATGCGGATGCCACGGGGCAGCTCGTGGGCCACGCACTGGACAAAGGTATCGATGGCGCCGCTGGTGGTGGCATCGGCAATGGCCAGCGGGATCGGCTTGATATTGAGGATGCCGGAGATCAGGGTGAAGGAGCCGCCCTGATTGATGTAGTTGAGGCCGATATTGACCAGATTGATCTGCCCCATCAGCTTGCTCTGGATGGTGGTTTGCCACTGCTCGTCGCTCATCTCGCCAAAGGGGGCGTATTCGCAAAATCCTGCGGTATTGACCACCGCATCGAAGGAGCCCACGTTTTGGTAGAGCCGCTCGATAGACTCTCGGCTGGTGATATCCACCTGAAAATCACACCCCTCGCCGGAGCGGCTGGCGGTGATCACCTTGTGCTTGCCCAGACCACTGAGGGCGGCTTGCCCCATTTTCCCCTGAGCACCAATCAGAATGACAGTTTTCATCGTTAACCTCGCTTTGCTGGAAGAGCTGCAAGGTTAGAGAGCTACTGATACAATGTAAATCATGGGTGATTTGTATGTGATACAACTGAAATTGGTGAGGTGGGGGTGGAGAGGATAGATATCAGGCAGATGCGGGTGCTGGTGCTGCTGGTGAGATACAAGAGTGTGTCGCGGGTGGCCGAGTTGCTGGAGATCTCCCAGCAGGGGGTGAGCAGCCATTTGAAAAAGCTGCGCGACCTCTTTCCCGCCGAGCTCTTTATCCGCCAGAGCGCCGGGTTGCAGCCGACCGACTACGCCTGCGAGCTGGCTGCCAGGTTCGAGCAGATCCTGGCCGATATTGACGGGGTCTTTGTGGCTGCCCCCTTCGAGCCCGCCAGCAGCGAGCGCACCTTCAGGGTGATGGCCAACGAATATGCCCAGCTCGCCATTATCCCAAGGCTGGCGAGCGCCCTGCGCACTCAGGCGCCCTCCATCCGGCTCGATGTGGTGGACTTTCAGGCCGAGCAGCATCTGGAGGCGCTGGCCAGCGGAGAGGTCGATCTGGTGATTGGCTTTGATGCCTATCTCGACCCGGGGTTGCTGCGCGCCACCCTGCGCCGGGATCACTACTGCTGCGTGCTGCGCCGCGACTCCCGATATCTGCCGGACAACGCCCCGCAGGATCTGGCGGCCATCCCCTTTGTGCAGTTTGCCAACAGCGTCGGCAATTTCGAAGGGCAGATGAGCCCGCAGCAGGTTGCCAGCGCGGCGGTGGCGACGCTCCCCTGTTACACCTCGCTGCAAGCCTTTATGTCGGTCAATGACGTGGCGGCCTGCATTCCATCAGCTATCGCCGCCCTCGGGGATTTTCGCGTGCTGGAGCTGGCCGGAGCGCCGCAGCCGTTCGAGGTGGTGGTCGGCAGACACCGCAAAAGTCAGGGCAATCTCGCCATCGAGTGGCTGGCCGAGGTGATCAAGTCGGTTTGCGATCTTGCCATGCCCGGATAACGCCGCCGTTTGCACAGAGCTGCACACACCAGCCAGTGCGCTAACGGCAGGCTGGATCTGCGGGACAAATCCTGCGATGGTGCGGGCAGTTATCCGCTTGTCCCGTTATCGAGTGAAAAGGAGTTGAGATGCGCATTGCCATGATTGGTCTGGGGGATATCGCCCAGAAAGCCTATCTGCCGCTGCTGGCGAGCGATGAGCGGGTTACCCCGCTGCTCTGTACTCGCAATCCATCGGTGCTGGAGAAGCTGGCCCGCCAGTATCGGGTCGCCGAGTGTTTTACCGATGTGGCGGCCCTGCTGGCCAGCTGTCCCGATGCCGTGATGATCCACGCCGCCACCGCCGTTCACCGCGAGCTGGCCGAGCAGTGCCTGCGCGCAGGGATCCCCACCTTTGTCGACAAGCCCCTGTGCGACAATCTGGCCGAGGCAGAGGGGCTGGCCAACCTTGCCATCGCGCAAGATTGCGCCCTCTTTACCGGCTTTAACCGCCGTTATCTGCCCGCCATGGCCGAGGCGCGGGCCCAGCCGCTCACCGAGCTGAACTGGCAGAAACATCGCTTTGCCCTGCCCGGCAAGGCGCGGGATTTTATGTTCGACGACTTTATCCATGTGCTCGACAGTCTCTGTTTTTATGGTGGCGTGCCGGTCGGCGACTTTCATGCGGTATTGCGACCGGATACGAAGGACAGCAGCCTGTTGGCCGGGGTAAGCGTCAGCTGGCAGAGCGGCGATCGCGCCATCAGCGGCAGCATGAACCGCAGCGCCGGGATCACCGAGGAGCGCATCGATGCCTATGGCGACAATCTCTCCCTGCACCTTGAGAACTGCGCTCGCGGCAGCATCGCCCGCGACAAGCAGGCACAGATGCTTAGCCCCAGCGACTGGCAGCCGGTGCTGGCCCAGCGCGGCTTTGCCGCCATGCTGGCGCACTGGTATCAGCAGATTGAAATCGGCAAAGCGGATAGCGAGCTGATTACCTCCTACCTGCACGGCCACCGGCTGGCGGAGCAGCTGGTGGCGCTTGCTGACAAGCGGAGATAAGGCTGGCTGGAAGTCTCAGAGATATGAATACGAGGTGCGCGAAGATAGCGCACCAAACACAACGGGGGGCCGCAGTTGTGGCCCCCCGTTGTTATGGGATGAGATGCATGGGATCAGATGCACTTCACCGGTTTGGGCAGGCCGCCAATCTTGGTCGCCTGCTTGGCTGGCCCTTCCGGGAACAGCTTGTAGAGATAGCGGCTGTTGCCCTTCTCGGGGCCGTACTGCTTCTCCATCGCCTTGACCAGCGCGCGGATGGCGGGGGAGGTGTTGAACTCCAGATAGAAGGCGCGCACAAAGCGCACCACTTCCCAGTGCGGCTCCTCAAGCGTGATCCCCTCCTGCGCGGCCAGCACCAGCGCCAGCTCCTCGCTCCAGTCGTTGCTGTTGAGCAGGTAGCCCTTGGCATCGGTCTCGATGAATTGGCCGTTGAATTCCAGCTGATGTTTTTCGGACGCAGACATGGGGGCTCCTCGCTAATGGGGCTATCAGGATTGGGCGGGCATGGTAGCGCCTTGATCCCCGGTGAGCAACCGGCTCTCGTTGGCCAGATGCAGCAGCTGATCCGCCAGCTCGCTGATCAGGTTGAGCTGCTGGGTCAGCATCAGCTGCTCCTCGCTGCTATCCGGACTTATCACCGGACACTGACCTCCGATGGAGCTGGAGGGGTTGCCTGCCAGATGGCCAGCGGCCTGCTCCAGGGTGTGGCAGATATGGTGGCGCACCTCATCCAGCCCGCTGATGGCCTCCAGCTTGTCGCGATGGGCCCCCAGCGCCGAGATGTAGGAGAGCAGGGCGTGGTTGCGCCAGGTGAGGGTAAAGCAGAGCTCGAGGAAGCGGCGGCGCTTTTGCGGCTCCACCAGCATGCTCTGCCAGGCGGTGGCCAGTTCGCTGTCTGCCAGATGGGCGCTCTTGCGCGCCACCCGATAGTCGATGGACTCGTCCCGCTGCTGCTTGAGGCTCGCCAGCACCGCTGAGAGGTAGCGGGCGTTGGCCGAGAGCGAATTGGCGATAAGCGTCGGCAGCCGCTTGTACTGCCAGTCCGGCCAGAGCCAGGCTACCAGCCCGTAAGAGATCAGGCAGCCGAGCAGGGTATCGAGCAGCCGCGGCCCCAGAATGGCAAAGCCGATGCCATCGAGCAGGTTGAACGCCATCAGCACGTAGAGGGTGATAAAGCAGACCGCGGCGCTGTAGTTGTTGCGCACCTGGGTGAAAAACAGGAAGGCGGCGAGCCCCATCACCACCAGCTGAATGTGCAGCTCGGGGAAGAGCCAGAGCACCGGAATACCCACCAGTATGCCGGCGAAGGTGCCGAGCATCCGCTGCACCAGTCGGCGGCGGGTGGCGCTGTAGCTGGGCTGGCAGACAAACAGCACGGTCAGCAAAATCCAGTAGCCCTTCTCCAGATCAAAGGCTTGCAGTATGCCGTAGCCGATCACCAGCCCGAGTGACAAGCGCAGCGCGTGGCGAAACACCATGGAGTGCAAGGTGAGGTGCTGCTTGAGCTGGGTCAGCAGCGGCAGGCGGGGTGGCTTGGCCAGCGCGGGCAGCTCCTGCTCCGGCTGCTCGGGGTTTTGCAGCACTTCGGCGCTGCCGAGCAGCTGGTTGATGCTGGCCAGATTGCGGCGCAGGAACTTCATCGGCGTCAGCAGGGTTTTCGGGTAGTGCTGCTTGAGATTGGTGAACTCCAGCTGATCGCCGAGGGCCTCCAGAGTCCAGTGGATACGCTTGTTATGGGCGTAGGGCTTGTGCACCAGAATGGCGTAACCGAGCCGCTGGCACGCCTCGGAGAGCTGCAGGAACACCTCCTGAAATCCTTCCAGTACTATGCCCTGCTTGAGCTCCGCTTCCAGTCGGCTGTAGGGGTAGTGGCTGGAGGTGGCGCGCTCGTGAATTTCCAGCGCCAGCAGATAGAGGCGCAGCAGGCTGGCAAGCTCGGGGCTCGCCGGATGGCGGCGGCTCAGGCGGGCATTGAGGGCCGATTTGGTGAGGGTCAGCGCGCTCACCAGATTGATGTTGAGCTGGGCCAGATTGTGGCGAATGGCCTGGGCGCCGTGCTCGTCCGCCGGGAAGAAGCGGGATTTTTCCAGCAGGTAGCGACCAAGGGCGAAGTAGCTCTGGGCCAGTTGCTCGTGCAGGGTCTTGTAGGGCAGCAGCCAGAGCCAGATAAACGAGACCAGCCCGTACCAGAGGGCGCCAGCGCCGAGGGCCAGCGGCTGGTAGAAGAGATCCGGCGCCTTGGCGGCCCCCAGCATGGTGTAGATGGCGATGAGCAGCGAGCCGAAGCTGATGGTGGCGTAGCGGGCGCCGAGCGCCCCCACCATCACGAAGATAAAGGTGGAGCTGGCGAGCCCGATGGCAAACAGCCAGGGGGTGGGGTAGAGATACTGCACGCACAGGGACGCGAACATGAAGCAAATCAGCGTCATGGCGAGGTTTTTGAGGCGCCCCCACAGGCTGTCGTCGGTTTCGGCGATGGCGCCCGCCACTACTCCGAGGGAGAGCAGCACGGTGAGCTGGATATTGCCGGTGGCCAGGGTGAAGGCGAGCAGACCGAGAATGGCCAGCAGCACCTTGAGAGCGAAGTAGATGTGACTATCGGTCAGCAGTCGGCGTAACAAACCGGAGAATTCCATGGGCATGCTAGGCACCACCCTTGAGCGAAGCAAAATCGATGTGACTATCAATCAGCAGTCGGCGCAGCAGGCCAGAGAGATCCATCGGCATGAGACAGGTGAAACCCTTGATCGAAACGAGAGCGAGATAGTAACCCGCCAAGCGCGAAGTGGCCCTGATCCAAATCAGGGCNCCACTTCGCTTCATATCCTTGATTTACAACTTATCCTGACAGAAAGAGGAGCCAATAAAAACCCCGCCGAAGCGGGGTTTCTGATTAGTTGCGGTTGCCGCCAAGCAGGCTCAGCAAGCTCAGGAAGATGTTGTAGATTGAGACATACAGGGTGACGGTGGCGGAGATGTAGTTGGTCTCGCCGCCGCGCACGATCTGCTGGGTAGTCAGCAGGATGGCGCCGGAAGAGAACAGCATGAACATGGCGGACAGGGCCAGGCTCAGGGCGCTCATCTGCAGGAAGATGTTGGCAATCATGGCCACCAGCAGTACCCAGAAACCGACGAACAGCATGCCGCCGATGAAAGAGAGGTCACGCTTGGTAGTCAGGGCATAGGCCGACAGACCGAAGAAGGTGAGCGCGGTGCCGCCAAGGGCGGTCATCACGATCTCGCCACCACCATTGTTCATGTACATGTTGATGATGGGGCCCAGGCTATAGCCCAGCAGACCGGTCAGGGCGAAGGTGAAGACCAGCCCCATGCCGTTGTTGCGATTCTTCTCGGTCAGGAACATCAGACCGTAGACGCCGATCAGGAACACGGCCCAGTGCAGCGGCGGCATGTTCATCACGGTAGCGACCCCCGCCACCACGGCAGAGAAGCCCAGAGTGAGGGAGAGCAGCATATAGGTGTTACGCAGCACCTTGTTGGTATCGCGTACGGCACTTTGGGTGCCAGTGTAGATAGAACGGGTATCCATCTTGGGTGTCCTCTTGATGTCCGGGTGAGACGGCGAGCAGCCGCCTCGTGATCGCTGTTTGTTACTGCATGTTTACGCATTGTATGTAGAACAAATAGGGATGACGAGGAACAATTTCAAGCCACCTGCCATTTTGCTCCCGCACACTATCCCACAGGAAATATGTATTGCATATGAACAAGGGCTTAGCGTAGTATGCACCCCGTTCGGAGGGGTGGCAGAGCGGCTGAATGCACCGGTCTTGAAAACCGGCGATGGGCGACCATCCGTGGGTTCAAATCCCACCTCCTCCGCCATATTCAAAGAGAAAGCCCAAGCGGTCACCCGCTTGGGCTTTTTTGTATCTGCCGTATTTGGCATTTCAACGGACACGTCACATGGACGATAAAAATGGCTCGGGTTGTCCCTGAGCCATTTTCACCTTGAATGATGGCTTAGATCCGCCCCTGATAGCGCAGGGGGAAGCGGCCCTGACTGTCGGGCTGGCCGAGGAAGGGGAGCCCTTGCTGCATCTGCGGTGGCAGTGCCGGGCCCGGTTTCAGGGTGCCCTGGAACAGGTATTGGCCATTGGGTTGCAGCTCGAGGCGACCGCTGGTCTGCACCGCATCGGAGCCCTGCTTGAGTTCGGCCACCAGTTTGGAGTCGAGGCAGGTGAGTTTCACCTCGGGGTCGGCCAGATCCAGCTTGCCCGCCGGGGTATCGGCGCTGGCATTGTACCAGTCGAGGTTGCCGTAGAGGTTGTCACACCAGGGGGTTCCCTGGGCAAATTGCTCCACCTTGAGTTGCAGCTGGCCGCTGACGGTGAGCGGGATCGGCAGGCGCATCGGCACACGGCTCAGCAACCAGGGGGCGGGGGCATTGAGGGTCAGGTCGTGGCCGAAGGCGGCGCCATTCCAGCCGACAACGCCCTGACCGTTCAGCCCGTTGCGATCGCCAAAGCGTATGGCCACTTCGGGGGCGAAGCGCAGCAGCGACCAGCCGTTGAGATCCCAACGCAGCTGGTTCACCGATTCGCTGGCATATTGCAGCCGGGCAATCTGGCCGTTCCAGAGGGTGCCGCTCACCCCTTCCAGTTTCAGCAGGTTGGCAATGTTGGCAGGCAGCGGCAGATGGCGAGCTACCAGTGCCGCGGGCAGGGTGGCCAGCAGGAAGAGCAGATAGGCGGCCAGAAACAGGCTGGCAATCAGGATGCGTTTTTTCATTGTGGACGACTCAACTGCAAACGTCTGACCTTGACCAGACCCGGGGCCAGATCCTCGCGGGCGATCTCGATGATTTGAACCTGAATGCCGTGCTGCTCCACCAGCGTGGAGAGCCAGAGCAGCAAGTCATCGAACTGGACCGTGTCGATCCACACTTGCAGCTCCTGCGCCTGGGGTTGCAGCCGGGCAATCTTGATCTTGTGGTTGAAGGCGGTGCGGTTGACCACCCCTTCCAGGGTGCCGCTGGTGTCGATCTGGCGACCCGATCCACCCTGCATGGCCAGCACCTCTTCCCCCTTCTCCTTGAGCCAGGCGAGGGTCTGCTGCTGGTTCTGCACCTGCCGCTCCCGCTCCGCGATGCGGTTGGCGATGGGCTGCCAGACGCTCCAGTAGAAGAGACCGACCAGCAGCAGAACGCCGCCTGCGACCACCAGCCGCTGTTCCCGTGCTGTGATGCCGTGCCACCAGCCCTGCAATTTTTCCATCATGATGATTTACCCTTGAGCACCAGTGCGCCCTCTACCTTGCCCTCGGTGGTGCGCACCTCGCCTTGCTGTACCTCGAATTGCTTGCCGGCCAGCTCGCGGAACCGCTCGATCTCGGCAAAGCCGGGGGCGGTCACCTGCAGCCGCAGCTCGCGGCGACTGGCATCAAAGCGCATCACCTGTGGTTTCAGACCGGGTACTTCGGCAAAGGTGGGGGCCAGCTCGGTGAGCATCAGCAGCACGCCGTTTTGCGGGGCTTGTCCCATCTGTTGCAGATGCTGGTTCATCTGGCTGCGTACGTTCACGATGCGGCTCTCACCCGGGAAGATGCGGGTATAGACGGCGCGGATCTCCGCTTTCAGCGCTTTGTCCTGCTCGGTGAGCTGATAGAGCTGTACCCCGCGCTGGCCGAGGGCCACCAGCAGCAACAGACCCGCGGTGATGACTACCTTGCGCCACTGCAACCAGTAGCGGGCATATTCGGTCTGGGGTCGATAGGGGCCGGTCAGCAGGTTGGCGCGGCAGGTGAGGGCCCCCTTGGCCAGCAGCAGCATGGGGAGTTCGGGCTCCGCCGCCTGCCAGTTGGCGGCGGCAATGGCGGGCACCGGGGTGTGGCTGTGGATGGTGACCGGCTCCGCTTCAGTCGCCAGCAAGATGGCCAGCAGCGGCTCGTCGGCGACGATCCCCTGACAGGGGCCCTGGCGTACCAGCCACTCGCTGCCGAGTTGCAGGGCTGACCAGCCATCAGCGGCCTGTGGCAGCGCCAGCACATCGGGCAGCAGTTGCAGGCTTTTGAGGCCAGCGGCATCGAGCCAGCCGAGCCACTCGGCCATCTTCTGCCGATCCACCGCCATCAGATCCACCTGCTGGCCCTCGTGGGCCAGCACCACCAGATGGAGCTCGTCCACATCGGAGGCGATCTGCTCCTCCAGCAGGTAGGGGAGGGCCGCTGCCGACTGGCGGTTGTAGCGACCCGGCAGGGTGACGCGCCGGAAGATCAGATCGCTGCCCGGCACCAGGGTGACCACGGGGCGGCCACCGGCCCGCTCCTGCAGCTCGCCCAGGGCATCGGCCGAGGGCAGGGTGCCGGAGGCGATGATCTCCTGCTCCTGACCGGACCAGACCAGCCAGGCCACGGGTTGTTGTTTATTGGTCCCCAGTCGGATGACCAGACTTTCGCTCACGCATCTCTCTCCTGCGATACCGGTTTGCAAAGGGCGTTGTGCGCCCTGGCAACCGGTGCGCAGCCCGCAGGCTGCATCCAACATCTCTCGTACCCGCGGGCGATGGCCTGCAGGTGCGCTGTTTATTCGGCGCCGCTACTGAGGCGGCGCAGCATCACCAGTTTATTGTCCTTGCCCCGCTGGAACAGGGTTTCGAGCCAGGCCCGGTTGTCGCCGACCTCGGCCACGACTCGGGCTTCGAAGAAGTCGCTCTTGACCACCAGCGCCTCTTTCAGCCCTTTCACCGAATCGACCGGAGCGAGCATGTCTGTCATCAGCTTGCTCTCTTTCCACCCCTTCTGTGGCCGCTCGTTCAGCACCCGCTTGGCGTCATCCAGCCCGATAGTACCCAGATAGAGGGCGACCAGCAGCTCGGGGCGCTGGGGGGCAAGGGTATTGATATTGATCTTCAACTTGTCGTTGGGCAGGGTGCAGACGTAGGGGGCCAGTTTGGCATAGACCCTGGCAGTCACCCCGCGCACCGCCCTCAGCTCATCCTTGCCCAGCATCCACTGGTTGGCGGTCAGATAGGGTGGCTTGAGCCCCTCGTAATAAGCGTCCTCTGCACCAAGGCTGGAGACCAGCACCGTATCCTTGTCAGTCCAGTCACGGATGGCATCGGTGAGCTGGGCCGCCTCATAATCATCCATCGCCAGCTGCTTGAGCAGTTCGCGAAACACCTGCACCGGATAGGGCTGCTGAGCCAGCTCCTCGCCGGTCCCCGCCTTGGAGGCCACGCTCAGGCTGTTGAGGTTGAAGCAGGATTGCAGGTCGGTCACCTCGCCCTTGAGCTGGCCATCGTCCACCGGAAATACAGTGTTCTTGCGGGCCCAGTTCTGGCTGAGGTTGACCACCTCGGGATTGTCCTTGAAATCCTGCGTCAGCACCTTGCTCACCAGCGCTTCCGCCGAGAGGGCATACCACCACGCCTGTTTGCCGGTGGTGATGTTGGCGGTGCGGCGCAGCTCAAGCTGCAGGCGGCCGCTCATATTGCTGGCGATGATCACCATCACCGAGAGGATCAGCAGCACCACCAGCAGCGCCATGCCGCGCTGGCGATCGGGGGCGGCGAGATTAGCCCGCATTGGCGCCCCCTCCGTTCTGGCTGTCACCATTACCGCCATTGGTATTGCCGTTGCCGCCGTTGTTCCCGTTGTTGTTGTTGTTGTTGTTGTTGTTGTTGCCACCTTGGTCGGGGTTGCTGCTCTGGCTGTTCTCTTCGGCGCGCTGGCCGCCGGCGCCAATCAGGAATTGACGGCGAATGGTGCCGTAATCTTCCAGATCCAGCTCCACTGCCAGCCCGTGGGGCAGTACGCTGCGCTGGGTCCACTCCTCTTTCCAGTTGCCCTTGTCGAAGAAGTAGAGGCGAAACGCCGTGACTCCCGCCAGCACCGGCTGGATGCGCGGCTCGGTGCCGATCACCGGATCCGGATAGAGGTAGCTCAGGCGCTCCAGCTTCTGATCCTTGAGACGCCAGCCGACCCGTTGCAGATGGGAGCGAGGCAGCATGCCGTCCGGGTTGAGCCAGCCGCTGCGCATAAAGGCCATACCCCAGTCATCGCTCTGCTGGCCGAAACGGGAGGCCGCCAGCAGCACCTTGTTGTTCTCCCCCTCGATGCGACCGCTGCGCGGCACCATCTGGGTGATGTCTCGCTCCAGCAGGGTGAAGGCGAGCTGCAATTCGTTGAGGCGGGCCTCCTTGCGCTTGGCTGCCTCGTCGCTGGTGAGCACCCCCTGCAGCACCTGATAGGCACCCATGCTGAGAGTGGCGAAGATGGCGATCGCCACCAGCATTTCGAGCAGGGTGAAACCGGCGTGACGGACGGGGCGAGGCGTGCGGGCAACGTGCTGGGTCATCGGCTGATATAGGTCCGCATCATGGCGACCGGGTTCTCGGCCTTGGCCTCGGTGCGCACTTCCATATCGAGCGCCCGGAAGTTGTTGTCGGCGGTGGCGACGCCGCGATAGCGCCAGTACCAGGTGCTGCCCGCCATCTGCTCATCCCCTTCCACCCAGCTGTCGCCGGGCCACTTGTTCTCGAGCTTCTGTTGCACCAACTGGTTCTCCACCACCCAGGTGGCGAGTGTCTTCTGCTCCAGATAGTTGAGGGCCGAAAGGTGTTCGCTGGCGGTTTTCATTACCGCGAGACCCGCGATGGCAAAGACGGCCAGTGCGACCATGACTTCGAGTAGTGTCATACCGCGGGCGTTCATTCGCTCACCTCTTCATCTTCATCGCCGGTGAGCAGGGTGAGGCGGCCGAACTCGTCCCCCTTGACGATGCGGGTGTAGCGGGCATCGTCATCCTGCTGGGTGAAGGTGAGCACGAACGGGCTCAGCTCGCCGCCCGGGAAAATAAGCAGTTGTGGCGTGCGCTCCTTCTCGTCGCGCTTCTGTTCGGTTTTCTCGTCGGAGTCCGGCTGCCAGCCAAAGCCTTCCAGCTCCAGCGCCAGCGTCATGTTCTCGGCCAGTTGCACCGGCCCCAGTTGCTTGTCGCCAGTCAGGGCCAGCCACTTGCGATCCTTGGCCTGACGCTGCATAAACTGCCAGCCGCTATCCTCGATGCGAATGCCCACCAGCCGACCATCCATCACCGCATACTCCTGCGCCAGCTGCAAGGTCGCCATCAGGCGACGCGCCTGCTTGTCCAGCTCCCTATCCCCTCTGGCGCCTCCCATGCTGAGGGTGACGGCGGTGGCCACCAGCCCCATCAGCATGGCGACCAGCAACACTTCCAGCAGAGTAAAGCCGGATTGGCGATGAAAGGAGAGAGAGCGCTTCATGCAGTCAGCTCACAAGGAGTGCGGTGGCGACATATCACTTATTGGAAATCCTTCAGGTTCCAGTTGCCGATGTCGTCATCGGTACCGGCTTCGCCATCCAGACCCATGGAGAAGATGTCGATCTTGCCGAACTGGCCCGGGCTCAGCAGCTGGTACGGGTTGCCCCAGGGATCTTGCGGCAGGCGCTTGATGTAGCCGCCATCGCGGTAGCTGCGCGGCGCCGGATCGATAGAAGGCTTGGTCACCAGCGCATCCAGACCCTGTTCTGTGGTCGGGTAGCGGTTGTTGTCCAGCTTGTACATGTCGAGGGCGTTTTCCAGCGCCACGATATCGGAGACCGCTTTCTGCTGGTCAGCTTTCTCCTTGTTGCCCATCAGGTTGGGCACCACCAGACTGGCCAGAATGCCGAGGATCACGATGACCACCATGACTTCCAGCAGGGTAAAACCGGATTGACGACGTTTGTTCATGAGTTGCTCCGTAACGAATGAGATGGGATAGCCCATCAGAGAGTGATCACTGGGTGGGTTCGACGGGCCGCCAGCGGGGCTATCGAACGCCGGAAACTTACATATTCACCATATTGTTGAGCTCGAGGATCGGCTGCAGGATCGACATCACGATAAACAGCACCACCCCGGCCATGGAGACCACCAGCATGGGTTCGAACACCCCGAGGGCGATATTGACCTGGGATTCAAACTCCCGATCCTGGTTGTCTGCCGCCCGCTCCAGCATGCTGTCGAGTTCGCCGCTCTGCTCGCCGGAGGCGATCATGTGCAGCATCATGGGCGGGAAAATCTTGGTCTCGGTCAGCGACTTGCGCAGACTGGTCCCCTCGCGCACCCGTTCGGCGGCCTCAAGAATGCGCATTCTGGCAAAGTCGTTGGAGAGCACTTCGCCGGAGATTTTCATCCCCTCCAGCAGCGGCACCGCACTGGCATTGAGGATGCTTAAAGTGCGGGCGAAGCGGGCGGTGTTGAGACCGCGACTGACCCGGCCAATCACCGGCAGGCCGAGCAGCACCTGATGCCAGCGTCGGCGGCGCTTTTCATCGGTGAGCCACCAGCGCCAGACAAAGCTGCCAAGAAAGATCAGCAGCAGGAACCAGAGGCCGTAGGCCTGCATCAACTCGCTGGTGCCGATGAGAAAGCGGGTGGTGCCCGGCAACTGTTGACCCATGTGTTCAAACTGGGCCACCACCTTGGGTACCACGGCGGTAAGTAGGATCGAGATAACCCCGATGGCGACGCAGGTGAGCACGATGGGGTAGATCATCGCCTGCAGCAGCTTGGTGCGCATGTGCTGGCGCTGTTCGGTGTAATCGGCGAGGCGGTTGAGCACCTTCTCCAGATGACCCGACTTTTCACCGGCCGCCACCATGGAGCGAAACAGCTGGTCGAACACATGGGGAAAGGCCCCCAGCGAGTCGGCCAGCGAATAACCTTCCACCACCTTGCTGCGCACGGTCGCCACCAGACTGCGCAGGTGAGCTTTTTCGCACTGCTCGGCCACCGCCTTGAGCGCCTCTTCAATGGTGAGACCGGCCCCCACCAGAGTCGCCAGCTGGCGGGTGATCAGGGCCAGCTCAGCAGTGGAGGCGCCACGACGAAACAGGGCGAAGCGGGTCGCCTCCCGTTTCGCTTTCTCGGTGGTTTCGTTTACCTCGAGCGGGGTGAGCCCCTGCTCGCGCAGCAGTTGGCGAACCTGACGGGCGGAATCCCCCTCCATCACACCGCTCTTGCTGCACCCCTTGCCGTCGAGGGCCTTGTATTCGAATGCCGCCATCTCAATCTTCCCGGGTCACGCGTAGCACCTCTTCGAGGCTGGTCTGCCCCTTGAGGACCTTGTCGATGCCGTCACGACGGATGCTGGGGGTGTGGCCGCGGATCAGTCGCTCGATGGCGAGCTCGCCGCTGGCGCTGTGAATGGCTTCTCGCACCGCTTCGTCGATCACCACCAGCTCGTGGATGCCGGTCCGGCCACGGTAGCCGGTGTGGTTGCACAGCTCGCATCCGACCGGACGCCACACCTGCTGGTCGGGGGCCAGCTCGATGCCCATGGCGAGGCGCTCCTGCTCGGTGATGGGTCGCGGGGCACGGCAATCGGGGCAGAGGGTGCGCACCAGTCGCTGGGCCAGCACAGCCAAGAGCGACGAGGAGAGCAGGAAGGGCTCGATCCCCATGTCCCGCATCCGGGTGATGGCGCCGATGGCGGTGTTGGTGTGCAGGGTCGACATCACCAGGTGACCGGTGAGGGAGGCCTGCACCGCAATCTGGGCGGTCTCGAGGTCACGAATTTCCCCCACCATCACCACATCCGGATCCTGACGCAAGATGGCGCGCAGGCCGCGGGCGAAGGTCATATCCACCTTGGTGTTGACCTGGGTCTGGCCTACCCCTTCGAGGTCATATTCGATGGGGTCTTCCACCGTCAGGATGTTGCGATCCCGCGAGTTGATTTCAGACAACGCCGCATAGAGGGTGGTGGATTTACCGGAACCGGTCGGGCCGGTGACCAGAATAATGCCGTGGGGCTTGCGAATAAGCTCGCTGATGATGGTGCGGTTGGCCGCGGTCATCCCCAGCTGCTTGAGCTCGAGGCGCACGTTGTTTTTGTCGAGCAGACGCAATACCACCCGCTCGCCGTAGCTGGACGGCATGGTGGAGACCCGCACGTCGACGGCGCGGCCGCCGATACGCAACGAGATCCGGCCATCTTGCGGTACCCGCTTCTCGGCGATATCCATCCGCGACATCACCTTGATCCGCGAGACCAATAGCGAGGCCAGCTTGCGATGGGGGCGCAGGATCTCCCGCAGCACCCCGTCGATGCGAAAACGAATGACCAGTGCCCGCTCGAAGGTCTCGATATGGATATCGGAGGCCTCCTCCTTGATCGCCTCGCTCAACATGGCGTTGATGAGGCGAATGATGGGGGCGTCGTCATCGGCATCCAGCAGATCTTCGCTCTGGGGCAGCTCTTCGGCCAGGGCGAAGAAGTCCATCTCGTTGCCGAGATCTTCCATCAGCTGGCGTGCCTCGGAGGAGTCTCGCTGGTAGTGAGCCATCAGCAGCTCTTCGAAGGTCTCGTTGTCGAGCTGCTCCACCGCGAAGCTGCAACCCGCTACCCGCCGCACCTCCAGCAGGGCCTGCGGGGTGACGCCAGGGCGGCACTGCAGCACGGGGGCGCCGTCACGCTCAATCAGGATCACCCCGAAATTGCGGGCAAAGACAAAAGGGAGCTCGGGCAGTGGCGCAGGCCCGATGCTTCCATCCAGATGGTAGGCACTCATCAGGGCTTACTCTGCACAAACGGGGTGGTGGTCTCGACAGTGCTTTGCTGTCTGCTCCGCATCTCGTTGATCTGCTTCTGGATCTCTTTTTGCAGCTCGGGCGACACCATCACATCCTGGCCATAGGCAGGCAATACCTGACGGGCGGGGGAGGTGAGATACCCCTCCTGCGAGGCGGCATTGAGCTGCTCGGCGCGGAACAGGCTGTATTTGTTGCTGGAGACACCGGTATAGACGTCCGCATCACGCAAGATGGTTGGCCGGATAAAGACCATCAGGTTGCGCTTGGAGGTGGTGTTGGAGGTGGAGCGGAACAGATAGCCCAGCACCGGGATATCGCCAAGCAAGGGCACCTTGGAGACCTGCTCCTTGGTCTGTTCGTCCATCAAACCGCCCAGCACCACGGTTTCGCCACTTTTGACCAGCACCGCATTCTTGACGGTACGGGTATCGAAAGTGGGGCCAAGGTTGGCAGTACCGGTCGCCTGGGTCTGGGCGACACTGGAGACCTCCTGCTCGATATTGAGCAGCACCGAATCCCCTTCGTTGATCTGCGGGGTCACCACCAGCTTGGTGCCCACCGTCTTGCGCTCGATGGTGTTGAACACCTGATCGCTGGTGGTGGAGCTTTGCGAACCGCTCTGGACCGGGACCTCCTGACCGACGTTGAAGGAGGCCTCCTTGTTATCCATGGTGACGATACTCGGGGTGGAGAGAATATCGTTCTTGGTATTGGAGGCCAGCGCCGTGGCCAGCATGGCCCAGTCGCCGTGATAGAAACCGGCGGCCATGCCGTTGAACTCTTTCAGCAGACCGGCAGCGGTGTCGGTCTTGCCATTCTGGTAATCCTTGCCCGCCGCAATGGCGCTGCCGAGGGGCAGACCGGAGTTGGTGAACTGGGTGCCACCACCGTTGGCATTGCCCCACTGGACGCCAAGGGTGAGGCCGTCGCCATCCTGCATCTCGACGATGATCGCCTCCACCAGCACCTGGGCGCGGCGGATATCGAGCTTGGCCACCACCTGCTCCAGTTCGGACATCACGTCCGGCTGGGCGGTGATGACCAGCGCATTGGTGGTCTCGTCGGCTGAGATGGCCAGCTTGCCACCGCCGATACTGGCGCCACCTGTGGTTGCGCCGCCGCCCTTCTTGTCGGCCTCGATGCTGGAGCTGACCCCCTTGAGCACCTCGACCATGTCTTTGGCCTTGCCATATTTGAGGTAGAAGACCCGGGTGTTGCCCTGGCTCTGCAGGTCGCGGTCGAGCTGGCGCACCATCTGGATGATGCGGGCGCGCGCTTTCGGCTCACCACTCACTACCACAGAGTTGGTGCGCTCGTCGGCCACCACCTTGGGGGAGAGCAGCAGGGAGGCGGTGCCGCCCTGCGGGTTGCCATCCTTGTTGAGGTTGGTTACCAGCCGCACCATTTCCCCCGCCGAGGCAAACTTGAGCTTGATGATGTCCACATCCTGATCGCCTGCGCGGTCGACCCGGTTCACCACCTCTACCAGACGATTGACCACGGCGGCGCGGCCGGTGATCAGCAGCACGTTGGAGGGCTCGTAGTGCACCACGTTGCCACCACCGGCGTTGTCGTTGAGCTGGCGCAGCAGCGGCGCCAGTTCACGGACCGAGACGTTGCGCACCGGCACGACTCTAGTCACCATCTCATCGCCCATGCCCGGGTTGCTGCCATCCACCACCGGAATGGCGGAGGTCTTGGCATCCCGCGAGCGCAGCACCTTGAGCACCCCGTTGTCCATCGGCACCACGGCAAAGCCGTAGACGTCGAGCACGCTCAGGAAGAACTGGTAGTACTGCTCCTCATTGAGCAGGTCGTAGCTGCGCACGTTGATCTTGCCGCGCACCGAGGGCTCTATGATGATGGTTTTATTGAGGTTCTTGCCCACCGTATTGATGAACTCTTCAATGTCGGCGTTCTTGAAACTGGCAGAGTATTCGGTGGCCCAGGCTGAGCCCGCCATCATCAGTGCCGCTGCGATAGTGGCCAGACGCCAGCTTTTCCCTTTAGTGGTCATTATTGGTACGACTCCAAATCATTATTCTGACAAGCGCACATAGATGTCGAACTGTTCGCCCTGTCGCTCGACGGTCACTGTCATTTCCGTTGCGCCAGCCATCTGCTGCATCGCCTGCATGGCTTGCATGTTGTCCCGTAAATCCAGCCCGTTGATGCTGATGGCCAGGTCATTGGCCTGCAGCCCGCTCTGGTTGAAAAACTCAGGATTGCTGCCCGGGTTGAGGCGATAGCCGGTCATGCGGCCATCCACCTGAACCGGTGAAATATTGAGGTAATCGGTGATCTTGCCCGGATCGGCCATCAGCTCGCTGCGCAGGGAGCCAAGGGGGGCGGAGTTGGTCTGCGGCAGCGGCTTGCCATACTCCTCGCCATCCAGCATCAGGGTCTCGTCGCGGCCATCCCGCTCGATGATCACCCGATCTGGATAGACCTGCCGGATCCGCGCCTGGGTGCCGTCAATCATGTCACCGACCCCGTAGGAGTTCTGGATGCCGGACATGGCGATGATGGCGATCGATTTGGCGGGATCCGAGCTGGCCAACACCCCGTTGAGCTGGGCATTGAGCTGGGTACGCGGCGCATTGGCGGCCACGGCGGCTTTGGCTTGCGCCTTGGGGATCGCCTTGCCAAACAGCGCCAGTCGGCTCACCTCGCCCAGTTCAAGGCGCGGGTTGTTCTGGCCGTTGACCGCCACGGCGGAGGGTTGCCACGGTTGGCTGGTTTGCGGGCTTGCCAGGGTGAGCAGACGCCAGGTGAGGGCGGCGCTCTGCTGGGCCAGCATGATCAGCAGCGCCAGAAAGGCCACCTGGGTGACTCTGGTCATGGGAAGCCGCCGGCACTGGGCCAGCAGCATGGTCAAGATGTCATCCCTGAATCGTAGCGTCATATTAATCAACAAATTCCAGGCTCTGGGGCGGCTGCGTATTGTGTACGGCCAGTGGCTGCGACACAACGGGTCCGGGCGCGCCAAACCGTAAAAATGGATATTTCATCACACCGTAAACCTTTGAATGCTCACAAAAGTGTCACTCAGGTGAGGTGCATCCTGCTTGCCAGCAAACATCAGGGTACGGTGCGTACTCATCCTCGCCAATCCTGCAGCGCCTTGAGGGTAACGCTCTGTCCGGCGACCTGCAGCACTATGTATTGCTGGTCGATGGTAGCGAGCACGACCCCCGGGGCGATTTCGCTCCCCTCCCGGTATTCCCGGCCATTGAGCACCACAGCCCGCTTGGCGGGGTTGGAGGAGAACACATGAGAGCCGTAGCTCAATTGCGGCACCTGCTGGCGTACCGATTGGGGCGCCGAGCCCAGCGCCATCAATTGGGCTGGTTGCACGTTCTGGCTGGCGGCGTGTGGCGTCTCCTGCAATGGGGTTTCATTGAGGGCTTTCATCAGCTGCTCGGCCAGACTCAGCGCGGGGGTATTCCCCTGACTGGTCCCTTCGTTTTTGGCCACTGCTCTGGGTTGGGCCACCGGCTCCGGCAGGGGCGGGGGCAGTGGACGGGTCACCATTGCCTTGGGTTCGACCCGCACGAAGGGCGGAGTGATCACCTCTTTCACCTCCACTTTCTCCTCGATGGGGCGCAGGTGGAGCAGATGCCAGCCATAGTTGGCGCCCGCCCCCAGCAACAGGGCCAGGGGGGCCAGCAGCCAGCCGATGCGGCGTGGGCTGCGCTCCTCTTCCCGGGGCATGGGCAAGCCCATGGCTGGAATATGGGCGGAGAGTTGCGGTTGCTGCGCACGGCGCAGCGCCTTGAGCAGGGTAGACATCAGGAGGCCTCCTCCAGTCTGGGCATGGGTTCACCGGAGAGGGCGTTGAGACGCAGCAGGGTGTTGCTGCCCGCGATGCCATCAGGGGTGAGCCCCTGATCCCGCTGGAACTGCTGCAGCTTGTTCTTGAGCTCGCCATCGAAACGGCGCACCTTGCGCTCGGGTTGTTGCAGCGCACGGCTGAGGGCGTTGTCGAGCCACTGGATCTGGGTCTGACCGGCATTGCTGGCGATCAGGCTGACGCCCCCTTTCGGCATGCGCCAGAGCAGGGTGTAGCTGCCGCCCCAGTTGTCGCTGAGCCACTGGCGATCCACCTGCCAGCTTTGGTCACCGATCATCAGGCTGGCCTTGTTCGGCCCCAGATTGACCAGAGTCGCGTAGTAGAGGCCGCCAGTCTGGTCAGTGAGCGTGATCATGGCTGGGTACTGCAGGGCGCGCAGCTCGTCAAGGCTTGCCTCTCCCTCCTGACAGCGCAGACCGGCACGGGGCGCGTTATCGCAGGTTGCTTCGAACGGTTCCGGTTCATAACCCCAGACCCGATAGAGATTCTGCATGGCGCTGTCGGGGTCGATGGCCTGATTGATCGCCTCGGTCAGCTGCTCCTGCTGCTCGGCAGTCTCGTCGATGGTGACCGGCACCTCGACCTTGACTACCGGACGGGTAGGGAACACGCCGAAAAATTGCCAGCCCCACCAGCCTGCGGCCACCAGCAGGGCGCCTGCCAGCGTCACCATCAGACCGGAGGCCCAGCTCCCTTCGTCCCGAACGCCATTGACCTCGAAGGCGGCCTGGTTGATATCGCTGTGGACAATCTTGTAGCTGCCACGGGCGAAAGCGGCGATCAGGGCGCGGTCGCAGATGAGGTTGATGAAACGGGGGATGCCGCCACTCAGGCGATGGAGCGTCTTGATGGCGCGCGGGGTAAAGATGGGTTGTACGCAGCCTGCAACTTGCAGCCGGAAGCGGACGTAGGCATCCACATCGCTGTGAGAGAGCGGCAGCAGGTGATAGCGGGCGGTAATGCGCTGGGCCAGCTGGCGCAGCAGGGGTTGGCGCAGCATCTGTTGCAGCTCGGGCTGACCGATCAGCACCACTTGCAGCAGTTTTCGTTCGTCGGTTTCGAGGTTGGTGAGCAGACGCAGCTGCTCCAGTACGCCGGGCAGCAGGTGCTGCGCCTCATCCACCAGTACCACGCTGCGCTTGCCTGCCGCCAGGTTGGCCAGCAGGTGATCGCGAATAAGGTCGAACAGCCGCTTGATCCCGGCATCTTCGGGATAGGGGAGTTGAAACTCGTCGCAGATGGCGGCCAGTAGATCCCGTTCGGTCAGAGAGGGGTTGAGGATATAGGCGATCTCGGTCTCGGCGGGGAGCTGTTGCAGCAGGCAGCGGGAGACGGTGGTTTTGCCGGTGCCCACTTCGCCGGTCAGCAGCACAAAGCCGCCGCCATCCTGCAATCCATAGTTGAGATGAGCAAGGGCTTCGCCGTGGCGCTCGCTCATATAGAGGTACTTGGGATTGGGCGAGATGGAAAACGGGTGTTCCGAGAGGCCGAAGAACTGTGTGTACATGAGGGTATTCTTTTGTAGCCGGCGACAGATGAAAAATGTCTCCGGATGATAGCAAACCTCGCTTTCATTGGAAGCCATCATTGGCGCCGAAGGGCAAATTGCGGCCTTTTCCTGCCATCTTGTGATCCCGGTTGCGTCATTGGCACGAATCCGGATCACAAAATGACAAAAAACAGCTGTAAATAAAGGGAAATATCAATATAGGCGCGGCGTGGCAAATGCCGTCAGCATGGCGCTGAACCGGCAATGGCCAGACCTGTTTGTGTACAATTTATGACGCTGGTTGCCCTGTCAGCCATCAGGGCAAGCTGGTCGGGATGTACTTGCTCAGTGGTGATCCTGAAACTGCGCGGCAATCTCCCTGAACTGCGCCTCACAGGCGAGAAACGCCGCGACAATGCCGGGATCAAAATGGCTGCCGCTCCCCTTCACGATGATCTCCTTCGCTTCCTCGTGGCTGAAAGCAGGTTTGTAGACCCGCTTCGAGATGAGGGCATCGTAGACATCCGCTACCGCCATCAAGCGCCCGGAGAGGGGAATCGCCTCACCCGCCAGCCCTGCGGGATAGCCGCTGCCATCCCACTTCTCGTGGTGGGTGAGGGAGATCTCCCGGGCCAGCCGCAGGAAGGAGTTGGAGCCCAGCTGCGCCTCGGCGCTCGCCAGCGCATCGGCGCCGATCTGCGGGTGGCGCTTCATGATGGCGAACTCCTCGTCGGTCAGCTTGCCCGGTTTGAGCAGGATGGCATCGGGAATGCCCACCTTGCCCACATCGTGCAGCGGGGCCGACTTGAACAGCAGGTCGATGGTGGCGTCATCGAGCGGATAGCGATCCCAATCGCTGCGACTGAGGTATTGCGCCAGCGCCTTGACGTAGTGCTGGGTGCGAATGATATGGGCGCCGGTCTCGTTGTCCCGGGTCTCCGCCAGCGAGGCGAGGCCAAGGATGGCCACATCGCGGGTCAGGTTGAGCTCGTCGCTGCGGGATTTCAGCTCGCCGATCATCTGATTGGTGCTGGCGGCGATAAGGCCAAACTCGTCATCCCGGGTGACCGGCACCCGGGCGTCGAAGTCACCACACTGTACTCTGGCCATGGTGCGGGTCTGCTGGCGCAGGGATAGGCCGAGATTACGACCATAACCGTGAATAATGAGGGCGAGATAACAGA
Organism: Aeromonas sp. s8; assembly: GCF_040907785.1. Lineage (NCBI taxonomy): Bacteria > Pseudomonadati > Pseudomonadota > Gammaproteobacteria > Aeromonadales > Aeromonadaceae > Aeromonas > Aeromonas sp. s8. The sequence continues at coordinate 100,750 of NZ_JBFOCL010000028.1, forward strand.
AGGTCACCGTCATCACGAAGGCGATCTCCCACAGGATGTAGTGCTGGGCATCGACCCTCGGCAGGCTGCGCCCCACAGTCACCAGCCACTCCAGATCCTTGTTGAACAGCAAGAAGAAGACGCCTCCCAGCAGGGTGAGGGTCGCCAGGGTAAAGAGGGTGAACTTGCGTGGCAGCGGCATGGCCAGCGGGTGGCTCAGTGCCAGGCTCTGCTCGGCTTGCCGTGTTCTGGCCCGATTCCAATTCCGCTCCAGGGTCAGATCGGCCGCCACCAGAAAGCCGAGGGTGGTCATCCCCAGCAGCACCTTGAGGTGACTTTCCAGCGGGAAGTCGTGGGCCAGGGCGTTGTAGCCCGACAGCAGCAGTGCCCCCAGCAGGTAGAAACCCACCTCCAGTCCAAACCCGTCCAGCCCGTTGCGCGGCAGGGGCCGCCTTGAGAGCAGCCAATTGCGCACGGCAAACATGATGGCGAACGTCACCAGGGTCGGCCCCAGCAACTGGGGCAGGGTGAGACTCTCGAGAAACGGGCAAACCTGCCAGCCATAGAGACAAAATAGTGACAGGGTTACCCCGTAGTGCAGGGCGCAGCGCCCCGTGATCCTCTGCATATTCCCACCCATGTTGCTGGTTATTGTTATGTCGGCGGGAGGCCCGCCATTACAGGCGTCGCAGCAGCAAGCTACCGATGGAGTAGCCAGCGCCAAATGAGCACAGTACGCCGTGAGCCCCCGCAGGAAGGTCGCGATTGTACAGATGAAACGCGATGATGGAACCCGCCGAGCTGGTATTACCATAGCTATCAAGAATGACCGGCGCCTCCTGCTGGCTGGCATCGTGACCCAGTAGCTTGCGACCGATGAACTGGTTCATGGTGAGGTTGGCCTGATGGAGCCAGAGCCGGCTCAGGCTCCCAGCGGGCCAGCCCTGCTCATCGAGCTGGTTGGCAATCTGGTCGCACACCAGCGGCAATACCTCCTTGAACACCTTGCGCCCCTGCTGGCGAAACAGCTTGTCGTCGCCGTAGCGGGTGCGCGGGCTCAGCCGGTTCAAAAAGCCGAAGTTGTTGCGGATGTTGTTGGAGTATTGGGTCACCAGCTTGCTGGCCACCAGTTGCCACGGATTGGCCGCCTTGCAATCGGCCTCCCGCTCCAGCAGCACTGCGGTGCAGGCATCGCCGAAGATAAAGTGACTATCTCTATCCCGAAAATTGAGGTGCCCCGAGCAGATCTCCGGATTGACTACCAGCGCCAGTTTGGCGGTGCCTGCCGCCAGCATGTCGGCGGCTGTCTTGATGCCGAAGGTGGCAGACGAGCAGGCCACGTTCATATCAAAGGCCATGCCGCTCGCCCCCAGATAGTGTTGCAGCTCGATGGCCAGTGCCGGATAGGGGCGTGGCATGTTGGAGGCGGCCACGATCACCAAATCGATCTCGCCCGGCTCGCGGCCGGCGGCGATCAGCGCCTGCTCGGCGGCAGCCACCGCCATCTCCACCATGATGGAGGGCATCTCATCGGGCCGCTCCGCCAGCAGCGGCTGCATGATGTCGGGGTTGAGCACTCCCTCTCGGCTCACCAGATAACGACTCTTGATGCCGGAGGCTTTCTCGATGAACTCGCAGCTGGAGTGCTGCTTGGCGGGAAGCTGGCCGGCATCGATGGCGGAGGCGTTCTCCTCGTTGTAGAGATCCACATACTGGTTGAAGGCGGCCACCAGCTCTTCATTGCTGACGGCAAAGGGTGGGGTATAGAGGCCTGAGCCACTGATCACGATAGAGGTCATCTTTGCTCCTCGCCGGGTGCGTTCCCGGCTTGTCGGTTTATAGGGTAGAGAGGGTTACAGCTGGTCGATCGCTGCAGCGAGACCCGCCAGGGTCAGCGGATGCATCCGCCCGCCAACCACGTCATTCATCAGCTTGATGGAGGGGTGCCAGAGCCACTCCCGTCGCGGGGTGGGGTTGATCCACACCAGTTTGGGGAAGTGCTGCTGCAAGCGGGTGAGCCACACCTGACCCGACTCCTCATTCCACTGCTCGACACTGCCGCCCGGCCAGGTGATCTCGTAGGGGCCCATGGTGGCATCCCCCACCAGGATCACCCGGTAGTCGCTGCCGTAGGTGCGCAGCAGCCGCAGGGTATCAAACCGCTCCTCAAAGCGGCGGGCGTTATCCTTCCAGACGAAGTCGTAGAGGCAGTTGTGAAAATAGAAGTACTCCAGATGCTTGAACTCGTGGCGCAACGCAGAGAAGAGACGCTGCACCTCGGCCACGTGGGCATCCATGGAGCCTCCGACATCGAAAAAGACCAACAGTTTGACCCCGTTGTGGCGCTCGGGCCGCAGCTTCACATCGAGCCAGCCCTGGCGGGCAGAACTTTTTATGGTGTCGTCGAGATCCAGCTCGTCGGGATTGCCTTTGCGCACCCAGCGTCTTAGCTTGCGCAGCGCGAGCTGAATGGCGCGCTGGCCTAGCGGCGAGTCGTCGCTGAAGTTGCGATAGTGGCGGGCCTCCCACACCTTGGTCGCCTTGCCGTGCTGCCCTTCTCCACCCATGCGGATGCCCTCGGGGTGAAAACCGCCGTGGCCAAACGGGCTGCTGCCACCGGTTCCCACCCACTTGTTGCCACCGGCGTGGCGTTCTTTCTGCTCGCTTAACCGCTGGCTGAGGGTCTCCAGCAGCTTGTCGAGTCCGCCAAGGGATTTGAGCAGCGCCTTCTCCTCTGGGCTCAACAGCCGTTCGAACTCCTTGCGCAGCCACTCATCCGGCAGGCTCTCCGGCAGCAGGGGGATGGCTTCCAGCCCTTCGTAGTATTCGGCGAAGGCGCGATCGAAGCGATCGTAGTGTGCCTCGTCTTTTACCAGCAGGCAGCGGGAGAGCTGGTAGAACTCGTCCATATCGACAGCGACCAGCCGGGCAGCCAGTGCGGCGTGCAAGTCCAGCAGCTCACGCAGGCTGCAGAGGAGCTTGTGGCGGCGCAGGTGGGTAAAAAAGTCGATCAGCATGGGTCAGCTGCCGCGCCGGGCCAGAAAGGCGAGCTTCTCGAAGAGATGCAAATCCTGCTCGGTCTTGAGCAGGGCGCCATATAGCGCGGGCACCAGCTTGCCTAGCTCGCGGGCGCGCATCGCCTCGGGGGCGATATCGTCGGCCAAGAGCAGGCGGATCCAGTCCAGCAGCTCTGAGGTGGAGGGCTTCTTGCGCAGCCCCTCTACCTCGCGCAGCTCGAAGAAGAGATCCATTGCCTCGCCAAGCAGGCTCTCCTTGAGGTCGGGGTAGTGGAGTTTGACGATGGCCTGCATCTCGGCCTTGTCGGGGAAGCGGATGTAGTGGAAGAAACAGCGGCGCAGGAAGGCATCCGGCAGCTCTTTTTCGTTGTTGGAGGTGATGATAACCACCGGCCGCTGGCGCGCCTTGACTCGCTCGCCGGTCTCGTAGACGTCGAACTCCATCCGGTCCAGCTCCAGCAGCAGATCGTTGGGGAATTCGATGTCGGCCTTGTCGAGCTCGTCGATCAGCAGCACAGGTCGCTGCTCGGCGCTGAAGGCCTGCCACAACTTTCCTTTACGAATGTAGTGGCTGATATCGGCCACTCTGGGGTCGCCGAGCTGGGAGTCCCGCAGCCGGGCCACCGCATCATATTCGTAGAGTCCCTGTTGAGCCTTGGTGGTGGACTTGATATGCCAGGCAATGAGATCGGTGCCGAGATGGTCGGCGACCGCTTCTGCCAGCACCGTCTTGCCGGTGCCCGGCTCCCCTTTGATTAGCAGCGGTTTTTCGAGGGTGATGGCGGCATTGACCGCCATCTTCAATGCATCGGAGGCGAGATACTGGCTGCTTCCTGAAAATCCCATAACGTCGGTTCCTTTGACGATTGGCTCCCGGAGTCAGGGGCCAGAGAGAATAAGCTCTATATGTTTTAATACCATATGGTTATAACGAATAGTCACTTCTCATTCAGAAACCACAGGGTAATCTTGTTTCATCGTCGTAACAAACACAGGGATAGCACCATGAGCAAAATTTTTGAGGACAACAGCCAGACTATCGGTCACACCCCGCTGGTTCGTCTCAACCGTGTTACCAAAGGCCGCGTGCTGGCCAAGATCGAGAGCCGCAACCCCAGCTTCAGCGTCAAGTGCCGGATCGGCGCCAACCTGATCTGGGATGCCGAGAAGCGCGGCATCCTGACCAAGGGTAAGGAGATCATCGAGCCCACCAGCGGCAACACGGGTATTGCTCTGGCCTTTGTCGCGGCAGCTCGCGGCTATCCCATCACCCTGACCATGCCGGCCACCATGAGCCTGGAGCGCCGCAAGCTGCTCAAGGCGCTCGGTGCCAATCTGGTGCTGACCGAAGGGCCGCTCGGCATGAAGGGGGCCATTGCCAAGGCCAACGAGATCCTCGAATCCGAGCCGGGCAAGTATGTGTTGCTGCAACAGTTTGAAAACCCGGCCAACCCGGAGATCCACGAAAAAACCACCGGCCCCGAGATTTGGGATGCTACTGACGGCGAAGTGGATGTGTTCGTGGCCGGGGTCGGTACCGGCGGCACCATTACCGGGGTCTCCCGCTATCTGAAACAGACTAAAGGCAAGGCGGTGGTCTCTGTTGCGGTCGAACCGGCCGAGTCGCCGGTCATCAGCCAGAAGCTGGCCGGGGAAGAGATCAAACCGGGCCCCCACAAGATCCAGGGGATCGGCGCCGGCTTTATCCCGGGCAACCTAGACCTCTCCCTCATCGATCGGGTGGAGAAGGTGACCAGTGACGAAGCCATCGAGATGGCTCGCCGCCTGATGGAAGAGGAGGGGATCCTGGCCGGTATCAGCTCCGGTGCTGCGGTGGTGGCAGCCAGCCGTCTGGCCGAGCTGCCGGAATTTGCGGGCAAAACCATTGTGGTCATCCTGCCGAGTGCGGCGGAGCGTTACCTCTCCAGCGCCCTGTTTGCCGGGGTGTTCAGCGAGCAGGAGCTGCAGCAGTAACTGATCGGAATCTTTCAAAACAGCGGCGCTCCCAGGAGCGCCGCTTCTTTATGGGCTAGACTCAACCCCTGTTAGTGTCACTTGATCCTTATTTTTTGGGGTAAAATAACAAGTTCCGGAGTGAGAAAAAAAGCAGACATTCCGCTCTAAATCTCATATCCTGTGCGGCGTCACGCGGTGTTTGCTGGCTGGGTATCACAAAGTAACAAAGTGTTATTTTTCGTTATAAAATAATTTCAGGCCAGTCCTGATGCGGCTTGTAGCCCAATAACTGAAAATTGCCAACCAGCGCGCCGATTACTGCACAGAAACTTGACCTGGATTAAACCATTGCGGGTCTGCTTTCGTTACTTTACAACATATCCATACTGACACGGTGGGTCAGGTTGCTTCAAAAACGACCAACCCACCAAAAAATATCAATAATATGGGGTGAAACCATGTACGAGAAGTCTGTTGTTATTACTGCTGAAAACGGCCTGCACACCCGTCCGGCAGCTCAGTTCGTGAAAGAAGCCAAAGAATTCCAAAGCGAGATCACTGTGGTCTCCGGTGGCAAGTCCGCCAGCGCCAAGAGCCTGTTCAAGCTGCAGACCCTGGGCCTGACCAAGGGTACCAACGTAACTATCCAGGCTGACGGCCCGGATGCTCAGCAAGCTGTTGAGAAGCTGGTTGCCCTGATGGACGAGCTGGAGTAATCCAGCTTTAGATTCCTCCCCCACAGTCGTTTTAATAGGAAGGATTATGATATCTGGCATTCTTGCGTCCCCCGGTATCGCATTCGGTAAGGCGCTTCTTCTTAAAGAAGATGAAATCGTTATCAATCAGGGCAAAATCTCTGCTGACCAGATTGATGCCGAGATCAACCGTTTCCTCGAAGCTCGTACCAAGTCAGCTACCCAGCTGGAAGCCATCAAAGAGATGGCCGGTCGCACCTTCGGTGAGGAAAAAGAGGCCATCTTCGAAGGCCACATCATGCTGCTCGAAGATGAGGAGCTGGAAGGGGATATCAAATCCTTCATCAAAGACAACAAGGCTTCCGCTGACAAAGCCATCTATGAGGTGATCGAACAGTACGCCAAGATGATGGCCGAGCTGGATGACCCTTATCTGCGCGAACGCGCTACCGACTTCCGTGACATCGGCACCCGTCTGGTCAAGAACGTACTGGGCATCGCCGTTGTCAACCTGAGCACCATCGACGAAGAGGTGATCCTGGTCGCCAAAGACCTGACCCCGTCTGAAACCGCTCAAATCAATCTGAAATATGTGCTGGGTTTCGTCACCGATATCGGTGGCCGTACCTCTCACACCTCCATCATGGCTCGCTCCCTGGAGCTGCCGGCCGTGGTAGGCACCAACGACATCACCGAGCGCGTCAAGAACGGTGACATGCTGGTGCTGGATGCGATCAACAACCAGATCATCATCAATCCGACCGCTGAACAGTTGACCGAAGCCAAGAAGTTCCAGGCTCAGTTCCAGGCCGAGAAAGATGAGCTGGCCAAGCTGAAAGATCTGCCTGCCATCACGCTGGATGGTCACCAGGTCGAAGTGTGCGCCAACATCGGTACCGTCAAGGATACCGAAGGTGCCATCCGCAATGGCGCCGAAGGCGTGGGTCTGTACCGTACCGAGTTCCTGTTCATGGACCGTGACGCGCTGCCGACCGAAGAAGAGCAGTTCAAAGCCTACAAAGAAGTGGCCGAAGCGATGCCGGATCAGCCGATCATCGTGCGTACCATGGACATTGGCGGCGACAAAGAGCTGCCGTACATGAATTTCCCGAAAGAGATGAACCCCTTCCTGGGCTGGCGTGCCGTGCGTATTTTCTTCGACCGCGAAGACATTATGCACGCTCAGCTGCGGGCCATTCTGCGCGCCTCTGCCTTCGGCAAACTGCGCATCATGTTCCCGATGATCATCTCTGTCGAAGAGTTCCGTAGCCTGAAAGCCACCGTAGAGACGCTGAAAGCCGAACTGCGTGCCGAAGGCAAAGCCTTTGATGAATCCATCGAAGTGGGTATCATGATCGAGACCCCGGCCGCTGCCGTGATGGCTCATCATCTGGCCAAGGAAGTGGATTTCTTCAGTATCGGTACCAACGACCTGACCCAGTACACCCTGGCTGTCGATCGTGGTAACGAGATGATCTCCGCCATGTACAACCCGCTGTCACCCTCCGTCCTGACCCTGATCAAGATGGTTATCGATGCGTCCCACGCCGAAGGCAAGTGGACCGGTATGTGTGGTGAACTGGCTGGTGACGAGCGCGCTACCCTGCTGCTGCTGGGTATGGGTCTGGATGAGTTCTCCATGAGCGCCATCTCTGTACCGCGTATCAAGAAGCTTATCCGCAACACCAACTTCGAAGATGTGAAGGCAATGGCTGATCAAGCACTGAGCTTTGCCACCGCCGCTGAAATCGAAGCATGCGTAGATAACTTTATTAAGCAGAAAGCAGTCTGCTAAGATCGGCTGCAAACAGCGACAAATCATCTCTAGGAGCTTTATATGGGTCTGTTTGATAAACTGAAGAAACTGGTTTCCGACGATAGCTCTGACACCGGCGGCATCGAAATTTTTGCTCCGCTGTCTGGCGAAATCGTGCCGATCGAAGATGTGCCTGACGTTGTCTTCGCCGAGAAGATCGTTGGTGACGGTATCGCCATCAAGCCGGCTGGCAACAAGATGGTTGCGCCGTGCGATGGTACCATCGGCAAGATTTTCGAGACCAACCACGCGTTCTCTCTGGAATCCGACTCCGGTATTGAGCTGTTCGTTCACTTCGGTATCGACACCGTTGAACTGAAAGGCGAAGGCTTCAAGCGTATCGCTCAGGAAGGCCAGCAGGTCAAGCGTGGCGACACCATCATCGAGTTCGATCTGGCCGTTCTGGAAGCGAAAGCCAAGTCTACCCTGACTCCGGTTGTCATCTCCAACATGGACGAGATCAAAGAGCTGATCAAAATGACTGGTGCCGTGACTGTGGGCGAGACCCCGGTTATCCGTATCAAGAAGTAATGCCAAGCTGGCTCACGCCAGTTGCGCAGTAAAAAACCGAAGCCTTGTGCTTCGGTTTTTTTATGGCCGCGAGTCGGCTTTCCGTTCTGATTACCACTCTATTCCGTCGAGATGACAACCCGGTTACGGCCCTGATCCTTGGCCTGATAAAGGGCCCGGTCTGCCATCATCAGCAGATAGTCGATGCCCTCCTGCCCCTTCATGCTGGCACACCCCAGACTGATGGTGAGGGATAGCTGCTTCCCCTGCCATGGCAAGCGGGTGGAACTGACATGCTGGCGCAGCTGTTCGGCGCGCCGTGCCGCCTGTTCAATATCGCAACCAGGCAGGATCAGCAGGAACTCCTCTCCGCCCCAACGGGCCAAACTCTCCCCCGGCAACAGCTGGCCAGCCATGGCGTGGGCGACGGCGCAGAGCGCGGCATCGCCCGCAGGATGGCCGTAGCGGTCATTGACCTGTTTGAAATGGTCGATATCTCCCAACACCACCGAGAGGGGCTCACCTTGCAACCAAAGGGCCTGCAGCTGTTGCTGGGCGCCGCGCCGGTTGGTCAGTTCGGTGAGCGGATCGGTGCAGGAGAGGCGGCTAACCTCTTCCACCATGCACTGCAGGTCGTGGATATCGCGAAAGGTGACGATATGGCCATCCGGGATGGCATCGGCACCCAGCTGGGCAGTGACGATAAACCAGCGCGACTGACCGCTCTTGCAGCGGATCAGCGCAGGCATTTCGGCGACCTCCAGCCCTTGCGACAAGCTCTGTTCCACCTGGGAGTGCCAGGAGTCGATGATGGTGCGGCGATACCCTTCATCCGGGTAGGCGACCTGAAACCAGGAGGCCATGTCCGGCAGATCGTCAAGGTTGTAGCCCAGCTGCTCAATAAAGGCTTTATTCAGGAAGCGGTGGCGCCGCTGCGGGATCATGTCGGGTGAGCAGCCATCGTGACGGGCAATGGATTCGGACACCAGAATAGGCAGCGGGATCACATCGAAGGAGCGAAACAGGATCTGTTGCAGTTCTCGGTCATTCATAGGAAAAGCGGCTCCACGATGCATCTTTTACATGCTTTACCATAGGTCAGACCTGTTTGGTGGTAAACCGATTTATAGCGGTTCCGCCGCCGGTTTTTCAGCCAATGGCAAAGGCGAGAAAACGGTGGAGTTGTTTGCCGTGGCCGTATCGGGTGAAAGCTGGGCAGGCTGAGGAGAAGGGGCAGAGCAAAAGGGTCAAAAAACCCACATGGTCAGGCACATGTGGGTCGGGAAAAACCAGGCAGGGTAAAACAGACACTCCCTGTGTCGGTCATCTTCAGCTCAGGTGGAGGTGGTCCATCTGCTGGAGCTTTTCGGGCCAGGGCCCCTGCTGGTGGTCACCAAATCTTCACGCGCTCGGAAGGTGGCAGATAGAGCTTGTCTCCCGGCTTGATGGCAAAGGCGCGGTAAAAGGCCGGCATATTGGCAACGACGCCATTAACCCGATACTCCAGCGGCGAGTGGGGATCTGTCTTGAGCAGAACGGCAGCGAGCTCGGGCCGGTACTTCCCTTTCCACACCTGCGCCCAGCCGATAAAGAATCGCTGCTCGGCGGTGAAGCCATCGAGCATCGCTGACTTGCGGTTGCCCAGGGCGAGCTGGTACGCCTTGTGGGCGATGGTCAGGCCGCCGAGATCGCCGATGTTCTCGCCAAGGGTCAGCTGGCCGTTGACATGCTCCCCCTTGATGGGCTCGAAACGGTCGTACTGTTTCGCCAGTTTTTGCGCTCTGGCGGTGAACTCCTTGAGATCGGCCGGAGCCCACCAGTTGTGCAAGGCTCCGTTGCCATCGAATTTGGCCCCCTGATCATCGAAACCATGGCTCAACTCGTGACCGATGACCGCGCCGATGGCGCCATAGTTGACCGCATCATCCGCCTTCAGATCGAAGTAGGGCGGTTACAGTATGGCTGCCGGGAAGACGATCTCGTTGTTGTTCGGGTTGTAGTAGGAGTTCACCGTCTGCGGATTGTCGAACCACTCCTCCCGATCCACCGGTTGATGGAGGCGGGCAAGGTGCTCGTTGTAACGCACCGTGGCCGCGCGCTGGGCATTGCCGACCAGATCATCGGGACGGATCTCGATTGCGCTGTAATCCTGCCACTGGTCGGGATAGCCGATCTTGACCCGAACCTTCTCCAGTTTCGCCAGCGCCTGCTGTTTGGTCGGGGCAGACATCCAGTCGAGCCCACCGATCTCCTGGCGATAGGCGGCGATCAGATTGCGCACCATGGTCGCCATCTGTGCCTTGGCTTCGGCCGGGAAGTAGCGCTCCACGTAGAGTTTGCCCACCGCCTGACCCAGATAGTCGTCCAGCACCTCCATGGCCTGCTTCCAGGGCTCCCGCTGCCGGGGGATGCCGCTCAGGGTCGTGCCGTAGAAAGCGAAGTGCAGGGCATTGCTCTGGCTGTCGAGATAGGGCGCATAAGTACGTAGCAGATGGAACAGGCAGTAGGATTGCCACTGCGCGATGCTGGTCTCCTGCATCACGGCGGCCAGCTTCTCCAGATAGTCCGGCTCACTGACGATGACCTCCGTTTCCCCGGCGATACCGGCCTCTGCCAGGTAGCGTTGCCAATCCAGGGGGGGCAGCAACTGACTGAGGCGAGCGATGGGCAGTTTGTTGTAGGTGAGGTTGTCATCCCGCCGCTTGACTCTATCCCACTGCAGGCTGGCGAGGCGGGTCTCCAGCGCCAGAATGCGATGAGCCTGTTCGCTCGCCCCCTCGACGCCGGCATGATTGAGCAGGGCGGTAATGAACTGCTCGTAGCTGGCCCGCACTGCCTTGCTGGCGGCATCTTCTTTCAGGTAGTAGTCCCGATCCGGCAGACCGAGACCGGATTGCTGCAGGTAGATCCCGTAGCTGTCAGGCTGCTTCTTGTCGGCCATGAACCCGATACCAAAGGGAGCGCCGCCCCCCAGCTTGTTAACACGGGCAAGGTAGATGGCCAGCGAGGCGCCATCATGGATGGCCATGATCTCGTCGCGCAGCGGCTGAATGGGGGTCAGCCCTTTGGCATCCCGTCCGGCCTGATCCAGATAGCTGGCGTAGAGATCGGCGATCTGCTGGCGAGGGGTTCCGGCCTGTTGCGGGCGCTTGAGCAGCTCCTCCAGCAACACCTTGCGATCCTCCAGCGACTTGTCCGCCAACAGATTGCCGATGGTCTGCCCCGGCATGTCATCCGGTATTTGGGTCTGGGCCAGCCAGTTGCCGTTGACGTGGCGAAACAGATCGTTCACCGCGCGCACGCTGTTATCCATACTGGCCAGATCCACCCCGGAGTGGCTGCCAGTGGCACCGGCGCATGGGACGAGGCCAAGCAGGGCCAGCGCAATGAGGCTGGCGATCATGCTGCGTTGCTGTTTCATCGTGAGAGTCCTGTATGGGGAGCCAGTAGTGAATTGGCTGTAACCGCTGGCCAATCAGCTGCGAACGACCGAGAGGAAGCGACCGTCGTGATTGAAGGTGCAGGTAAAGTCGACCGCATCATCGTCGGTCTCGTACTGGCCATAGACCTTGTATCTGTGACCGCTCTCTTCTGCCGACTCGGTGGTGATATCGCGCGGGGAGACATGGAATTTGCTGGCCGCTTCCCCCGAGCAGTAACGGGGCATCTTGCTGGTGGCCATATGCTGGTCATCGCGATCGTCATGCTGGCCATCATGCTCGTGTTTGTTATCGCTGTGCTTTTTCCCGGCGTAATAGCCAGCGGCGCCGATGGCCCCCAGCGCAGCTGCACCTATCAGGACTTTCTTGGTGTCCATATTCTGGCAGCCGCTTAATGCCAGACAGGCGGCCAACCCCATTACCATCAAGGAGTGTTTCATCTCTCGGATCCTTTCAATTATCAAATGAGCAAGTCGGTGTCAGCCGGGCGGTGGTCACAGTGCCCGGCGCTGGAATGGCGCCACTTTGCAATGGACAGGATGAAGAGGACACTCAAATAAAATTAAAAAAAGTTATAAAAATCCGGGAGCCGGAGCGAGCGCGGTATGGGGGGCGCGGTGAGGGGAGAAGGGCGCAGGTTTCATCCATGCGGTAAGTAGTGGTGTAGGGCAAGTGTTTGTTTTTAGACTTTTATTTCTCTTTATATTTTATCAAGGATGATGGCTGTCTGTTATGCGGCGGCCAGCCATGCTGGCGGTGGATAGCCGTCTCTATCTTCATAAACTGGGCATAAAAAAGCCGCTCACCTGGGTGAGCGGCTGTTGTCATCAGATCAATGCAGTTCGCTATCAGGCTGGCTGCTTGCCATCTTCTGCGGGCGGCGGCAGGGCGGCGGAGTTGGACTCCACCTTCTGCTCTTCGCCCTGCATGTTCTTGATGTAGACATCCATCTGGTTGAAGGCGATCTCGATGCCGTTCTCGCGGAACAGCTGGTCGATCTTGCGGTTCAACTCGTCCACCGCCGGGTTGCGATCCCCCAGTTCGCTCACGAAGAAGCGCAGCTCGTGATCCAGGGTGCTGGCGCCAAAGGTGAGGAAGTAGACGATGGGGGCCGGATCTTTCAGTACCCGACTGTTTTCGTCGGCCGCCTGCTTGAGCAGGGTGCGGGTCAGCTCGAGATCCGAGCCATACGCCACGCCCACCCGCACGATCACCCGGGTGACGGTGTCACTCAGCGACCAGTTGATGAGCCGTTCTGTCATTAGCTGCTGGTTGGGGATGATCACCTCTTTGCGGTCGAAGTCGGTCAGGGTGGTGGCGCGAATGCGGATCCGCGAGACGGTACCGGAGAAGGAGCCGATGGTGACGGTGTCACCGATCCGCACCGGACGCTCGAACAGGATGATGATGCCGGAGACGAAGTTGGAGAGGATCTCCTTCATGCCGAAACCGATACCGACTGACAGACCACCCGCTACCCACTGCAGCTTGTCCCACTGCACGCCCATCATGGAGAGAGCGGTGAGGGAACCGAAGCCGATCAGCACGTAGTTAAGCATGGTGGTGATGGCGTAGGCGGTCCCCTGAGCCAGGTTGAGCTTGGAGAGCACCAGCACCTCCAGCAAGCCCGGCAGGTTGCGCGCCAGTGACCAGGCACCGCCGAGCAGCAGGAAGCCGATCAGCACGTCACTGAGGCTGATGGGGAACAGCACGGCGTTGGCGCCGGTGCCTTCACTGCGGTGCCACAGCACCATGCTGTCGAGGTAGGAGAAGACCGCGACCAGATCGGACCAGAGCCAGTAGAAGGCGACGCCGAAGATCAGCATCAGCACGGTACGGGTCAGACGCAGGGACTGCTGGCTGACATCCTCCAGATCCATGGGCTGCTCTTCAATAGACTCACCACCTTCCGCATCTTCCGAAGATTTGTGCTCACGCTTGGCCACCGCACGGCGGTAGGCCAGACGACGGGCAGCCAGCTCCAGACCACGCAGGGCGGTGCGGTAGACCAGGCTCCAGATGATGATGAGGTAGAAGGATTCGATCAGACGACCGGTCAGCTTCAGCGCGGTGTAGTAGTAACCGAGCACCGCCAGCACAATCAGCGCCACCGGTGCCAGCGCCAAGGCGATGGCGATCAGCGACTTCTGCATGCTCGCCTCGCCCTTGATGCGGGCGCGGGAGATGGGGAACACCAGATAGGCGGCCAGCCCCAGCAGGGTCAGGGTCATGGCCTGGCCGATCACGTCGTTGCCCAGGGTGGAGGGTTCAACCACCGCCTTGGTCGCGAGCATGATGAGCGGCAGCAGTGGCAACCAGATGTAGCGCATGCTGTTGCGCTTGGCCTGCAGCTCCGCTTTCGGGATCCGGAAGTGGGTTTCGGCGATGCCGCCCGGGCGCATCACCGCCAGATAGACGCTGAACACCAGATAACCGAGGGCGAGGTTCAGGGTGATCTGGAACATCAGCTTGGGACTGAGCAGACCGCAGTAGGTGAGCAGCAGACCGCCAGCCAGAATGAACATGCTGCCCGGCAGGCGTTGCAGCACGGTATAGAGCAGGGCGCGCGGGGTGTGCCACTGGCTGTCCTGACGGAAACGGCCAAGGTCCTTGGTGATCTTCTTCTCGCGCTCAACCAGCGCCGGACGTTTCCAGACCAGCAGGCCGCCGATCAGCAGCAGCGGGAAGGCGAGCAGGGAGATCCCCAGCAACTCTTCGCGCCAGCGTTTCCAGTCCGGTTTCAATACCCAGTCGGAGGCCTGTTTGTAGGCCTGGGCGGGCCAGCTGATAAACCACTTGCTGTCGATGGGCTTGTTGCTGCTTACCCAGAAGATGTGTTGCTGCAGGGTAAATTCGATAGAGGCATAGACCCGCGCCAGCTGCTGCTGGGTCAGCTGCAGGCTGATGGCGTTGGTGAGCTGGCTGTCGAGTTGGCGGTTGAGCTGATCGAGCAGATTGATGCGGGTGTCGAGCAGCTTGGCAAGGCTCTCCTTGTCCTCCTCGCTGACCGGATCCTTGCTGCCGGCGATCAGATTGTCCAGATAGAGGTTCTTCTGGAACAGCTGGTCACGCTGCTGGCTCAGTTCAAACTGGGCCAGATGGAGATCGGCGATCTGCTCTTCCAGGTTTTTGACGGCGATGGTGGGCGCCGCTTCCAGCTGCTGGTAGAGCTGATAGAGGATGCGTGACAGCAGCAGATTGCCTTTGAGCATCTGCACCTGTTCATTGAGGTTGCGCTCGGTCTGGATGCCGCGCTCCAGCCAGCTTTTGGCTTGCAGGTTTTTCTGTACCAGCGAGTTGAGGCTGGTGGTGGCACCGATCAGCTGCTGGCTGAGCTGGTGGTTGAGCTCCTGCTCTTTTTGCACCAGCGGGCTGTCTTCGGTCGCCACCAGTTCACCGGTCTGCTCGGCGGTTTTTTCGGTGTCGCCGAGGCGCTTGGCGCTGCTCTGATCCTGCAACAGCTGCAGTTTCTGCTCTTCGCTGGCGAGACGGGCACTCTGGTAGTCGCGCTGCTTGATCGCCAGATCCTGCATGCTGGTACGGTTATCCAGCTCCTTTTGCAGGTGGGCCAGTTGCAGGTCGAGCAGGGCCAGCTCGGCACCGAGCTTCATCTTCTCGGCGCTGGAGACGCTTTCACCTGCGTTGAGGCGGGTACGGATCTCCTGACTGCGCTGGTAGGCACGGCTCATGCTGGCCTGGGCCCGCTCCGGCAGGGTCTGCAAGCTGGTGAGCTGGCTGCCGATGGCGCCGAGGGCCTCCTGGGCCGCCTGCATGTTGGCCAGCACTTCCGGCTGACGGCTGTCGAGCTCTGCCAGACTCATGCTGGCGTATTCGCTCTTGATCTGCTCGGCACTCTTGCCCTTGGTCAGTGCATCGAGCTTGGCGCTGATCTCTCTGAGCTCGGTGGGCAGGTTGCGGATCCGCTGGGCCTGGGTTTTGGCCTTCGCCTCTTCCTTGTCGATGCTGTCGAGCAGTCCGAGGGTTTCGGTCAGTAACTTCTGATCCGCTTGCTGACTGACGGTCAGGGTCTCTGATTTACCCAGACCATCCAGCGCTCGCTGAACTGCGTTGCGAGAGGGGACATCTTGCGCCATGGCTTGCGGGACGCAGAGGCTGGCGAGGAGACAGAGCAGCGGCAACAAGGTAGCCGAGACTCTTTTAAAACGTATTGAGGGCATATAACTTCCGGGTTATTACGCGATATTCGGGAGATTTCCCGCATAGATTAAATTCGCGTGGATTCTAACACCGGGCTTGGCAGGTAAGCAGGGGGGAGGGACAAAAAAAACGGCGCCCGCAGGCGCCGTTTTCAACTCGTTCAGCTCTGATTAAAGAACGTGAACAGAAGCGGTGTTGGTGGTGCCGCTCGGTACCAGAGCACCGGAGACCATCACAACTACGTCACCTTTCAGACCCATGCCGATTTCCAGCGCGGCTTCTTTACCGATGCGATAGAAATCGTCGGTAGAGGCGATGCTGTCAACCACGTGAGCAACCACACCCTTGGTCAGAACCAGCTGGGCAGCAGTTTTCTTGTTGGTGGTGATAGCCAGGATCCAGGCTTTCGGGAAGTACTTGCGAATGGCCTTGGCAGATTTGCCGCCTTCGGTAGCGACTACGATCAGCGGGGCGTCCAGCTTCTCGGAGGTCTCTACGGCGCCTTTACATACGGCTTCGGTGATGCGCAGCTTGTTGCTGTCGTTGGCTGCAGACAGGTTGGACGGCATCACGGCATCGGTACGCTCGCAGATGGTGGCCATGATGGTCACGGCTTCCAGCGGGTACTTACCCTTGGCGGATTCACCGGACAGCATCACTGCGTCGGTACCGTCCAGGATGGCGTTGGCCACGTCACCAGCTTCGGCGCGGGTCGGACGCGGGTTCTTGATCATGGAGTCCAGCATCTGGGTGGCAGTGATAACCACTTTGCGGGCTTTGTTGCACTTGGCGATGATCATCTTCTGGGCGAAGATAACTTCTTCAACCGGGATCTCTACACCCATGTCGCCACGAGCAACCATGATGCCGTCGGAAACAGCCAGGATCTCGTCGAAGTTGTCCAGACCTTCCTGGTTTTCGATCTTGGAGATGATCTGGATGTTCTCGCCACCGTGGGCTTTCAGGTGCTCACGGATTTCCAGAACGTCTTCTTTCTTGCGGATGAAAGAAGCCGCAACGAAATCAACGCCTTGCTCGCAACCGAAGATCAGGTCGCGCTTGTCTTTCTCGGCCAGGGCCGGCAGCTTGATGGAGACGCCCGGCAGGTTAACGCCTTTGTTCTCGCCCAGGTCACCGTTGTTCAGCACTTTACAGATAACTTCGCGCTCGGTGATTTCGATAACGTCCAGACCGATCAGGCCGTCATCAACCAGGATGCGGTTGCCGACGCGCAGATCGTTGGCGAAACCTGCATAGGTCACGGCCACTTTGTCTTTGTTGCCAACCACGGTCTGGTCGGTGGTGAAGGTGAAAGTCTGGCCAGCGACCAGCGCGACGTCGTTGCCGCCTTCCAGCTTCATGGTACGGATTTCCGGACCCTTGGTGTCCAGCAGGATAGCTGCGTGCTTGCCGGTCTCGGCCATTACAGCGCGCAGGTTGCTGATGCGGCTGCCGTGCTCGGCGTAGTCACCGTGGGAGAAGTTCAGGCGCATGACGTTCATGCCGGCGTCCAGCATTTTGGCCAGCATTTCTTTGGATTCGGTCTTCGGACCGATGGTGCAGACAATTTTGGTCTTTTTCATGTCAATCTTCATGGTTAAGGAATTTCCGCCGAGCAATATACACCAGTTTTTGGAATCTTTTTATGATCCAGAAACAACGTTTTGACCAGATAACGTTTTCTTTTCAGGGATAACGTTTTCCTGTGAGTCACATTTTAGAGCATACGGCCACAGGTTCGGGCTGAAGGGATACAAATGTTGCCATCTGTGGTTGTTTGGCCGGGTTGAGGTTCAGATGTTGTAAAATGACCACCCGTCCGCTGTCACCGTCTTGTCACCGGCTTGCGCAAAAATGTTAGTTCATTGGCGCACGGGTGAAGGAGGCCGGGATGAAAAACAGCCATGAAACCGGATGGGCTCTGCTCTTGCTGGGCGCCGCCCTGCTGCTGGTTCAGACACTGCCAGCCCGCTACTGGCCTGATAATGCGCGACTGCTGGCGATTTTCTCCCTCCCAGTGAAAGGGGAGGCGGCCGCCGAGGGATTGGCGTGGCGAGAGTGGCAGGATCACAGTGCAGCGACCCGGATGGCGCTTCGTGCAGCCCGACCGCTGCCGGATGCGCCGCAGCCTTGATATCTATTGCCGATTACCTGTCGTGAAGGCGTGAAATTATCAACCATTGGTTGACAGTTCTTATCTATCTTGCTGGATTGTTCACCTTTAATGGCAGGGGGATAATCGATTCCAACAGCGATATCCCCTCTGGTATCGCGCCCTGATACTTTGTTGGAGTCTGCTTTATGTCCCTCGCCCCCGTCTGGTTTATCTCTCACGGCGCACCGGATCTGGTGCTGCGTGAGCAACCCGCCACCCGCTTTCTGCGAACCCTGCGTCTGGGTGAGCTCAAGGGGCTGGTGGTCATCTCCGCCCACTGGTTCAGCCGCGAGCTGCAGATCAACGTCGAGCCCAAACCGGCCTTGATGTACGACTTTTACGGCTTTCCCGAGCCCCTCTACCGGATGCGCTGGCCTGCCAGCAGCCCCGAGTGGCTGCAACAAGGGGTGAGCGACCAGCTGGCACTGGCCGGACTGACCGCCACCCCGGTGCGGCGCGAGCTGGATCACGGGGTCTGGTCGCCGCTCTCCCTGATCGACCCAAACAGCGAGATCCCGCTGGTGCAGATCTCCATTCCCGCCAGCTTCACCCCGGCCCAGTTGTGGCAACTGGGAGAGGTATTGGGGGCGCTGCGCAGTCAGGGGATTGGCATCCTCGCCTCTGGCGCCATTACCCACAACCTGCGGGCGCTGGCACCGGAAGGCTCGCCAGTGCCGGAGTGGGCCAGCCAGTTTGTCGACTGGCTGGAGCAGAAGATGGCCGACGAGGATCGGCTGGCGCTGCTCGATTATCGTCGGCTGGCTCCCGGAGCAGTGGAGTCCCATCCCCACGATGACCACCTGCGCCCGCTCTTTGTGGCGTTGGGGGCGGCCGATGGTGTGGCACCGACCCGGCTGCACGAGAGCTGGGATGGCGGCAGCCTCTATATGGGCGCCTACCGCTTCGGCTGATAGCCTCTCAACAAGACCCCGCCAATTGGCGGGGTCTTGTTATTTACGGTGTAGTGATTTAGCCGATGGTACTGGTGATTGAGCTGATGCTACTCAGGGGACCACTACCCGGCTCTCGCCACCGCCGAGGGCTTCGATCCTGATCTGCACGCCGATCCGCTCCACCAGCGTCTGGACGTGGGAGATGACCCCGATCTGGCGACCGGCGGCCTGCAGGGAGTCGAGGCTGGAAAGCGCCAGATCCAGACTGTCTGGATCGAGCGTGCCAAACCCTTCGTCAATAAACAGCGACTCGACCTGGGTCTGCCGTGACGAGAGGCTGGAGAGGGCCAGCGCCAGCGCCAGCGACACCAGAAAACTCTCGCCACCGGAGAGGGAGTCCACCGAACGCACCTCGTCCCCCATGTCGAGATCCACCACTTGTAGCGCCAGATCGGTGCCGGGTACCCGCTCCAGCCGGTAGCGCGGCGATAGCTCGGCGAGCTGGGCGTTGGCCTCCAGCAGCAGACGCTCGAGGGTGAGGCTCTGGGCGAAGGTGCGGAACTTGGCGCCGTTGGCCTGCCCGATCAGATCGCACAGCTGCTGCCAGTGGTCGGCCACCGCCTGCTGGGCGGCCAGCTCCTGTTGCAGGCTGCCTGCCTTGAGAGCGGCTGCTTCGGCCTGTGCCAGCTTGCTCTTGCACTCGAACAGCTGCTCTTCAAGGGCGCGACAGCGGGCATCGAGCGCCACCAGCTGCTCGCTCAGCTCTGCATCCGGCAGGGCAGCCAGCTCGGGGTGATGCTCGCGATAGCGATCCCGCTTGCTCTCCTCCAGTGCCAGCGCCCGTTGCCGCTCGGCAAGGCGGGTGCGCGCCTCGCCAAGGGCATCTTCCAACCCTTGCAGGGCAGAGCGGCGAGCCTTGAGTTCATCGGGGCTGATGGCGAGCAGGCGGCGAAGGTCGTACTCGGCGATGCCAAGGGTACTGGCGTGGGCGGCCCAGCGGCCTAGCACCTCCCGCTTGCGGCGGCTGCTGGTCTGCTTTTCCTGCTCCACATGGGTGAGGCGGGTCTTGAGTTCAGTCTGCCGCTCCCGCAGAGCACGGCCGCCGCTTTGCATCAGCTCCAGTTCGCTGGCGAGTTGTTGCAGCCGCTGTTGCCAGCGGCTCTCGACCAGCGGGATCTCCTCGCCACCGAGACAACCGCTGCGGCTGGTGAGCAGCCCCTGCCGTTGCTGTTCGTGCTCCTTGTAGTCCCGCTCGAGTTTGTGCAGCAGCTCGCGCTGGGTCTGCAGGCGTGCCTCCTGCGCACTTAGTGCCGGGGTTAGGCTGGCGATCTCGCTGGCCAGACGCTCCCACTCGCTCTGGCCGTGCAGCCAGGCTTCGCAGGCTCGCTGCCACTCGTGCCACTGCTGGCTGCCGAGCCATTGGCGCCACGGTTGGCCGCCCATCTGCTCGTCGAGGCGGTGGGCGCCTTGCTCAAGGCGCTGGCGCAGGGTCGCCTCCTGCTCGCCCATCCCCTTCACTTCCCCTTCCAGTGCGATGCGCTGGCGGTCGGCCTCTTGCCACTGCTGGTCAAACTGCTGGTGCTGGGCAGCCAGTTGGCTCAGTTGTTGACGCACCCCTTGCAGCTGTTGTTGGCCAAGCTGGGCCTGACGCAGCTGCTGCTGGCTCTGGGCCAACCCTTGCTCCAGCGCCTGACCACGGCCAAGCAGGGTGCTCATCAGCTCGTTCCACTCAATGGGGCTCTGGCGCAGCGGCAGCGGATGGCCCAGCAGGGTATCGCCCCCCAGCTGTTGCCAGCGCTGGGTCAGCTGCTCGGCGCGGGTTTCCAGCTCCGGCAGATGTTGCTGACGCACCGCCAGCTGGCGGGCCAGCTCCTGACGCTCGCTCTCGCACTGAATGTACTGATGGTTGAGCCGCTCCCACTCCAGCTCCAGACTGCGGGTCCGTTCCGCCAGTTGACCAAGAATGCCAGCCACCTGTGGCTGGCTCTGGCTGTAGGGGTGCTCCCCGGAACCGCACAGCGGGCAAGGTTCGCCATCGCTCAGGATATGGCGATACTGCTCGAAGCTGGCGATGGCGCGGGACTGCTCCAGCGCGTGGCGCGCTTCATCCCGCTGCAGGGCGAGCCGCTCGCGGGCGGGGGCCAGCTCTTCGCCAAGGGTGGCTAGCTTGCCCAGCGCTTGCTCCAGCTGGGCAATCTCCTGCTGCAAGCGGCCATGCTGCTCGCCGTGGTTGCGGCCATAATCGGCCAGCTCCAGCAGCTGGCGCAGCTGACCCAGTTGTTCAGTCTTCTGCTGCCACTGCTCCTGCGCCTTGGCGAGGCGGCTCTCCCACTGCTGCTCCTGCAACTCGTTCTGTTGCTGTTGCAGCCGAGCTTGTTCATGTTGCCAGTAGTCTCGCTCCTGCTGGCCTTGCTCCAGCTGGCGCTGCAACTGCTGCAGGGCGCGCAGCTTGTGATCCCGCAGGGTGAGCAGCTGTTGCAGCTTGTCGGCATCCTCGGCCCAATCCTGCATGGCGGTGAGCAGGGGCTGCCACTGGCGGGCCACCGGTGCCAGCTCC
This sequence comes from Aeromonas sp. s8, assembly GCF_040907785.1. Taxonomy (NCBI): domain Bacteria; kingdom Pseudomonadati; phylum Pseudomonadota; class Gammaproteobacteria; order Aeromonadales; family Aeromonadaceae; genus Aeromonas; species Aeromonas sp. s8. The sequence goes on from NZ_JBFOCL010000028.1 coordinate 121,926, forward strand.
TTGTGCTCTTCGAGCCAAAGGCCCCACTGCTGGTGCTGCTGCTTGAGCAGCTCCACCTGTCGGCTTTGCTCGCGCCAGCCCTGCTCCAGCGTGAGTTGCACTTCTCGCTCCTGTGCCCCCTCCTGCTGGATCTTCTGCAACTGCTGCACTTTCTCCCTGATGCGGGTATCGAGCTCTTGTGCCCGCTTGAGTTCGGGTTGCAGGGCGCCCCATTCCCGTTCGGCGGCGATCTTCTCCGCCAGCAGCTGCTGCTCGGTCAGCGCGCTCTGCTGGGTCTGCTCCTCGAGTTTGGCCAGCTCCGGCCCCAGCTCGGCGATCACCTTCTCCTGCTGCTGTACCTCAAGGGTGAGGCGGGCCAGCTCGTCGTGATCTGCTCGGGCCACCTGGGCCTGTTCGGCACGAGCGAACTCCTCGCGCTCGGGGGCCGCGGCGCCGTGGGCCTGCAGGGCGGCATCGAGCGCCGCCTGTCCCTCGGCGCAGCCCTGCAGCTGGGCGGCAATGCGGCTGTTGAGGTCGCGCAAGTCCTGCATCAGCAGCTGCTGTTGCTGCTCGTGCTTGAGGGTGGTGGAGAGGCTCACCTGCTGGCTTACCCAATGCTCGCGGGTTGCCTCGTCCATCAGCGCCACGTCGCCGAGGCGCTGGGCGATGGTGGCCAGCTTCTGCTGCTCTTCGCGCGCCCGTTCATAGGTCTGGATGGAGATGGCGGAGTAGAGCTCGGTGCCGGTCATCCGTTCGAGCAGGGCGGAGCGCTCGTTGGCGTCCGATTTGAGGAAGGCAGCAAACTCCCCCTGCGGCAGGATCACCGCGCGGCGAAACTGCTCCCAGGAGAGTCCCACCAGCTCGTCGATGCGATCCTGCAGCTCCCGCTTGCTGCCGGAGAAGACCTGCCCGGACTCCACATCGGTCAGGGTTCGCTCCTGCGCCTGAAAACGCCCCTCCGAGCGGTTTCGCGCCCGGCGCACCGCCCAGCGGGCCAGCCAGATGCGACCATCGCAGCCACGAAACTGCACCTCGGCAAAACCGCTGGCGTGGCCGCGACTGAGGATGCCGCGCACGTCGTTGGCCTTGAGCTTCTCTTCATCATCCATGCGGCCCACTTCGGCCACGTTCTTGCGATTGGCGATAAAGCGCGGCATCTCGTCGTATAAGGCCAGACAAATGGCATCGAGCAATGTGCTCTTGCCCGCGCCGGTATTGCCGGTGATGGCAAACAGACCGGCGGCGCCGAGCGCCCCCCTGGTAAAGTCGATGGTGAAGGGGCCGGTCAGACTGGCCAGATTCTCACCTGACAGAGACAAGATTTTCATTGGTTTGACTCCTTCACCTGCTCCAGGATCTCTTCAAACGAGGCAACCAGCCCAGCCTCGGGCTCCCCTTCAAACTGGCGCTGATAGCAGAGGCGAAACACCTCGGTGGGGGAGAGCTCATCGAGCCTGCGCCGCTCGCGACCATCGGCCAGCCCTTCGCCCGAGCCCTGATACTGGGTGCTGATGCGGGCCAGACGCACCGGTTTGTCTGCGATGGCGGCGAGAATCCGTTCGCGGATGCGGGCCTCGGGCTTGGGCAGCAGCAGTCGCACTTCGAGGAAAGGTTGTGCCTCTTGTGGACAAGCAGGCAGCTCGAGCGAAGCGATGGCTTTGAGTGCGTCGTCGAGGGTGCTCTGGGGCAGGCGGATCATCTCCACCGCGCGGGGCACCGGGATCCGCTCCAATCCGGTCAGTTTGTCTTCTGCAAAGGTCACTTCCAGCACCTGATGGTTGTAGTTGGCTTCGGCGAGCGAAAGCGGCAGCGGCGAGCCGCTGTAGTGCACCCCCTCGGCCGGGCTCTGGGCCAGATGGAGGTGGCCGAGCGCCGTGTAGTCTGCACCGGCAAAGAGTTCGGCGGGCAGGGCGTGCTGGTTGCCGCCAAGCACCCGCCGCTCCGACAGCTCCGAGAGCTGGCCCGCCGCCAGATAGGCGTGGCCCATGGCGATGAGCGGCAGCGCCTCCCCGCAGCGAGCGCGCCCTTCGGCCAGCACCTCGGCGTAGACCTGTCGAACCCCTTCGATCAGTCTGTCCTGCCCCTCAGCCAGCTGTTCCACCCGCAGATAGCTGCTGCGCAGGAACGGCACGGCGGCACACCAGGCGGCAATGTTGCCCTCCCGGTCTTGCAGCGGTACCAGCAGGCGGTCGGTCTCGAGCTTGCCCTCACTGTCGCGGCTGATGCTGCCCACCAGATGCAGATCAAAGGCGCGCAGCAGTTCGTGTGGGGCATCGAGCTTGGAGGGGGAGTCGTGGTTGCCGCCGATCAGCACCATGTTGAGGTGGGGCATCTCGGCGCGCAGCCGCGCAAGAAAACGGTAGAGCTGTTGCCAGGCACTGGCGGGGGGGTTGGCGGTATCAAACAGATCGCCCGCCACCAGCAGGGCGTCGATCTCGCGCGCCTTGAGGGTGTCGCTCAGCCAGTCGAGGAAGGCATCGTGTTCAAAACGGCGGTCATGACCATGGAGTTGATGGCCAAGATGCCAGTCGGCGGTATGGAGGATTTTCATTGGAAAGCAGCCCGGTTGCAGGGACGGTGCCTGTGGCACCCGATGGAGACAAGATGAGGATGCCCCGTGCTTTTTTCAAGTAAAACAGGGGGCTGGCATCGATTCAGGCAGGTTCGCAGCACATCCGGTATTGGGGGTGGCCGGTAAGGGGATCGGACTCCTCGGCCTCGATAACGAAGCCGTGGCGGCGATAGAAACGCACCGCCTGATCATTCTCGACAAAGACCCGGGCGTGGAGTGACGCCCCCTGACGCTTGGCCTCCTGCAAGAGGGCATGGCCAACGCCGCGGCCCTGACGGTCGGGGCGTACGAAGAGGGCGGCGAGATAGTTGTCCACCATCGCCATGAAACCGAGCAGATCGCCACGCTCCTCGAACACCCAGATGGCGGCGCGATCGAGATAGCGGGTACGCAGATCCTCCTGGGCCTGCCACCAGCAGGAGGCATCGACGAAATCGTGGGCCTGCAGGGAGGCCAGCAACCAGATTTCGACGATCTCTTCCATGTCTTCCGGGCGACTGGGCCGCAACATACCTTCATCCTTATTAACAATTTACTTTCGCAGTCTAGGAGAACTTGATGAACAAACTGGTGACATAAATGAGACCCTGTGAGGTCGATCGCCCTTTATTTAGCGAGAATGATTGGCTGATCACAAAGCGCCTCTCTAGTACAATGCCCGCCGGACAATCTAGAGACCGAGGACGCCATGTGGTTTAAAAACCTGCAGATTTATCGCTTTACCCGCCCCTTTGACCTGACCGTGGATCAGCTGGAAACCCAGCTGGAAGCCTGTGCCTTCACCCCTTGCGGCAGTCAGGACATCTCCCGTTTCGGGTGGGTCAAGCCCCTTGGCAAATTCGGCTCAACCCTGACCCACTCTGCCTCCGGCCACATCCTCATCTGCGCCCGCAAAGAGGAGAAGATGCTGCCCGGTACCGTGGTCAAGGAGATGCTGGCCGAGAAGGTAGAGGCGATCGAGTTCGAGCAGGGGCGTGCCCTCAAGAAGAAAGAGAAGGAGGCGTTGAAAGAGGAGATCCTCCACACCTTGCTGCCCCGTGCCTTCAGTCGTACCAGCCAGACCTTCGCCTGGATCAATCCGGCCGACAATTTGATGGTGGTGGATGCAGGTTCTGCCAAGAAGGCGGACGACCTGCTGGCGCTGCTGCGCAAATCCATCGGCTCTCTGCCAGTGGTGCCGGTGGCTCTCAAGAACCCGCCCGAGATCACCATGACCGAGTGGTTGAACGAGGGCAACCTGCCCGCCTCCTTCACGCTGGAAGACGAAGCCGAGCTGCGCAGTGCCATGGAGCACGGCGGTATCATCCGCTGCAAGCAGCAGGATCTGATGACGGATGAAATCAAGAACCACCTGGCCAATGACAAGCTGGTGACCAAGCTGGCCCTCAACTGGGGCGAGACCGTCAGCTTCGTGCTGGGGGATGATCTCTCTATCAAGCGTCTGAAATTCAGCGAAGAGCTGCGCGAACAGAACGACGACGTCACCAGCGAAGATCCGGCCGCCCGTCTGGATGCGGACTTCGCGCTGGTCACCGCCGAGCTGTCCCAGTTTATCCCGGCGCTGTTTGCCGCCCTGGGTGGCGAAGAGCAGTCCATCTAACCGGACTTGCGCCTGTTTGGCCTCTGCCATCCCATCGTAAAAGCCGCCTTCGGGCGGTTTTTTTATATCTATTGCGGATAGCCATTATTGATAGATAAGTAAGATATTGATCTTGTTCAATAACTTGAGCTGTCAGCGCCAATCGTGACATAGTCCCTCTTTATGGTCATAAAACAGACAAGGAGAGTGTCATGTTGCGCAAACCTCTGGGGCTGGCTATCGCCCTTGCCCTGCTGGCCGGTTGTGCCAGTGACAACGGCTTTCACTACACCCCGCCAGCCCAGACCCTGATCGCGCCGGAAGCCGCCAGTGGCTGGACCGACAAACAGGGCTGGCAGGGCCATGACTTCATGGTGGCGGCCGCCAACCCGCTGGCGGTGGATGCGGGCTACCAGATCATCAAGGCCGGTGGCAGTGCCGTCGATGCCGCCATTGCGGTGCAGCTGGTATTGACGCTGGTGGAGCCGCAATCCTCCGGGATCGGTGGCGGGACCCTGCTGCTGGTGTGGGATGGCCGCAAGGTGAGTGCGGTGGATGGTCGCGAGACGGCGCCGGCCGCTGCCACCGACCAGCTGTTTATGCAAGATGGCAAGCCGCTGGCGTTTTATGACGGGGTGGTCGGGGGCCGCTCGGTCGGCGTTCCCGGTACCCTGCGCGCGCTGGCACTGGCCCATCAGCGTTATGGCAAGTTGCCCTGGGCTGCGCTGTTCGAGCCTGCCATCACGCTGGCAGAACAAGGATTTGTGATTAGTCCACGGCTGGCCACATTGCTGGCTAGGGATCCCTATCTGGCACGGGATCCGCAGGCGCGAGCCTACTTCTATCAGGCGGATGGCAGCCCCAAAACGGCGGGTACCCAGCTGACCAACCCGGCGCTGGCCAAGGTGCTGCGCACTCTGGCTACAGAGGGGGCGGATGCCTTTTATCAGGGGCCACTGGCGGATGCCATGGTGGCCAAGGTTCGCCAGCATCCCACCAATCCCGGGGTTCTGGCGGCCACCGATCTGGCCAGCTATCAGGCCAAAGTGCGTGATGGCCTCTGTTTTGACTATCGCCAGAGCAAGATCTGCGGCTTTCCCACTCCCTCGTCCGGCACCCTGGCACTCGGCCAGATCTTCGGCATGCTGGAGAGCCGTGATATGGCGGCCCTCAAGCCGATCACCACGAAGGAGGGGGGACTGGCAGCTTCCAGCGAGGCTATCCACCTCTACAGCGAAGCGGCGCGTCTCGCCTTCGCCGATCGCAACCAGTACGTCGCCGACAGCGATTTTGTCAGCGTGCCGGTGCAGGGGTTGCTGGACAAGGGCTATCTGGCCGAGCGCGGCAAACTTGTCGGTCAGCACTCCATGGGGATTGCCAAGCCCGGTACGCCGCCACTGGCGCTGGCGCGGGGCCAGGATGCGACTCCGGAACTCCCCTCTACCAGCCATGTCTCGATCGTCGACAAGGCGGGGATGGCTATCTCCATGACCAGCTCCATCGAGGATGGTTTCGGATCGCGTCAGATGGTCAACGGCTACCTGCTCAACAACCAGCTCACCGATTTCTCCTTCACCTCGGTGGATGCTGCCGGTCTGCCGGTGGCAAACCGGGTGGAGCCGGGCAAGCGGCCCCGCTCCTCCATGTCACCCCTGCTGGTGTTTGACAAGCCAAGCGGCGAGCTGACCATGACGCTGGGCTCGCCGGGGGGCTCCGCCATCATCAACTACGTGGGCAAGACCCTGCTCGGCACTCAGGATTGGGGCCTGAACCTGCAACAGGCCATCAACCTGCCCAACTTTGGCAGCCGCAACGGCCCCACCGAGCTGGAAGCGGGGCGCACCCCCATGTCGGTGGTCGAGGGATTGAAGGAGAGGGGACACGAGGTGGTGCTAAATGAACAAACTTCCGGCCTGCAGGGGGTTGAGCGAAACGCTGGCGGCTGGTTTGGCGCAGCGGATCCGCGCCGGGAAGGGATCGCCAAGGGGGAGTAAGGTTCCCATAACAACAAGGCCAGCATAATGCTGGCCTTGTTGTTGATGGAGCGTGACGGAGCACTTACTGGATACCCAACAGCTCCACGTCAAAGATCGGCACGGGCGCGCAGTGGGATATTGCCACTGGAGCATCCTGCGCAGTTACTGGATACCCAGCAGCTCTACGTCAAAAATCAGCACGGATCCCGGCGGGATTTTGCCTGCGGCGCGGTCGCCGTAGGCGAGGTTGGCGGGGATGTAGAAACGGGTCTTCTCACCTTCCACCATCAGTTGCACCCCTTCAGTCCAGCCGGCAATCACCTGATTGAGGCCAAACTCGATGGGCTCGCCACGGGCGACCGAGCTGTCAAAGACGGTGCCGTCCAGCAGCTTGCCCTCGTAGTGCACCTTCACCTTGCTGGTGGCGGTGGGGTGAACGGTGCCGGTGCCTGGGGTCAGCACTTCGTACTGCAGGCCGGAGGCGGTGGTGGTCACCAGCGGCTTCTCCTTGTTGCTGGCGAGGAACTCGGCGCCAATCCGCACGTTGTCGGCCGCCAGCTTCTTGTTGTTGCTGCTGGAGTAGAAGTAGTAGGCCACACCGGCGATGAGCAGCGCGATCAGTATGAATTTCATCGGTTTTTCCTGTTCCATGAAATGTAAAAAGTGCAATGAGGGCGCCATCTTATCGCGCACAGCCCCTGATGGCGAGCCACAGGGCGGGAGGATGTGAGCGGGCAGGCAAAGCTCGGAGACGCAGACGCAAAAAGGGGCGAGTCGGTGACTCGCCCCTCGTCATGGCGGCGGCGCTTACTTGGCGGCCACCATCATCAGGGCGGGCAGGGCGAAGAAGAGACCCGTCACATAACCCAGAGCCAGCAGTTTGTTCTCGCTGCCGACCCGGGCCAGCCCCTCGGCGGCGCGCACCGGCAGGTCGCGCAGGAAGGGGATGCCATAGATGATGACCACGGCAAAGAGGTTGAACAGCACGTGGACCAGCGCGATGGTCAGGGCCAGCTGGGCACCGGCTCCGCTGATGGCGGTGGCAGCCAGCAGGGCGGTGATGGTGGTGCCGATATTGGCCCCCAGGGTGAAGGGGTAGAGCTGACGGGTGCTGAACACGCCGCCGCCGGCCAGCGGGATCATCAGGCTGGTGGTGGTGGAGGAGGATTGCACCATGATGGTCACCAGCGCACCGGAGGTAATGCCGGTCAGCGGGCCACGGCCCAGCGCCTTGTGCAGCACCTCTTTGGCACGGCCAACCAGTACCTGTTGCAGCACTTTGCCCAGATAAGTGACGCAAGCGAGGATCAGCAGGATACCGATGATGATGGTCGCGATGGCGGCGCCCTTGCCCGGCAGGAAGGCGACAGCGCTGTCAATCAGCTGCTGGGCCGGTGCGGTCAGCGGCTTCATGAAATCCATGCCCTTCATCGACATGTTGGCGGAGCCTACCAGCAGGTTGGCCAGCCACTCGGCGCTATGTTGCAGCAGGCCGAACATCAGTTCCAGCGGCAGGAAGATGAACACCGCCAGCAGGTTGAAAAAGTCGTGCACGGTGGCGGCGGCGAAGGCGCGGCGGAACTCGGCGCGATCCCGCACATGGCCCATGGAGACGATGGTGTTGGTGATGGTGGTGCCGAGGTTGGCACCCATGACCATGGGGATGGCCATGCTGATGGGCAGGCCGCCAGCCACCAGACCGACGATCACCGAGGTGACGGTGCTGGAGGATTGCACCAGCGCGGTAGCGAGAATACCCAGCAGCAGCGCGACAAAGGGGTTGTTGGCAAAGGCGAAGATCTGGGCTGCGCCCTCGGCACCGCCGGAAAAATCTTTGAAGCCGTGGGAGATGGCGCCCACGGCAACCAGGATCAGGTAGACCAGTACGATGACACTCATCCAGTTGAACAGGGCGCGGGTCGCGGGCGGCTGTGACAAGGAGTGATGGTGTTGCATAAAGCCTCTTGAGACGGTCGTTCCGTCTTGGGTTGTTGATGACCCGCGCATTTAATCAGTGGTTAATGACAGAAATATGACAAGGTGACACTTTTATGATGGTTTTATGACTTGCGTTGGTGGTTTGTTCGCCAATAGATGATGGGGATGGCGAGAGATATGGCTGGTGACGCCATCCGCCCTGTCTGTTCCTTGCCGACCAAGCAAGTGCGGGAGAGTGGCAATAGTCGAGCCCCATATTCAGCCCGTCAAATAGCAAGAAGGGGAGCCGTGGCTCCCCTTCTGTCTATCCGTTATCCGCAAAGGATCAGGCGTCAGCCGCTTCCTCGTACTGACGGAACGGGATGCGGAACACCGCCAGACGCAGGAACAGATAGGTTGCACCGAGGCCCGCCCAGATCAGACCCAGCTCCAGCGAGCTCTGCTCCAGGTTGATCCACAGAGCACCGATGGTGGCGGCACCGAGCAACGGCATCAACAGGTAGATGACGTGATCCTTGAGGGTCTTGTTGCGCTTCTCGCGCACCCAGAACTGACCGATCACCGACAGGTTGACGAAGCTGAACGCCACCAGAGCGCCGAAGTTGACCAGCGCCAGCGCGGTATCCAGATCAAACGACACGGCGGAGAGGGCCAGACCGCCCACCATCAGCACGTTGATGGCCGGAGTACGGTATTTCGGGTGGATGTAGCCAAACACCCGCTCCGGGATCATGCGGTCACGCCCCATCACGTAGAGGATGCGCGACACACCGGCGTGAGCCGCCATGCCGGAGGCCAGTACCGCGACCGTGGTGCAGACCAGCACCACGGACTGGAAGAAGGTGCCGCCAACGTAGAGGGCGATCTCCGGCAGTACCGCATCCGGATGCTGGAAGCGGGCAAGGCTCGGGAAGTAGAGCTGCAGGCAGTAGGAGACCACCACGAAGATGATGCCGCCGATAAGGGCCGTCAGCACGATCGCCTTGGGGATCACCTTGCCAGCGTTCGGAGTCTCTTCAGAGAGGGAACTCAGACCGTCAAAGCCCAGGAACGAGAAGCAGAGGATGGTCGCACCGGTAAAGAGCGGTACCAGCTGTGCTGACTCGAAGTGGAACGGACGGCTGCTCATCAGGGTGCCAGCCCCTTCACCGTGGTAGATGCCCCACGCCATCAGGCCGATAAAGAGGGTGATGATGGCCAGCTGGATCACCACGATCAGACCATTGAAGTTGGCGACCAGATTGATGCCACGCAGGTTCAGGAAGGTCATCACGGTCACCAGACCGAAGATGAACACCCAGGGCTCAACGCCCGGGAACATGGCGGTCAGGTAGATCTTGGCCAGCAGGATGTTGATCATCGGCATGAACATGTAGTCGAGCAGGGATGACCAGCCGACCATGAAACCGACGTAGGGGTTGAACACCTTCTGGGCATAGGTATAGGCAGAGCCCGCAGAGGGGAACTTGCGTACCAGATGTCCGTAGCTGAAAGCGGTGAGCAGGATGCCACCCAGAGCCAGCAGATAGGCGGTGGCGACCCGGCCATCGGTGATGTCACCGACGATGGCGAAGGTGTCGAAGACAGCCATGGGGGTCAGATAGGCCAGACCCATCACAATCACCTGTGTCAGGGTAAGGGTCTTGAGCAGCTTGGCGTTTTGCGATGCCATTACGCTTTCTCCTCAATCAGTGCCGCAGCACGTGCTTGCAACGAGCGCAGGGATACGATGGATTCGCAAGCCTGTACATCAAGGGCGCCGGGGAGGCGCATACCGGGCTGTACCGGCAGGAAAGCATTAAAACGCCCCATTGTTATCCTCTCAACGTCGGGAGATTGTTTGGCAATCTCGAATATCACTTCCGGAAACGTTCCGGCCTCTTGTGGTGGGTTTGTACTGCACTTCAAAAATACAAAAACCGATGTCGCAGTGAACATCGGTCCTTTATTGGCGGCGTATTGTGCATTCGGTCAGCCCCCTTGACAAGCAAAAAAGGGCGGATTAACGCATTTTTTTGCATACGCACGGAGCAGGTAAGTGGTCACTCGCCCCCTGCAGCTGTCCCCGAGCCGCTCCCCCTTTTTCGGGGGGGAAGAGAACCCTGTCATGGCGTATGAAAAATCGGCAAATCGGGGCTGCAGGGTGCATAGCGCCTCAACATTGATCCTGATCATATTTGCCGGCGTCCCCCCAGGCTCGAGTCCAGCGAACTTATCGGCTGGCGGGGGATGGGAGGGGTTGAAGTGGATAAAGAGTGGCTGCATATCCATTCACATTAATGACTGAGGATAGAAGGCGACGCGGCTCGGGCCATGGCACGGCGAGCAGCCCGGCTGGGTAGTTATTTGAAATCAGTCACACTTCCTGCAGAAACCGCATTTCTGGCAACCCGTGCTGCTGGCCACCAGCGCACCGCAAAAACAACAAGGAGCCCGCAGGCTCCTTGTTCGCTATCGGGGGGAGGGGTGCCAGCGGTTACTGGGCGATCTCCACCTTGTCGGCGGTATGCAGCGGGATGCGGAACACGGTGAGGCGCAGGAACAGGTAGATGGCCCCCAGCGCCGCCCAGATCAGCCCCAGCTCGAAGGAGGAGGGCTCGAGGTTGAGCCACAGTACCCCGATGCAGGCGGCGCCACAGAGCGGCAGCAGCAGATACATCAGGTGGTCCTTGAGACACTTGTTGCGGCCCAGCTTCACATAGAAGTGGGCAATCACCGCCAGGTTGACGAAGGTGAAGGCCACCAGGGCGCCAAAGTTGATCAGCGCCAGCGCCATCTCCAGATCCAGCGACACCGCAGAGAGGGCCAGCAGGCCGACCAGCAGCACGTTGAACGCCGGGGTCTGCCACTTCGGATGGATGTAGCCGAAGAAGCGGGCGGGCAGGGCGCGATCACGACCCATCACGTAGAGCAGGCGCGATACACCAGCGTGGGAGGCGAGCCCCGAGGCCAGTACCGCTACTGTGGTGCAGACCAGCACCACCGCCTGGAACAGCTTGCCGCCGACATAGAGGGCGATCTCCGGCAGTACCGCATCCGGATGCTGGAAGCGGGAGATGTCCGGGAAGTAGAGCTGCAGGAAGTAGGAGGTGGTGACGAACAGCACACCGCCGATCAGCGCCGTCAGCACGATGGCGCGGGGGATCACCCGATCCGCGTCCGGGGTCTCTTCCGACAGGGTACTGATGGCGTCAAAACCGAGGAACGACAGACAGAGGATGGAGGCCCCCATCAGCAGCGGTGACACCTGGATCTGCTCGGAGAAGAAGGGACGGCTGCTGGCCACGGTACCCAACCCTTCACCATTGTGAACGCCCCAGGCGATCAGGCCGATGAAGATGGCGATGATGCTGAACTGCATCACCACGATCAGGCTGTTGAAGTTGGCCACCAGCTTGATGCCGCGCAGGTTGAGGGCGGTCATCACCGCCGCCAGACCGAAGATATAGGTCCAGGGCTCCACGTTCGGGAAGAGGGCTTCCAGATAGATCTTGGCCAGCAGCATGTTGATCATCGGCATGAACATGTAGTCGAGCAGGGAGGTCCAGCCCACCATAAAGCCGACGTAGGGGTGAAACACCTTCTGGGCATAGGTATAGGCGGAGCCGGCTGACGGGAACTTGCGCACCAGATGGCCGTAGCTCAGGGCAGTGAACAGCATGCCGATGAGGGCAAACAGGTAGGCGGTCGGCACATGGCCTTCGGTGATTTCGGTAACGATGCCGAAGGTGTCGAACACCGCCATGGGGGTGAGGTACGCCAGTCCCATAACCACGACCTGCCACAGTTTGAGGGTCTTTTTCAGACCAACCTGCTGGGCCGCCATTATGCATGTTCCTCATGCAGTGCCAGAGTGGCACGGTCCATCAACGAAACCGGGAGAGAGGCCCGGGAATCAAGGGCGCCAGGGCGGCGCACACCGGCCATGGCCGGTTGGAAAGCATTGAGATGCCCCATGTTGTTCCTCACTAGACTTGGTGTCGGGAGACTGCTGCCAATCTCGCTATCTTTTCCGGGGGTGATCCGGCCTCGTTTATGGGTTTGTTCACTGTCTAAAAAAGAACCGATGCCATTGTTTTACATCGGTTCTTTCAGTGGCGGCGCATTGTGCATTTGCAGGGCCCCCTTGACAAGAAAAAAAGGGGGCAAAATTGCATTTATTTGCACAGGTAAGTGGTCACTTTCCTGCTGGTCAGGCCAGCACGGCCTCCAGTGATTTTTCAAGGAGTTGCAGCCCCTCGTCAATCACTGCCGCAGGGGCTGTCAGGGGGGCGAGAAAACGGATGACATTTGCGCGCACCCCGCATGAGAGCAGGACCAGACCGCGTTTGCCCGCCTCGGCCACCAGACGTTTGGTGAGGTCGGGATCGGGCTGGCTGGCATCACGCCGTTTCACCAGCTCCATGGCCACCATGGCACCGGGGCCGCGAATTTGACCTATGCAGTCAAAACGCTCGGCTATGCGTTCCAGCCCCGCCTTGATCTGCTCCCCCTGATCCAGCGCTTTCTGGTTAAGTTTCTCCTCGTCGATCACCTGCAAGACTGCCAGCGCAGCGGCGCAGGCGATGGGGGAACCGGCATAGGTGCCACCCAGACCACCCGGCTTGGCTGCGTTCATGATCTCTGCCTTGCCCACCACCGCCGAGAGAGGGAAGCCCCCCGCCAGACTCTTGGCCAACGTCATGATGTCCGGCTCGATGCCGGCATATTCGGTGGCGAAGGTTTTGCCGGTGCGGCAAAAACCGCTCTGGATCTCGTCGCAGATCAGCAGAATGCCGTGCTGGTCGCAGACGCTGCGCAGCTTCTGCATAAAGCTTGGGGAGGCGGGATAGAAGCCCCCTTCCCCCTGCACCGGTTCGATGATGATGGCGGCTACCCGGCTCGGCTCGATATCTGCACTGAAGCAGAGCTCGAGGGCGTGCAGGGCATCCTCTTCACTTACCCCCAGATAGTCGGCGGGGAAGGGGATGTGGTAGACCTCCCCCGGGAAGGGGCCAAAGCCGGTCTTGTAGGGGACCACCTTGCCGGTGAGTGCCATCCCCATCATGGTGCGGCCGTGAAAGCCCCCCTTGAAGGCGATGGTGCCGCTGCGACCGGTGTGAGCGCGGGCAATCTTGATGGCGTTCTCGACCGCTTCGGCGCCGGTGGAGAGAAACAGGGTGCGCTTCGGGGTCGGGCCGGGCACCAGGGCGTTGAGCTTCTCGGCAAGCTCGATATAGCCGGGGTAGGGGGTAACCTGAAAGCAGGTGTGGCTGAATTTTTCCAGCTGTTCACGCACCGCCGCCACCACTTTGGGGTGGTTGTGACCGGTGTTGAGCACGGCGATGCCGGAGGCAAAGTCGATATAGCGGTTGCCCTCCACATCCCACAGCTCGGCATTTTGCGCCCGGTCGATAAAGACCGGCAGCAGGGTGCCAACGCCGTTGACCACGGCCGCTTCGCGGCGCGCTTGCCACGCCTTGTTTGATTCTGACTGACTCATCTTTCCTCCCTGAGGGGCCGCAGCCCCCGATATTCCCTGAAAATGTGGCAGGCGTTTTGGCGCCCATCACCGCCGATCAGCCCATCGGGCCAGTTCGGCGGCGCCTTGTCTCTCTGTTGCTGCCCTAGCGAATGGCGCCAAAGCAGAGGTATTTGGTCTCCAGATACTCCTCCAGCCCCTCGGCGGCACCCTCCCGGCCCAACCCCGACTCCTTGATGCCGCCAAAGGGAGCCAGCTCGGTTGAGATGATCCCCTCGTTGATGCCGACCATGCCGTACTCCAGCTGCTCGGCGACGCGCCACACCCGGGCGATATCGCGGCCATAGAAGTAGGCGGCCAGGCCATAAGGGGTGTCGTTGGCAATGGCGATGGCCTCGGCTTCTGTCTCGAAGCGCACCAGCGGGGCCACCGGGCCGAAGATCTCCTCCTGCAGGATGGGGTTGGTTTTATCCACCTTGCCCAGAATGGTGGGGCGGTAGAAGAGGGGGCCAGCGGGATGGGCTTCGCCCCCCAGCAGCACTTCGGCACCGGCGGCGGCCGATTGCTGCACCAGATCGGCCACCTTGCTGGCGGCGGCGGGGTTGATGAGCGGGCCGATCTGGGTGCCCTCTGCCATGCCATCTCCCACCTTGAAGGCGGCAACGGCGGCGGTCAGCTTCTCGGCGAAGGCGTCATAGACACTGGCCTGCACCAGAATGCGGTTGGCGCAGACGCAGGTCTGCCCGGCGTTGCGGTATTTGGAGGCGAGCGCCCCTGCCACCGCGGCGTCGAGGTCGGCGTCGTCAAAGACGATAAAGGGGGCGTTGCCACCCAGCTCCAGCGACAGCTTCTTCATGGTGTCGGCGCACTGGCGCATCAGCAGTTTGCCGATGCGGGTGGAGCCGGTGAAGGAGAGCTTGCGCACCACCGGATTGCTGCACAGCTCGTTGCCCACCGCGCTCGCCTGATGGCTGGTGACGATATTGATGACACCGGCGGGGATACCCGCCTGCTCGGCAAGCAGCGCCAGTGCCAGCGCGCAGAGCGGGGTCTCGGCGGCAGGCTTGATGACGATGGTGCAACCGGCGGCCAGAGCCGGGCCCGCCTTGCGGGTGATCATGGCAATGGGGAAGTTCCACGGAGTGATGGCGGCGACCACGCCCACCGGCTGCTTGATGGTGGCCAACCGGCGATCGCCGCTAAAGCCCGGGATGGTGCGGCCATAGGCGCGCTTGCCCTCTTCGGCGAACCACTGGATAAAGCTGGCGCCATAGGCCACTTCCCCTTTGGCTTCCGCCAGCGGCTTGCCCTGCTCGCAGGTCATGATGCGGGCCAGCTCGTCGCTGTGGGCTGTGATGGCGGCAAACCAGGCGTAGAGCTTGTTGCTGCGCTCCTTGGCAGTCAATGCCGCCCAGGCGGGTTGCGCCGCGTGGGCGGCCGCGATGGCGCGGCGGGTATCTTCGGCATCCATGTCGGGCACCTGGGTAATGACGGCACCGCTGGCGGGGTTAGTGACCTCGAAGGTGCGGCCGCTGGCGGCCTCACACCACTGTCCATCTATATAGGCGCGGGATGTGATCAAGCTGGAGTGGGATGTTGTTCCTGACATGAGAAGCCTCGATTGTGGGTCAGAGCAGCTGGTTGCCGGAGTGAGCCGACCCTTCCTGCGCCGCTGCCGTATAAAATAATAAGCACAGGAAGACCATAATTTGAGCTGAAATGTTTTTCAAGTGTTAAATATATTTGAATTGCTGGGGGGCGCCATGCTAGAAAATGGGCTGTGTAGCGCGCTTTCTCCGGTTCGCTTGCAGGCTGCAAGTGGGCAGACGACCGGGGGATGGTAAATCAGGTGTGCAAAATAATGAACGGCTGTGCTGTGTAACATAGTGAACGGCAAGGGAAAGCTGGTTGGCTATTTTAACCAGCAGGGTAAACAGGCTGCGCTTGATCCGATGCGATCACGCGCAAGCAGGAGAGGCTGATGATGCAAGGATGCAAACATGGCGCAGCAGGGGGCCTTTCATGAGCGGGCCACAGAGCCGGGAGAGCGTGGCTCGACTGTTGAGCGGGACTGACGCCGGGGCGCGCACCATGGGGGAACGGCTGGCGGCGGTACGCCATCAGCTGGGGCTCTCCCAGCGGCGGGCGGCCGAGTTGAGCGGCCTGACTCATGGCGCCATCTGCATGATCGAGCAGGACAAGGTGAGCCCCTCGGTCGCCTCCCTGCAAAAGCTGCTCACCATCTATGGCCTGCCGCTGTCGCGCTTCTTCGCCGAGGAGGAGAGCCGCACTCCGGAGGTGGTGATCAAGGCTGATCAGCTGATCGAGCTGGGCAGCCAGGGGGTCTCCCTCAAGCTGGTGCACAACGGCAACAACCGCCGCCAGCTCGGCTTTATGCTGGAGACCTATCCCCCCGGCACCAACACCGGCGGTCAGGTGACCCATCAGGGGGAAGAGGTCGGCACCGTGCTGGAGGGGTCGGTGATCCTGACGGTGGCGGGCCAGAGTTATCAGCTGGAGGCGGGCGACAGCTATGTGATCGACACCGGCGAGCCCCACAGCTTCAGCAATCCGTCGGGGGAGACCTGTCGCATCGTCAGCGCCCACACCCCAGCGAGCTTTTAATCCTGACAGTAGTTTGGCAACCGAACCGGTAAGGAAACAGGGATCATGACCGAACATGTAAACAGTTACTACGCAGCCAGTGCCAATAAACACGCGCCCTACCCGACATTGACCGAACAGCTGGAGTGCGATGTCTGCGTCATCGGGGCGGGTTATACCGGCCTCTCCAGCGCGCTGCATCTGGTAGAGAAGGGCTACAAGGTGGTGGTGCTGGAGGCCGCCCGTGTCGGCTTTGGCGCCAGCGGCCGCAACGGTGGCCAGATCGTCAACTCCTACAGCCGCGACATCGACACCATAGAAGCGAACTGCCCGCCGGATCAGGCCAGGCTGCTCGGTTCCATGTTGTTTGAGGGGGGACAGATCATCCGCGAGCGGATCAAGCGCTACAACATCCAGTGCGATCTGCAGGAGGGGGGCGTCTTTGCCGCCGAGACCGAGAAGCAGCTGCACGAGCTCAAATCCCAATACGCCCGCTGGCAGAAGTGGGGCAACGACCAGCTGGAGCTGCTCGATGCCAAGGGGGTGCGCGAGGTGGTCGCGAGCGATCGCTATGTCGGCGCCCTGCTCGACAAGAGCGGCGGCCATATTCACCCGCTCAATCTGGCGTTGGGGGAGGCGGAAGCGATCCGCATCCAGGGTGGGCAGATCTTCGAACAATCCGCCGTCACCAGCATCACTCCGGGTCAGCCCGCACTGGTCAAGACCGCCAAGGGGGCGGTGAAGGCGCGCTTTGTGGTGGTGGCGGGCAATGCCTACCTCGGTAATCTGGTGCCGGAACTGGCCAGCAAGAGCATGCCCTGCGGTACCCAGGTGATCGCCACCGAGGTACTGGGAGAGGAGCGGGCCCGTTCACTGCTGCCGCAGAACTACTGTCTGGAGGATTGCAACTACCTGCTCGACTACTACCGTACCTCTGGCGATCACCGGCTGCTCTATGGCGGCGGCGTGGTCTATGGGGCGCGGGATCCGGCGGATATCGAGCGGCTGATCATCCCCAAGATGCTGAAAACCTTCCCGCAACTGGCCGACGTCAAGGTGGAGTACACCTGGACCGGCAACTTCCTGCTCACCCTGTCACGGTTGCCGCAGTTTGGTCGCATCGGCCCCAACATTTACTACATGCAGGGCTACAGCGGCCACGGCGTCACCTGTACCCATCTGGCGGGCAAACTGCTCTCCGAGGTGCTGAGCGGTCAGGCGGAGCGCTTCGATGCCTTTGCCAAACTGCCGCACTACCCCTTCCCGGGTGGCCGCCTGTTCCGTATCCCCTTCACCGCCGCGGGCGCCGCCTGGTACACCCTGCGCGATCGGCTGGGGGTATAAGAGTCGCTCTGCGAGAAATGTGGGCTGGTGGCTGCCGCTTAGCTAGCGCTGACGCCAGCACCAATACCGGAAACAACAAGGCCACCGCGAGGGTGGCCTTGTTGTTTATCAAGCAGCAGCGCGCTGATTAGCTGTAGAAGGCTTCAACGGTGCCCTTGAGCTTGATCAGGATGGGTTGACCACGGCGATCCAGCGCCTTGGGGGAGGGGGTCTTCACCCAACCTTCGCTGATGCAGTACTCCTCGACATCGGTGCGCTCTTTGCCGTTCAGGCGAATACCGATCGGGTGCTCGAAGCAGGCGGCCACATAGTGAGGGCTGCGGGGATTGCAGGAGAGGTGATCCGGCAGAGCCGGTTTGGTGCTGGTATCGCTCATCGATATAACCCGAAATGAATAAAAAGTGGGTCATTGTAGAGAATGCCGCCATGGCATTCAAGGCGGCCACAAAACAGGCAAAGCGTGCTCGCCATCGCTATGGGCGACCCGCTTATCCTCGTTGCCAATGCATCACCAGCTCGGGGTGACCGCTATGCTCGCACAACTGCTGCTCACCCTCTTTGAAACCGTTGCGGGAATAGAAGCGCCGCGCCTGCTCATTTTCGGCGTAGACCGTCAACTCGAGTCGATCATATTGGGCTTTTAGGTGTTCGAGCAGTTGGCGACCCAGCCCGTGTGATTGGTGATCTGGGGAGATAAACAGGGCGGCGACAGACCCCTGATACCAGGAGATAAAGCCCAGTAGCTGTCCATCCTCCTCATAACCCCAGCTCTTGCTGGCGGGCAGGTAGATATCGCGCATCGCTGCCCGTTGCTCATGCCAAAAGGCGGCGGGAATAAAGTCGTGGGCTTGTACCGATGCCTGATACCAGAGCTCGACGGCGGCATCCAAATCGGTTATTAATAATGGGCGGATCATAGTGGCCTTAATAACAAAGAGTGGAAGTAACGCATGCTCGCTCAGCGCAGCGTAATCGGCATTCGTGGTA
>NZ_JBFOCL010000029.1:0-2081 GCF_040907785.1 Aeromonas sp. s8
CGATGCTGTGAGTGCCCACACAGATTGCTTGATTCAAATTGTTAAAGAGCGACGCAACAGTGTGTTGCTGCGGGAGTGGAATTCTACTCAACCGCTTTCTCGAGTCAAGCCTTATTTTCAAAGGCTTTTCGAGGTTATCGACTTGGCTTTCTGCGTTGCCGCTTGCCCTGTCGATGGAGGGGCATTATAGGGAACAGATTCTTTCTGGCAAGCAGATAATTGCAAAAAGATGGCTTTCGCTGTTTGTTCGCTCACAAAGCCACCAATTGGCATATTAAACCGGCGAAATCAGCTCACTGCAGGCACCGCAACAGCAAAATCGTGCAGATTGTCATAGAGAGCATCGGCCAGCGCACTACCCGTTTCGGTCACCGGCTTACCGGTTCTGACCATGATCTTGTGACCAACACCAGCATTGACGGCAGCTTTCAGATCAGAGGGCTTGTCACCCACCATATAGGAACGACTCATGTCGATCCCCAGTTCCTGTTGTGCCAACAGCAGCATGCCTGGTTCCGGTTTGCGGCAATCACAGGGGGCGCCGTGATCCGGATGATGGGGGCAGAAGTAGATGCCATCGAGATCCACATTCCGATCAGCCAGTGACCAATCCATCCATTCAGTCAAATTCATGAAGTCATCTTCACTGAAGTAGCCGCGGGCGATTCCGGACTGGTTGGTGACGACGACCAGCAGATAGCCTTTCTTTTTGAGGAGCTGCAGGGCGTCTATGACTCCGGGCAGAAAATGGAAATCATCGACCTGACTGACATAGCCAGTGTCTTCATTGATGACACCGTCACGATCCAGAAAAATGGCGGGGTTGCTCACGGAAACTACCTCTATCAATGGTTTTGCCCAGTATCTCACAGGCCATAAATAGCCCCAAAAATAAAAGGGGTGGCCGAAGCCACCCCTTTTCATGTTTGTATATAACGAATCGATTAGGCGATTACGCTAGCTACAACACCAGCACCTACGGTACGGCCACCTTCACGGATAGCGAAACGCAGGCCGTCGTCCATTGCGATCGGAGCAATCAGGGTAACAACCATTTTGATGTTGTCGCCCGGCATTACCATCTCTACGCCTTCCGGCAGTTCGATGGTACCGGTCACGTCGGTAGTACGGAAGTAGAACTGCGGACGGTAGCCTTTGAAGAACGGGGTATGACGGCCACCTTCTTCTTTGGACAGTACGTACACTTCAGATTCGAACTTGGTGTGCGGCTTGATAGAACCCGGCTTGGCCAGTACCTGACCACGCTCTACGTCTTCACGCTTAACACCACGCAGCAGCGCGCCGATGTTCTCACCTGCACGACCTTCGTCCAGCAGCTTGCGGAACATTTCAACACCGGTACAGGTGGTAGAAACGGTATCTTTGATACCAACGATTTCTACGGTCTCACCTACTTTAACGATACCGCGCTCTACACGACCGGTAACTACGGTACCACGGCCAGCGATAGAGAATACGTCTTCGATAGGCATCAGGAACGGCTGGTCAATCGCGCGCTCCGGCTCCGGGATGTAGGTATCCAGGTGGCCAGCCAGCTCGATGATCTTCTCTTCCCACTGAGCGTCGCCTTCCAGCGCTTTCAGCGCGGAACCGCGAACTACCGGCAGGTCATCACCCGGGAAGTCGTATTCGGTCAGCAGTTCACGAACTTCCATCTCTACCAGTTCGAGCAGCTCTTCGTCATCAACCATGTCACACTTGTTCATGAACACGATCATGTACGGGATACCAACCTGACGACCCAGCAGGATGTGCTCACGAGTCTGCGGCATCGGGCCGTCAGTCGCTGCTACTACCAGGATCGCGCCGTCCATCTGGGCAGCACCGGTGATCATGTTTTTAACGTAGTCGGCGTGACCCGGGCAATCTACGTGGGCGTAGTGGCGGGTAGCGGTGTCGTATTCTACGTGGGAGGTGTTGATGGTGATACCACGCTCACGCTCTTCCGGTGCCTTGTCGATCTGGTCGAAGGCGAAAGCTTTACCACCGAAGTGCTTGGCCAGCACGTTGGTGATAGCTGCAGTCAGGGTGGTTTTACCGTGGTCAACGTGGCCGATGGT